>JBEKUO010000628.1:0-4558 GCA_049514955.1 Bryobacteraceae bacterium | reverse complement strand
GAGCGTGGTCACTCCCGCCGCCTTTCCGAATGCCTCTATGCTCGGCTTCGAAAATCACCTCAACGTCTTTCACGAAGACAAACACGGCTTGCCGGAAAGCCTTGCGCACGGCTTGGCGGCATTTCTCAACACTACCGCCGTTGATGACCATTTCCGCCGCTTCAACGGGCACACACAGGTCAATGCAACCGACCTGCGCCTAATGAAGTATCCCAGCCGCCAGGCGCTTATCGCTCTGGGAAAATGGGCGCGCGCACAGAGCCAGCTAACGCAGGCGATGCTTGACGACCAACTGAAGAAGCTCGCCGAATGAAAGATACAGGCCACATCGACAACGCGCACAAGGTCCTGGTTTCTCTGGGCTTGCCACGCCAGCAGCAAAATGAGCGTTCAGCGCTTTGCCTTCTGGCGTTGCTCGATCTCAGGCCCGACCGTACATGGGCGCAAGCGCAAAATCCGCTCATGGGCATTACGCCGATCATGGATTGGATTCGCGACCACTACGAAAAGAAATATGCTCCGAACACGCGCGAAACCGTTCGCCGGCAAACCATGCACCAGTTTGTTGACGCAGGTATCGCTCTTTACAATCCAGACAAACCCGATCGGCCCGTGAATAGCCCCGCCGCCGTCTACCAGATCGAACCTGCCGTGCCGGCACTCTTGCGGACCTTCGACACCAAACGATGGCACAGGCAGTTGACCGCTTACCTTGCGAAGCGGCAGACCCTTGCTGCGCAATACGCCCATGAGCGCAAGCAAAAACTCATTCCCGTGCAGATAGCGCCCGGTCAGAAGATCACCCTCAGCCCCGGCGAGCACAGCGACCTGATCCGCGTCATCATTGAGGACTTCGGCGCGCGTTTCGTCCCCGGCGGCGTGCTGATCTACGCCGGCGGCACCCGCGAGAAGTGGGGCTATTTCGACGCGGTGTTGCTTTCGAAAGTTGGCGTCAGCGTCGATACGCACGGCAAGATGCCCGACGTTGTGCTTTATTACCCGGAGCGCAACTGGCTCTTGCTCATCGAATCCGTAACCAGTCACGGCCCGTGGACGGGAAACGGCATGCCGAGCTTACCCGCCTTTTCTCCAAGGCGACCGCCGGGCTGGTTTACGTGACCGCGTTTTCCAACCGGGCCACCATGAGCCGATATCTGGGCGACATCGCATGGGAAACTGAAGTCTGGGTAGCCGACGCACCTTCGCATCTGATCCACTTCAACGGCGAACGTTTTCTAGGCCCCTACGCACCGGCCACCAATTTCGCCTGAACAAGCTCCCGTCCTCATTGAACTCGCGTGACTATCCCTCATCCCAATTTAGCTTCGCACTTGGGTAGTACAGAGAGATGGGGTTATCGCCAGATTCCGAATCCTCAAGCGCCCGCCTCACCTGATTAGCAACTTCAGCCGTATATGTTTGGATCTTTGGCATGAGGGTGTACGGATCGCGCGTCTCAATCGAAATGGTGCGGTATCCGTTCAGGTCGAACGGTATTTTAATCCACTGTCCGCTTGACCTGAACTGTAGGAAGTCGGGTGGTATGCCGTAGGCACAACTCATAGAACAAATTCGGATTGTGGAACGATAGGTCGACGACCACTAGTCGCGCCTTCAAAATGTGCTCAATCACCTGCTTGCCGATCATGCCGGGCTTGCCCATTCTGATCGGCCGGCACTACCGTCAGACCGAACTCGGCCACGGCGGGCTTGATAATATACTCCATCAGGAAATCCGCGTGGCGACGATCCTCAGAATTCTCTTCTCCGATCGGCGAGATGTAGAAACAAATCTTCGCGAAATCCGCACTTCCCGATGCGCCTTCGCCCGTGGCCGCAACGGTTCCTCCCAGCCTTGTTGTCTCGCCCTGAGCTGCGGGCGCAAGCGATACTTCTTCGAGAGCCTGTTCAACCGGGATAACCCGTTCCGACCCACCAATCGCTTTGAGCAGGCCGAGAAACTTCGCGTTCAAGGTGAACTTGTCAATGCACTCTGCCTTCTCGTTCTATATTTGCCTCGGATAGATTATTGCTGCAACGAGGCTGCGTGCCCGGTGCACGTGCGCGATCTGCAAGGCGACCCTCCTGCATTGCCTGTGCGTGGACCACAAGCGGCTGACCCCAAGTTTCAGGGACGGCGCTTCCGCCTGGCCGATGTAGCCGGCAAAGTGGTCGCGCGGGCGTTAGCGCAGCGCGGCCGCGCCCCTAACGCGCCACGCCCATGTTGTGCACTGCCGTGATGCTGAGCACGGCAGCGGCAGCAAGATTCGCGGAGGCAACGTAAGGCGTGAGGTTCGGCGACTTGCGGACCACGTAGTGCTGCGCGGCCAGGCTGCCGGTCAGCACTCCCAGTTTGATCGCCAGCGATCCGTAGTTGAAGCGCTGCCCCGTACGCAACAGCGGGTTCGCTTCGCTTTTCCCCCAGGAACCGGCGATATCCGCGCCATTGGCGCCGGCCAGCAGCGCCTCGCTCACGTGCCAGACGGCGCGCCAACGCGACGGCCTTTCGGCTGCCGATGCGGCCGGCAGGACGAGACTTGCAAAGAGTAGGAAAACAACGGAACGGTACACAAACGACCTCCGAAGAAGTATTCGGCGGTTTTCAAGGCGAGGGTTAGGCCCTGCCGCCCAGCCGGACGAGGAGGCCGCCCCCGTCCCCTTGCCGAAGCGGATCGCCTTTGAGCGGCATCTATAATTTAAGCGTATGCATGCCATCCCGGCGAGGTTCCCTTGACTCACATGTTGGACTTCATCGTGCGGCATGGATACGCCGTACTGTTCTTCTGGGTCCTTGCCGAACAGGGCGCGCTCCCGCTACCCTCCATTCCCCTCTTGCTCGCCTGCGGCGCTCTCGCCAAGGACGGGCGTCTCAGCCCCCATCTGATCGTCTTCTACGGCTTGGCGGCTTGCCTCATTTCGGACAACGTCTGGTTTCAACTGGGACGCCACCGGGGCACCAAGGTTTTGCGATTCATTTGCCGCGTCGCCTTGGAGCCGGACTCTTGCGTGCGCCGGACCGAGACGGCCTTCCTGCGCTATGGCATCCGGTCGCTGCTGGTTTCGAAGTTCGTACCCGGGCTGAATTCCGTGTCCGCGCCATTGGCCGCCATGTCCGGCGTGAGCCTGGGCCGGTTCCTCTTGTTCGATACCCTCGGCGCCTTCATCTGGATCGTCTGCTACGCCGGCTTGGGTTATATCTTCAGCGACCAGCTCGATATCGTGGGAGACTACGCGGAACGGATGGGTGCCCGGATGGTGGTGCTGGCCGTGGCTCTGTTGGCCGCCTGGATCGCCTGGAAGTTCGCCCAGCGCCGGCGCTTCTTGAAAAAACTCGCGGTGGCGCGCATCACCGCCACCGAACTGAGACAAAAACTGGAAGCCGGCGAACAGATCGTGGTGGTGGACGTCCGCACGGCCGTCGAAAGTGAGGTGGATTCCGTTCCCGGCGCTCTGCGCATTCCCCTGGAGGATCTGGAGACGCGCCATCTCGACATTCCGCGCGATCGCGATATCATTCTGTTCTGTAGTTGACCAAACGAAGCCTCCAGCGCCCGTGCGGCGCTGCTCCTGCAAAGGCGTGGCATCACTCGCGTGCACCCGCTCTATGGCGGTGTGGACGCCTGGCGCGCGCTTAGCGGACCCGCCGTGTAAAGGCCTTGGCCTGCGAAGTGTTCCCCCCAGCGGAGCGAGGCCGTCCCGGATTCTTAGTACACGCGTTCGGAATTACAGTTGCGTATTGGAGCACCGCTTGCTGACGCGCGCGGCTCTGATCGGAGCCACGACCGTCAGGGAGTGGTTTTCCAACATTCGAGACCGTATTTAAGAAATCGTGTACTTAGCAGGCTGTTTCGATCGCTGGGTACATCATTCGTCATCACGGTCTCGTATGCCGGGAGCACTCCCTCACGGGCACGGCTGTGGCTCCGATTCGGAGCCGTGCGCCGGCCACCCGGACTACCCCCAACAACGACCGGCAGTTGACGTATAGAGTATCTTCATATAGAATGCCTCCATATGGATCTGCTGCAAGGGACGCTCGACATGTTGGTGCTCCGGACGCTCCTCGCCGGCTCCCTGCACGGCTACGGAATCGCCAAAACCATTCGCAGCACCTCGAACGAGGCCCTCGATATTGAGTTCGGCTCGCTCTATCCCGCGCTGAAGCGGTTGGAAGCGAAAGGTTGGATCGCGTCCGGGTGGGAGACGTCCGAGCACAATCGCCGCGCCAAGTATTACAGGCTTACAGCGGCGGGCCGGAAGCACCTGGTGCGGGAACACTCGAAGTGGGCCGACTTTGTGAGCGCGGTCGGGCGGATTATGGGTACGTTGCCGGAGGCGAGAGGATGACGATCAGGAACCGGCTCAAGTATCTTTCGCCGGCATGGCGCCGCCGGGAGGAGCGCGACATGCGCGAGGAGTTGGAATCGCTCACAGCTATAGCGGGCGGCAAGGAACTCGGCAATCTCACGCTGGCGATGGAAGACGTTCGGGCAACCTGGGGCTGGACGTGGCTCGAGAGCATTTTCGCGGACATCCGCTATTCACTCCGCGCGCAGCG
>JBEKUO010000627.1:0-6294 GCA_049514955.1 Bryobacteraceae bacterium | reverse complement strand
CGGTCGCCTCGCGCCCAGTGAGCTTGGAGAGCGCATACAGGTACCACTGCAACTGGCGCTCGTAACGGGTGGAATCGACCGCGTCGCTCTTGAAGTCCACCACCACCCAGCGATCCTGTTCCAGAAATGCCAGATCGATCACGCCTTCCAGCAGCCGCTCATCTTGTAGATGCAAGTGGACGGGCAACTCGCGGTGGCAGCGCTGGGCAGTGCGGGCGCGCTCGATTAGCGGGTGCAGCCACGCCGCCTCGACCGCCGCGGCAGCCGCCTCGGCTTCTTGGCGCGACGCATCCAGAAGGCGGGCGTGCACCTTGGCGAGCGCGGCGATTTGATCGGGCGTGCCTCTAAGGTCGAGGTCGCGCAGAATCGCATGAACAAGGATCCCGAAGCGGCGGCCGCCGGGGCGTTCTACGGGCGGCACGACAGACTCCACGTGAATTGTGCGCCGCTCCGGTGGATCTTCGATGCCTTCGGTCGGCGAGACAATCCGGAACGCCGGTGCTTGGGCGCTTTCGATGGCTCGCCGTCGTCCCGTCTTCCATTGCCTATACCGGGCGATTCCCTCGGTGGCGCGAGCGGCGGGCTCCGGCGCGAGAATATCTTCCTGGCGCAAGCCGAAGCCGGAAGAGACCTCGAGGCGCAGCGCGATGGGGTCCCACCAGACCACTTGATGATCTCCGGTTTGTGGGGTGTGCAGTCCGGGCCGGACGGAATTCTCAGGCTGGGCGAAGTAATCGCTGGGGCGCTGGAGCACGGTACGGTCGCCCGCGAATTGCGGGCACCCGTTCGCGGCGGCCTTCGCGCGGCGCTTGTCGATCGGCGGATGGATGGCTTTGTTCAACGGGCCCAGCCAGCCCTCGCGTTCCTCATCGCCGACCGCCGGCACCACCAGCAGATCGCGCGCGCGAGTGGCGGCCACGTAGGCTACACGCACGCCCTCGGCGAGTTCGCGGTCGTGCTCATGCTGTTCGTTCTCCAGCAACTCCCAAGGCGCCGCGCTCAACAAACGGGTGGCGCACAAGCTGCCATCGACGAAACGTTCGGCTTCGCGCGCCGCCAGGTTGGCGGTCATATCGGCCAGGATCACCACCGGAAACTCCAGGCCCTTGGCGGAGTGCACGGTCATCAGGCGGATGCCGTCGCTGGCTTCTTCGAGCACCGGGGCTTCGGTGGATTCGGACTTCTCCGCCTGCACCGCAAGCTCCTCGATGAAGCCGCGGAAGGAAAGGCCGCCGGTCAATTCGAAGGTGCGCGCCAGGTCGCATATGCGGTTCACGTTGGCCAGCGCCTGGGAGCCGGCGCGCCGCAGCATGAACCCGGCATGCGCGCGGGTGGCCTCCAGCAACGCGTTGATGGTGTCCGCGACGGGGCACGCGTTGCGGTGGCGGTGCAGGTCCGCCAGGATGGCGAGGGCTTCGGAAATCGGCGCGAAGGCGGGCGGAGAATTCTCGGCCATTGTGCGGAACGGATGCAGCCGGCCTACTTCGAAGCGGAAGCGCAGCAGCAGATTGTCCGGGATGGCGAACAGCGCTCCGCGCAGCGTGCCGAAGACGGAAAGCTCGTCATCCGGCCATTCGATGGCGGCCAGCGCCACACGCACGGTCTCGACTTCTTCGCGGTGATAGAAGGATTTCGATCCGACCAGCAGGTGCGGGATGCCACGGGCTTCGAGCGCGCGCGTGTAGTCGCGCGATAGATCCACGCCGAAATTGGTCATGCGGCGGAACAGCACGCACCGTAGGGGAAGGGCGCCGGCAGAACCACGATGGCGGGCTGTCGATCGTAAGCCGGCGTGTACTCTTCGAGGGGCGCATAGCGCGCCTGTCCGGAGTGGCGATCACCGGTCATTTCCGGCGCGAAGGCCGCGTTCACCATTTGCTGGATCGGGGGCACGGCGCGGTAACTCGTGGTGAGACAGATGCGGGCCACCCCGCGCGATTCGAGCGCTTCGCAGACGTTCTCATACAAAACGACATCGGCGCGGCGGAACTTGTAGATCGACTGCTTGGGATCGCCCACCACGAATAGCTTGCCCGGAACTGGAGTCACATTGAGCCAGTCGCTCTCGGCGGGATCATCGGCGGCGAACAGGATCAGGATTTCGGCCTGCAGCGGATCGGTATCCTGGAATTCGTCCACGAAGATGCGATCGAAGCGGCTTTGGAGGTAGTTCCGGACTTCTTGATTTTCGCGCACCAGGTTGCGGACCAGCACCAGCAGATCGAGAAAGTCCAGCTTGCCCGCGCGGATCTTGCGCTCGGTGTAGGCCGTCACCAGGTCCTGCATCTCACTATTCAAGGCGGCCGCGAAATCGGCTCCGGCTTCCACGCGGAAGACTTCGAGGTCTTTGAGCAGTCTGTCGCGGCTGTCGAGAACTTCCTGCCGCGAGATGCCGGGCGCAAAGTTTCCCGAGCCTTTCTTGAAGTCGCGTTTCAGGTCGCGCTCCAGCTTCAGCAGGCGGGCTTCGAGCGTGTCGTAATCAGTCGGGCCGGCGCCTTGCGCGCGCGCCAGCCAACTCATCAGGTCGGTGAGCGGACGCAGGCTGCGCACCAGGTTGTCTGACGTGCGCGTGCACTGGGCGGCGGCGGAGGCCAGCGTGGCGCACCCCCCGAGCAGGGCGTCGATGCGGGCTTCGCGTTCAAACGGTTTCTTGCGCCAGGGCGCGGCGTGATCTCGCCATTCCACCAGGTTCCGGCCCGCGTGTTTCAGCGACTCGATCGGCGGATCGGAATACCAGGAATCGCGCCACGCCAGCCGCGCCAGGGCACGCCGGAGAGCATCGGCGCCGGACTCCAGTTTCTGCTGGAACCACAAGTCGAAGGCACGGCCGTAGATGCGCGCGGCTTCGTGCTCGGTGAGTTCTTCAAAGCCAGGATCGATCTTGGCTTCCACGGGCCGCTCGCGCAGGATCTGCGCGCAGAAGCCGTGTATGGTGCCGATGGCGGCTTCCTCCAGACGTTCCAGGGCGTCTTCCAGATGGGCGCGCTCGTGGGCATCGGCGCATGCTGTGCGCGCCTTGTCGAGCTCTTGGCGCAGCCGGATTTTCAGTTCGCCCGCGGCTTTGTGGGTGAAGGTGACGGCTACGATTTTCTCGACCGGCGTTCCAGTGGCCAGCACGCGCACGATGCGCCGGATCAACTCCGAGGTCTTGCCCGTGCCGGCCGAAGCTTCCACGATGAGGCTCTCGCCCAGCGAATTGCGTATGCGCTCGCGGGCGGCATCGTCGTTGGTCTGAACGGCCGGAATCACGGGATATTCCTCAGGTCCTGCAGGGCGGATAGTGCGTCCTGTTTCTTCCGCGCAGTGCGCCGCTCCTCGTTGGGGCCGCAGACCGCCAGGTAGTCGCACATCCCGCAAGAGCCTTGTTGCGGCGCGGCGGGCAGGAAGCCTCGATCGATTTCGCCATCGATGATCTGCATGACGTGGCCGAACCAGGTCCGGCTCTGCGGCGTGATGGGGAACGGGATCTCCTGATAGCCGCCGCGCTGCGTGCAATAGGAAAGCCGGCTGACTTCCACGGCGGCGCCGAGCACGGTCTCGGCCGCCATGCCATAGGCTAACGGCTGCAGCAACGCGCCGCCTGCCACGTACTTCGGAAGCTCCTGCGGAGGTTTGCCGGTCTTGTGGTCCGTGATGCGCAGCGTGCCACGAGTGGGATGCTTTTCGATCAGGTCGATCGCTCCACGCAGACGCACTCCGGAGTCGAGAACGGCCTGGGACCTGGTGCTCTCGGGATCGCGCGGAACGTCCGCTTCGCTGCCGGCGCCGAGGCCGAAGCTGAATTCGAAATGCACCGGCAGCCAGCCATCGTCCGCGGCGGCTACGTGGTCGATCCATCCCCGCAGATCCGTCCGCAGATCCTCGATCTCGCTGCGCCACACGCGGGGAATGGCGGGCGCCAGATTCTCTTCATTCGTCGCCGCCACGCGATCTAGCACACCGTCGGCAATCTCCAGGATGCGCTTCTTGTTCTGCGGGCGAATGGGCAGCAGTTGCGCGGTCTGCAATTCACGGAACAACTCGAACTGCGTTTCGTGGAAGAGCGCGCCGCGCGTGAGCGGGTCCATCTGCTCGAGCGCGACCTTCTCCTCACGCGGCCGAAGCTGATGGATGGCGTGCAGCAGGAAGCGGTAGGGGCATGCCGCGAAGTGCTGCAAGGAGGAGGGCGAATAGGCGCGCGCGGCGAGGCGCTGCGTGGCCAGCACCGCGCGCGTGGCGGCGTCCGGCTCGAACAAGCCGTCGGCATACGACCATGCCGTGCGTGCCCGCCGGGCGTAGGCGTGCAGCGAGCGGACCAAATGCGGGTTGGCTTCGATCAGGTAGCGCCCGCTGGCCTTGGCTTGTTCCGGATCGAGCGCGAAGGTGCGGCCCAGGGCCGCTATATCGAACTCGGCATCGTCGATGGCTTCCAGCGGATCTTGCGGCGCGGGCCAATCCAGCCGCGACGGCGCGGCGTGGCTGGCGGTTTCTTCGAACGTGCGCAGATCGGGCAACCGCCCATATGCCGCGCGGACGATTTCGAGCGCGTAGAACGAAGGCACACGCGGGCGCGACTCGACCACATCCATGCGCGGGTACGAAAAGACCAGGCGGGAGCGCGCTGCCGCACAAGCGATGTGCAAGCGGCGTCGTTCGGCGGCTGCGCGATCGTGCTGGACGCGCAAGCCGGCGTTCAGCATGGCGCGATACACATCCAGCAGAATGGGATCCTCGTGCGCACGGCTGGGAAACATGCCTTCGCATAATCCCGGCAGGAACACGATGTCGAACACGCGCCCGCGCACCTCATCGATGCTGCCGACGAAAACACGGCCATAGCGGCGCAGGGGAGGCTCGCGGCGCAGGAAGCGCAGGCGATCGGAGAGCACGCCGGCGACTTCATCGAGCGCGACCGGCCCGACCTCGGCCATCGCCTGCAATTCGCCGAGGACCGACAGCACCGATTCGGGGCGGCGCAACGCCGCGGTGGCCAGGACTTCCAGACACTCGATCCATTCGCCCCAGGTGGCCTGCCGCGGCAACGCGCCGAGCATGTCGATCAAGGGCAGGGCGAAACGCTCCAGGTTCTTGAGGCGGGCGATTTCGCGGAGCAGGTGCTCGCGGCGGCCTTCCTCCTTCTGACCCAGCTCGGCGAGCCGCACGCGGAATTCCGCTTCCAGACCGCGCAGGCGTCGCGCCCAGCGATCGCGCCCGCCGATCACGGCAGCATCCACCAGCAGCTTTTCCCAAGCTGCCGGCGACTGCAAGGTGCCGCTGATCACGGCGGCGTCCTCGCCTTCGGGCGGCTCCGGCTCGCGCGCCGGTTCCGCGGCCTCGACGCGCTCGTACAAGCGCTGGAGAATCTCATCCTCGGGCGGCAGTGCTTCGTCGGCTGTTTTCGGTGGACGATCGAGCGGCGGCGCCTGGCCGAGCGAGAGATAGTCGGCGAAACGCGTCGCGGAGCAGCGCTCGCCGGCACACGCCAGCAGGGCGAGGAACGCGCGTCCGGCGGGATCGGGCCGTGCGACGCCACGGCTGAAGTACGCCGGGATGCCGGCCCGCCGCAGGGCTTCCTCGACGAGCGTCTGGTAACGATCCGGAGAGCGCAGCAGGATGGCGATGTGGTCGAACGCGCTGCCCTGCTCCGCCAGTTTGCGAATGCGGCGCGCGATTTCCACGCACTCGAGCGCTTCGCCTGCTGCCGAGAAGTATTCCAGGCTCGAATCTGGCTCGCCGTTTGGGGAGACGGTTTCGGCAAACAGGGATTCGCGGATGCGGTCTAGGGTGAGACCATTCCTGTCAGGGGGCTTGGCAGGCGAAAGCGCCTGCCCCACCTCGGTGCCAGATTTTGGGATGATTTCCAGCATCCGTTCCAAGACCTTGATGTTCTTCTCATCGCCGGCGAGGCATGCGGCGAAGACTGCTGGCGCACGCCTGAGAACGGCCTCGGCGAGTTGGCGCCGCAATGCCGATTCCAGGTCCACATCCAAGAGGACGACCGGCAATCCAAGCAAGCGGTGCTTTCCATCGTGGGCCACGGCGATCGCCTGCCGCAGCAACATCGCAAAATCGGCGGCAGATGCGTTTCGCAGCTCTTGCTCGAACATCGCGGCCATCTGCGCGAAGTCGCGCCCGGGCGGCCCGGTCGCCGCCACCTGCTCCGGCCGCACGCCTTCCAGGCGCAGTTCGGCGATCGACGCGGCCACGGCGCGCGCCAGGCCGGGCGTATCGGCCACCGGACGGAAATACGGGATGGAATCGGGCTTCAGTTTATGGATGATGCGGGCGACCATGGCCTCCGCGCTCAGGCCGCTC
>JBEKUO010000626.1:0-4564 GCA_049514955.1 Bryobacteraceae bacterium | reverse complement strand
TGAGGAGCGGCGCGGAGAGAGTCACCGCCAGCCAAGTGCAATTCCCGATGATGAAAGTGAAGAGAAGCTGCGGGGTTGGGTTGGTAATTCCCTGCAGCAGCCAGTATATTCCCGAGACGGCCAGGGCGATGCCCAGCAGGAAGAGCTGTAGCCGCCAAAAACCCAGCAGCGGCATCAGCTTCGGAAATGGCCACACGCTTCTGGGCATGAACGTTTGACTCTTCAGCATCGCACGTATTGCCAACCAGCATGGCCGGAAACGGGTTGGCGCGACGCATGTCCGGATTGCCCCCACGCTTGCACAACTTTTCCGCGGACCTTCGACGCGACGCCAAACCCCGAGTTTTGAAAAAGTGGGGGACGAATGCCGCCGTGATCCAGGACCGATCCAATCCAGGATGGGTTAGACTGATCTGATCCGGCACATGCCACTCTCTCCCGGCACAGCTCGGCCCTTACGAGATTCTCGCGCTGATTGGCGCGGGTGGCATGGGCGAAGTGTATCGAGCGCGGGATCCGCGTTTGAATCGCGACGTGGCCATCAAAGTCTCCGCGCAGCAATTCTCCGAGCGCTTTGAGCGCGAAGCCCAGGCCATAGCCGCCCTGAATCATTCCAGCGTGTGCCAGGTTTACGATGTCGGGCCGAACTATCTGGTCATGGAGGTCATCGATGGAACGCCGCTCCATGGTCCGCTCCCTCCCGATCGGGCGCTGCGCTACGCCGTGCAGATTTGCGATGCGCTCGAGCGGCGCACGCCAAAGGCATCACGCATCGGGATTTGAAGCCGGCCAACATCCTGGTGACGGCCTCCGGCATCAAGCTGCTCGATTTCGGGCTGGCGCTTCTAAGCGGCACTGGGGCGGACGACACTGCGCCCCTGGGTCTGACTCAGGCGGGCACCATCCTTGGCACCGCCGCCTACATGTCTCCCGAGCAGGTCGAAGCCAAGCCCGTGGATGCGCGCTCGGATATTTTCTCGTTCGGCCTGGTGCTGTACGAAATGCTGAGCGGGCGCCGCGCGTTCAGCGGCGATTCGGCGATCTCGATCATGTTCGCCATTCTGCACAACGAGCCAGAACGGCTGGACACCGCGCCGGCGTTCGAAAGCATCCTGGCGCGCTGTCTGCGCAAATCGCCCGCCGACCGGTTCCAGTCCATGGCGCAAGTGAAGGACGCTTTGGTGGCCGCCACCAGCGGGGTGAGTTCGCCCGGAACAGCCGGTTCGGGCGCGCTAACGGCGCTCCGTGCCCAAGATCCTTCGGCGGAGCGCACACCCTCCATCGCGGTGCTGCCGTTCGCCAACATGAGCCGCGACGAGGACAATCAATACTTCAGCGACGGCCTGGGCGAAGAGATCATCAACGTTCTGGCCCGGATTCCCGGCCTGAAAGTGATCGCGCGCACCTCCGCGTTCGCGTTTCGCGGAAAGGAGCTGGACATCCGAAAGATCGCGGAAATGCTGGGCGTCGGCACGATTCTCGAAGGCAGCGTGCGGCGCGCGGGAAGCCGGATCCGGGTCACGGCGCAGTTAATCGACGCCGAAGACGGATCGCATCTGTGGTCCGAACGCTACGATCGGGAATTGGCGGACGTATTCGCTCTGCAAGATGAGATCGCAGGTGCGATCGCGACAGCGCTGACGACGAAGCTCACTGCGCAACCCGCGGCGTCGCGCCAGCACACGCCCAATGTTGCCGCCTACGAGGCTGTCCTGCGCGCCCGATACCATCTGAACAAGGTGACACCGGAGTCCATGGCGCGGGCCCGCGAATGCCTGGAACAGGCCATAGCTATCGATCCGGAATATGCGCTGCCGCACAGCGTACTGGGCGGGTGTTTCGTGTCTCCCGCGGTTTACGGCATGCTTCCGGCGCACGAAGCCATGCCGCTGGCGCGAGCCGAATACCAGAGGGCGTTGGAGATCGATCCCATGCTGCCGGAAGCGCTCGTCGGGCTGGCCGCGATAAGCATGCTCTACGACTACAACTGGAAGGAGGCCGAGCGGTTCTTCGGAATGGCAATGACCCGTGGCCCACTCTCTGGCGGAGCGCGCATGAGGTATGGTCATTTTCTTTTTTGCACGGGCCGGCCGGAGGATGCTATGAGGGAGCAAGAGGGCGCCGTGCAGGGAGACCCTCTTAATTTGCAGCTCCGTTCCATTCTCACGTTGGCGTTAATGATAGCCGGCAGGGCTGGGGACGCGGCCAGCGAATGCCGGCGGATCCTCGAACTCGATGAGAATTACCATTTGGGTCACCTCTATCTGAGCCTGGCTCACATGCAGCTCGGGGAGATCGAAGAGGCGCTCAATTCCGCCGAAAAGGCCTATACCCTGGCGCCCTGGGCACGAGCAGGCGCCGGATACGTTGCCGGGCTGCTCAAGTTCACCGGCGACGCGGGCCGCGCGGATGCAGTGCTTGAGACACTGGGAGACGGCACGGCATGTGGAACTCCGCTGGGTTTCGTTCACTACCATCTGGTTTGCTCGGAAATCGAACAGGCAGCCGACTGGGCCGGGAAGGCAATTGAACAACGCGAGCCCGCGGTCATCTATTTTCTGCCATTCCCGGTCGCGAAGGAGTTGCGGCGAAGCTCGCGCTGGCCCGCGCTAGCTAAAATGATGAATCTTCGCGACGCTTTCTAAAGAAGTGTCTCAATTGGCGGCGTGGGCGGACTATGACCGCGCCCCGCTCTCCAGAGAACCAATCCAGAGGTTGTTGAAAAGGCACGGGACCGCTTGCTGACGCGCGCGGCTCTGAAACGGAGACTCGATTTCGCAACAACCCACAGAGCCGCGACCGTGAGGGAGCGTTTTCCGCAAGCTCCTAAGGAACCAATCTGGATTTAGTTGAAACAGGCGGGACTGAAGTCCCGCGGCAAGCTGAAGCTTGCGCCACGAAGCGGTCCCACAATCTGCCAAACTAGGGAGATACACAAATGGCAGATTCTCCGATCGCTTCTCGCGCAAAAGACTTCGCCGCCTGGTATCAGGATGTGGTGCTGGCGGGCGACATGGCGGAGCCGGCGGAAGTCGTCAAGGGCTGCATGGTCATCAAGCCCAACGGCTACGCGGTTTGGGAGATCTTGCAGCGCGAGCTCGACAACCGCTTCAAGGCCACCGGCCATCAGAACATCTATCTTCCGCTGCTGATCCCGCAGAGCTTCCTCGAAAAGGAGGCGGAGCACGTGGAGGGCTTCGCGCCGGAGCTGGCGGTAGTCACCATCGCGGGCGGGAAGAAGCTGGAGGAGCCCTACGTCATACGGCCCACGTCGGAGACCATTGTGGGCCACTTTTTCGCGAAGTGGATTCAGAGCTACCGCGACCTGCCGCTGCTGTTCAATCAGTGGGCCAATATCATTCGATGGGAACTGCGTACACGCATGTTTCTGCGCACCACGGAGTTCCTCTGGCAGGAGGGCCACACGGCGCACGCGAGTCACGCGGAGGCGCTGGAAGAAGTGCTGCGCATTCTCGACGTGTACGCCGAAGTTGCAGAGGACGTGATGGCCATGCCGGTGATCAAGGGCGCCAAGACGCAAGCGGAGAAGTTCGCGGGGGCCTTGCGGTCGTACTCCATCGAAGCCATGATGCAAAACGGCCTGGCGCTGCAGGCGGGCACGAGTCACGATCTCGGCCAGAACTTCGGCAAGGCTTTCGGGGTGCAGTTCCAAACGAACGAAGGCAAGCTGGATTACGTTTGGCAGACGAGTTGGGGAGTCAGCACGCGGCTTATCGGCGGATTGATCATGACGCATTCCGACGATAAGGGACTGGTGCTACCGCCGAAGGTGGCGCCGCGCAAGTCCGTACTGGTGCCCATCTATCGCAAGGACGAAGAACGCGCGCAGGTGATGGAAGTGGCGGCAAAGCTGGCCGGCGAGTTGGGCGCCCACATCGACGCGCGGGACGGCCTGACTCCCGGCGCGAAGTTCTTTCATTGGGAACGGCGCGGTGTGCCGGTGGTCTTCGAACTGGGCCCGCGCGATGTGGCGAGCGGGAATATCGTGATCAAGCGGCGCGACACGGGAACGAAGGAAGTCATCCCGCAAGCCGCGGCGGCCGGCAAGCTGGCGGCAACACTGGAAGCGATGCAGAAGGACCTCTACGCAAAGGCCAAGCAGCGGCTCAAGGAGAACACGGTTTTGGCCAACTCCATCGAAGAGGTGTTTGGCATTCTCAACGAAGTTACGGCGGAGAAGGGCGGCGGGAAATTCGTGATGGCTCACCTGAAGGACGATCCTGCGAACGATGCGCGGATCAAGGAATTCAAAGCCACCGTGCGCAATATTCCGTCGGTGGATGAATATGACGGTCCGGGGAAATGCATTCTGACGGGGGAGCCGGTAGACCGGCGGGTCGTGATCGCGAAGGCGTATTAGCCGCACTCACCCTGCGGGCATGCGGGGCGTCGGCAGGAGTGCCGACGCGGCACGCAAGAGTGCGTGCGCCACGACTAGTGTTCTGTCCCACGTAAGAATTCACAATAAGCGCAAGAGCGCGACCGGGGGGTCGCGCGCGGACGAGGGCGTCCGCCCCACTTTGGCTTAATCAGACTTTGTAAA
>JBEKUO010000625.1:0-6131 GCA_049514955.1 Bryobacteraceae bacterium | reverse complement strand
CGACGCTTCATGTGTTAGGTGGCGAGATCATTGATCTCAACGAAACGCCTTGGATGAGAAAGGTGCCAGTGGAGAAGTTTCTCGCTGATTTGGTCGAGGACGGAGGCCCATTGCTCTATCACTCTGACTCAGAGGAACAGCAGAGATCGTTCGAATCAACCTGCCGCAAGTTCCGCAGGTTTCTCACGGCATTCTCTCGCCGACCTGCCGCCGGAACCCACAGATTCCGCCGACAAGGCTATTTTCCTAACTGCACAAGCCTGCGCCCCGGGTCCGTTAGGAACGCATCGTCAACCTTGTCCAGCACCCGCACGTCGCCCATGCCGATCGAGGCGCGTTTCTCGTTGTTGGTGTGATCGCTCGCCAGCTTGATACCGCCGGTTGTCGTATATTGCCAGTCCCACGCGCTCCGTTCTCCACTCTTGGCGATGTACTCCCAATGCTCCATCAGGTGCGATTTCGGAGAGACGTACGCGTCGTAGCGGTCACCCGATCGGGGTCCTCCCTCGTCAAAAGTCAGTTCCACCACGTCGAACTCGCTCCCGCTCAGAGTCTTCCGACCCAGGTACTTCAAATGCACGCCCGGATCCAGCCACATCCACGGCATGGCCAGCCAGTACAGGTCGTAGAGAAAAGTCCTTTGGGAGCCCTTCAGCGCTGCCGTCGCAGCCTCGCCTTCCAGTTTCTTCCCCGATACATATGCCGTGCCCTGCTGGTTCCCGGTATTGAAGAGCACCACGGCCGGCGCCCCATTCCCGGCCTTGTCTTCCAGGCGGCAGCGGCCGGTCTGCTTCTCCCATAGATGCGAGCGGGTGATCGACTCCTGCCCGCCGATCTTCACGATGAAATCGAAGCGGATAAAACGCGCCCGCGCCCAGGCTTCCTGGCCGCCCATAGCCTGCATCACGCTCCGCGCGATCTCTTCCGGCTTCGGTTCCGGCGCCGCCGTCATCGCGGCAGCCAAGGCTATAAGCACGCAAATTCCAATCCTCATCTCTCTATTTTCACACTATGAAGGACGCCGAAAAGCTCCAGAAACTACCTTGGGCCGCTTATCAATGCCGATAATCCAGTTGTTCTCAATCCGCGTTCATCGGTGTTCATCGGCGGCTATTCATGTTTTGGCCTTTTTCAAGAAAGCTCTATGGGGTGAATTGGCGTGGACCTGCGGGATCAGGCGGAAGTCGCGTCCGCGGTATGGCAGTCAGTTCGGTGTGGTCGAGCCTATCAACTTGAATCCGAAATCGTCAGTCGCGCCGGAAAACGAAGCCACCCTTCACACCATCGCCTGGCACCACCGTAAGACAAGCTGACGCTGTTGTGGTTCCCGCCGTTGTGCACTTTGACGAGCCCTCACCCCCGTGGCCGGGTCCGGCTGGGCCGCTAGCTTGCGGTGGGTCTCGATATCACCGTGGCTGTCCCACGGTTATCCACCGCCGAAATATACCGCACCACGCGCACGCTCGATGAGCCGGCGCAAAAATCGGGCATCTACGAGCGAAATGGCCTCGCTGCAGCCCCGGGTCGCTTCGCTTCCGCTACAGCAAATGCGCGTACTCCGACGGGTCCAGCCCGAACCGCTCCATCTGGCGCGGCAAGTCGGGCCGAATCGCCTCGGGCGTGGTGGCGATCCAGGCGGCGATGACCGTCTCCACGCCGACCCGGTTCTTGCCTTCGTCCTCCGCGGAGCGCTCGGCGGCTTCGCGAAGCTGCGTTTCGGCCGACTCACGCAGTGGGCGCGGCGTTTGCGCCAGTACTTGCTGCAGCAGGTCTTCGGCGGCATCGTTCCAGTTCATTTCCGCTATAGTAACAGGCAGGAATATGCTGCGCGATCCCAGCTTGATTCCGCTCTCGCAACAGCACCATAACGGGCTGGCGCTGTGCGTGCTCACCCGCCGCTCGCTATGCGAAGATGCCTCGGCGGCGAACGTCGCGAAGCTCGCGCAACGCGCCATAGACCGCTACGAACTGGAGCTGGCCAACCACTTCGAGATCGAAGAGCAGATCCTCTTTCCGGCCGTGCAGAAAAGCCTGGGGGAACTGCCCCTGCTAGCCGAACTCATCGCCCAACACCGCGAGTTCGAGTGTCTGATCGCGCAGTTGCGCGCCGCGCCATCGGCCGCGCTGCTGGAGCAACTGTGCGAGCTTCTCAGCCGGCACATACGCCGCGAGGAGAGCGAGCTCTTCGAAATGGCCCAGTCGCGATTGCCGGAGCCTGTGCTTCGGGAACTGGGCACTGCTATCGAATCCAAAGTAGTGCGGGTTTGTTTGTGACGTTCACGGCTGCGGGAAGCCGGCGCTGGCCTTTACTTCGACGATCTGCTGGTCGTGCCGCATGTTGTGCAGCGGAATGTAGAGAAGCCACTGGTAGGCATTCAGCGTGTTAAACACCGGAAACGGGTGTTCGGACGTGTGGTTTTTCATCGGCAGATCCGTCTCTTCGATGAACTTCAACGTCTTCGCGCGCCCCGCCTTGTAGCGCGCGATGGTTTCCTCGCGCGTCCACGTCTCGTGCGGCTGAACCGGTTCGGGCGCCTGCGCCTTGTGGCTGCGATCCGGCATCACCTTCTCGATGAACTCCGTCTTGCCGCGGGTCTTCGCCTCCCAGTCCGGGTTGGGCGGGTTGGCGAGCGCTTCCTCGATCTTGGAGAACAGCAGGCCCTCGGCCAGCACGATATGCTCGGCCGTTTGGGCCACGGACCAGCGATCCGGCGCGGGCTGATAGGTCCATTGCGCATCGGTCAGGTCTGAGACCAGCCCCAGGAACTCGGCTTGGGAATCCTGGAGGAGCTTGACGATGTGTGCACGCTCTTCCTTGTTGAGGGTGGGTTCAGCGCCCAGGGCTGCAACACCAGACAGTGTAATCGCCAAAGGAATTGTGAATGTGTTCATGAAAGCCCTTTTCCGGTGATTGTCTCATGTTGTGCGGCGTTGTGACGACGCCATTTGTGTTACTTCTGAGATCTATGCGATGGACTTCAAGCCGTAGCATCGTGGCCTTCGGGTGCCTGCTCCTGAGCGCGTGCTCTCAAACGGAGACCAAGTCCTCGGCGCCCGCCAAATCCGCGCAGCCCGCGCACGCCCCGGACATTTACCGCGTGAACCTGGACACCAGCAAAGGCGCGGTAGCCGTTGAGGTCACGCGCGACTGGGCCCCGCGCGGCGCCGATCGTTTCTTCGAGCTCGTCAAGGCCGGATATTACGATGGCGACCGGTTCTATCGCGTTGTGCCACGCTTCGTCATACAGTTCGGAATCAACGGCGAGCCGAAGGTGGCGCAGCTTTGGTCGTCGCTGCGGATTCTCGACGATCCGGTCAAGCAAAAGAACCGCAAAGGCACGCTCACGTTCGCCAGCTCCGGGACGGCCGGCCGCACCACGCAGGTATTCGTCAACATGCGCGACAACCTGTCCCTCGATCGCGAAGGCTTTGCTCCGTTCGGGCGGGTGGTCTCCGGCATGGACGTGCTCGAGCGGCTCTACGGCGGCTACGGAGACATTCCGCCGCGCGGTAGCGGACCGGACGGAGTCGAGATCGAGCGGCAGGGAAATGTCTACCTTGACAATCACTTCCCGCGTCTGGACTATATCCGGAAAGCGACGATTCCTTAGCGCAGGAAGGGGGCCGCCACTGATTCTGCGGTTCAGGCGGCGGTCCTGGGCAGCACGTCTCGCATGACGGCCTTGCTAAATCGATCCTCGGCGACCTCCAGCTCATAAGAGACTTGCAGGTTGAGCCAGAACTTGGCCGTGGTTCCGAAATACCGCGACAGGCGCATGGCTGTGTCGGCGGTAATGCCGCGTTTCTCATTGACGATGTCATGGATGCGTGTGGCTGGTACGCGCAGCGCCAGCGCCAGCTCGTGCCCGGACATGGCAAGAGGGGCAAGGAACTCATCCCGGAGAGCTTCGCCCGGATGAATGGGCGGAAGTTGGGTCGTTGAACCGATGAAAACGGGTTGGCCCCGCGTCGTTTTGCCTAGAGACAATGGCAATTAATGCCGTTGTTCGCCAAGAGAAAATTGGCAGGCCCCGGAACAGTTTTAAGGCTCTATCAGCCAGAGGACTACCTTCCTGATAACGAAGACTGAGTTTGCTGGCCAACAACGGGACGTCTGCCTGCCGCGGCTCAAGCTCGAAAGGCTACTCGATGTCATTCCCAAGTCAGCCGCAGATTGGTGGCGACAGCACGTTTTAGTCCTGTATCTCAATTTACTCCACCAACAAGACTTCCCGACCCGTGCGTTTGTTCAAGCAGTATTTCCCCTTTCGATTAATAGATGGCACAACTCGCAAGCGCGAAGCAGAACAGGATCGCCCACCACCTCGATATCCTGCAGCGCATCGCGGAGTTCTCGGCGCAGGCGTACGGGCACAGCCTTAACCCGTATTTCTCACAGACATCCGTGGTCATGGCGTGGCGCGCGCACTTCGTGCCGGCGCCCGCCCTCGACAGACTGTCCGCATGCCTGCAAGGGTGCCGGGACGAGTCTCGACACGGCACGCACGAACGCGTGCGCCACATCATCGAGCCACACGTGAGAAATGCGGATTAAACGCGTGGGGCACCAGCGAGTATTCGGTCACGGCCGCCTGTTCGAAATGTGGGAGCCCCGTTACCGTCTACGTTTCGCTGTTGCAGCCCGACATGGAAGGCACGGCGCTGGACGCGGAGTGTGGCGCCGCGAAAACGTGGCGAGCAATGCGCTGAAGCAGCGGCATGAGTTTATCGGAGAAAAGTCGGAGAGCCGCGAACTCGAATGGGCTGCCAATGAGCCTCGTCCCTCAGAATTATCATGGTCCGGCCAGCTTGGCGTATTCCGCCTTCGCGTGGTTCAGCACCGGGATGTCGGGATCGGCGTCTTTCCAGAGGGCCAGGAAATCCTGGTAGGCCGTGCGAGCTTTGGCATTATCGCCGACCAGCGCATACGCCCGGCCGAGGTCGAGGCGCGCCAGCGCAGCGGTTATGTCAGTTGTGAACATCCCCGGGTGATCCAGAATCTTTCGGAACTCGACTGCAGCCGCAGTGCCTTGACGCGCCGCCAGATACGCCTCGCCCCGCAGGTAAGGGGCGTTGAACTGCCACAGTACGGCGCCGTTGGTCACCCCCAGTTCGTAGCGTGCGGCCACCGCCAGCGCCGCAATTGCTTTGGACGCGCCATCGGCCCCGTGGCCGATGCCGAGTCCAGTGCATGCCTGGATCATAGGCAAGTACTCGATCTGTGCAAGCGTGTCTTCCGGGAAACGTTTGGCCAGATCGCTGGCCAGCCGCCTGGCTTGGTTCGAATCGCCGACCAGCGCCAACGCCATGGCCGACATCGCCTCCACGTCTCTGCCGTTGGAGAGTGCTAGCCCGGCCTGCGCCTGCCGCATTGCCAAGCCCAGGTTGCCCACCAACGCATCGCGCAACGCGGCCTCGGCCAGGTAATTGGCCGCCGGCTCTGGTTCATCGGCCCGTTCGGCAGAGGCGGCCGCGCGCCGCGTTAGCTCCCGCGCTCGGGCAAACTTGCCGGCATACGCGGCGGTGTCCGACTCCATGCCTAACGCAAGGTCTTCGTACCCGGGCTTGCGCATGAGCGTGGCAACATCCCTCTCCATTCCCGCCGCATCATGCTGCAAGAAATCAATGTAGTAAAGGTAATAATCGGCCATCGGAGCGCCCAGGTTGTGCGCTTCCCTGGCTGTGGCCCGAGCTTCATCCAGACGGTTCAGCGCCAGGTAATTGATGGAGAGACCGCAGTAGGCAGCCCCATTTCCGGGATCGAGCCTCAGGACTTGCTGGGCCGCGGCGAGGGCATTCTGGTAGTCCCCCAAAAAGTTGGAGACGTTCGAAAGTTGCCGCGGCGCCGCGAAGTCGCGTGGGTACGCCTGCGCCCATAATCCCAACTCTTTACGGGCTGCCTCCAGGTTGCCAGTGGCGTTAGTCTCGTAGTACGAGATGATGAAGAACTTCTCGCGCTGGCTCACCCGCTCGCGCAATTCGTAAGCCCTGCGGGTGTTCTCGACCGCCCGCTCGGTTTGACCCAGGTTGTTGTAGCAGGCCCCCAGAGTCACAAATGCCATGGCGAAATTTGGGTCCAGGCCGATGGCTTGCCGGAGCAGCGGAATGGCGGCGACATTGTCGCCTCGTAT
>JBEKUO010000624.1:0-4566 GCA_049514955.1 Bryobacteraceae bacterium | reverse complement strand
TCGTGGAAGTGCCGCCGGATTTCGGTCCGTCGGCGCTGACGATCGGTAATTTCGACGGCGTGCACGCGGCCCACCGGAGAATCCTGCGCCGCGTCAAAGAAGTTGCGGTGGAGCACGGGCTTAAAGCCAGCGCGCTCACCTTCAACCCGCACCCGAGCAAAGTGGTGGCCCCCGCGCGGGCGCCGCGCCTGATGACATCGCCCGAACAGCGCTGCGTGCTGATGGAGGAAGAGGGCATTGAGCAGGTGCTCATCCTGCCGTTCGACCGTGACGTGGCGCGCCTTGCGCCCGAGCAGTTCGTGGAGCAGGTGCTGGTGCGAAAGTTGGGCGTGCGCGCGGTGGTGTTGGGTCACGATTTTTGCTTCGGCTACAAGCAGTCGGGCAACGTGCGCGTGCTCACGGAACTGGGCCGCAAATACGGCTTCACCACCGAAGAGGTGAAGGCGGTGATGGTTCGCGGGCGCCTGGTGAGCAGCACGGCGCTGCGGCAGTTGATCGAGGCAGGACTGGTCGCGCAGGCGGCGCGCCTGCTGGAGCGGCCTTACGCGCTCGAAGGCGAAGTGGTGGCAGGGCGCGGGGTGGGATCGAAGCAGACTGTGCCTACGCTCAATCTGGCGGCGAACACAGAGGTACTGCCAGCCACCGGCGTATACGTGACGCGCACGAAGGATGTGGATGACGGGCGAGTGTGGCCTTCCATTACGAACGTAGGCCACCGGCCCACATTCGGCGTCGACCAGAAGATCTCGATCGAGACTTTTCTGCTGACGCCGCTCGAAGGAGAAACGCCGCGGCGTATCCGCGTGGAATTGCTTTGGCGGGTGCGGGATGAGCGCAAGTTCCCCGACGCACAGGCCTTGAAGCAGCAGATCCTGCGCGATGCGGGCCGCGCCCAGGCGTATTTCCGGCGGCTCAAGAAATGGACAAGCCTGTCGGATTTCCCGGTCGATTCCATGGCATAATGAGAGTATCAAGTCATTATTTAATCCAGTAAATTGAAGGAGAGTTGTATGAAATTGTCCGAGGGAAAACTGAAGCACCTGAAGGCGCTTTCGAATCATGCCGGCGTCATCGCGGCGGCGGCCATGGACCAGCGGGGCAGTTTGCAGAAATCGCTGGCGGCGGCGCGGGGTGTGGATAAGAAAGAGATCACCCCCGAAGTGATGAGCGAGTTTAAGACTGCCGTCACCAAGGTGCTGACGCCGCATGCCAGCGCCATTCTGCTGGACCCCGAATTCGGCCTGGAGGCCAAAGACGCGCGCAGCAGCAACGCCGGCCTGCTGCTGGCCTATGAGCTGAGCGGATATGACAACACCCAGCCCGGGCGCTTGCCCGACCTGCTGCCCCACGTTTCGGTGAAACGCATTGTGGATTGGGGCGCGGACGCCGTGAAGATCCTGATCTACTACACGCCGTTCGAAGACACCAAGATCAACGACATCAAGCACGCGTTTATCGAGCGCATCGGCGCGGAGTGCGAAACCTACGCGATCCCGTTCTTTCTGGAGTTCGTAGGTTACGATCCCAAGGGCGGCGACGAGAAGGGCCTCG
The DNA here is from genome assembly GCA_049514955.1 of Bryobacteraceae bacterium. Classification (GTDB taxonomy): domain Bacteria; phylum Acidobacteriota; class Terriglobia; order Bryobacterales; family Bryobacteraceae; genus Bog-159. The sequence goes on along the minus strand of JBEKUO010000624.1, from coordinate 3,015 downwards.
ATTACGCCAAGGCGAAGCCAGAGGTCGTCAAGGGGAGCATGAAGGAGTTCTCCAAGCCGCAGTACTTCGTGGATGTGCTGAAAGTGGAAGTGCCCATCAACGCCGAGTTCGTGGAGGGCAGCGCGGTGTACAAGGGCCAAAAGGCCTATACGCGGAGCGAAGCTCTGGCGCATTTCCGGTCGGCCGCAGCGGTGGCCGCCAAGCCGTTCATCTACTTGAGCGCAGGCGTGAGCAACGCGCAGTTCGTGGAATCGCTGAACATGGCCGCGGAGGCCGGCACGGATTTCTCCGGCGTGCTCTGCGGGCGCGCGACGTGGAAGGAAGGCATTCCGGTGTTCGCCAAGGGCGGCGCTAAGGCGCTGGAAGACTGGCTGTCGAAGGAAGGCGTGAAGAACATCAACGCCGTGAACAACGCCATCAAATCGGCGACGCCGTGGTTTGCGAAGTTGGGCGCCGCGGTTACGGTCTAGGCTGGCGTCCTGCATAAATAATGGCGATTGCGTGCGGCGAACTGAAGTTCGGCGGTTGGCAGGCGAAAGCGCCTGCCCCACCCAAATGTAGAAACTCCAGGCGGGGAACCGAAGTTCGCCGCGGCACGCCGAAGCTTGCGCCACGTGCGTGATCGCCCACGTGCGATTGACGCCCTCCAGAACCCGGCGCTAACATCGGACCTGCGCGCGGCGGCTCACAGGCAACCCGGGGCACTGGCCGGACCGCCGCCGCGCGTGGGTACGCACGATGCGGTGGATCGGCTCGGAGACTTTCTGGCGCACCCGGCTCGTCTTTCAGAGAGGGCTGGCCCTCATCCTGCTGATCGCGTTCCTGAACGTCGTGAGTCAGTTCAAGCCTCTGCTCGGCGAGCATGGACTTCTTCCGGTACCGCTTTTCACGCAGGCAGTCCCTTTTAGCAGCTCGCCGAGCTGGTTCTTCTTTGCCGCGAACGACACGGCCTTCGGCATCGCAGGATGGCTCGGCGTGCTGCTCTCTTGCCTGGCGCTCAGCGGCATTTCCGAGCGCTATAGCACCTGGTTCTCGATGCTCGTCTGGGCGATGCTTTGGGTGATTTACATTTCTTTCGTCAACGTCGGCCAGACTTTCTACGGTTTTGGCTGGGAGTCGATTTTGCTGGAGGCCTGCTTCTATGCGATCTTTTTGGGCTCGCGGCGCCAGACGCCGCAGACCATCGGCATATGGCTGCTGCGCTGGCTGCTGTTCCGCGTGATGTTCGGCGCCGGCCTTATCAAAATGCACGGCGACCCTTGCTGGCGCGATTTGACGTGCCTCAATTATCATTATGAGACGCAGCCCATGCCCGGCCCGCTGAGCTGGTTTTTTCACTGGGCGCCCGAGTGGTTCCACAAATCCGGTGTGCTCTTCAATCATTTTTCCGAGCTGGTGGTACCGTTCGCTTACTTCCTGCCGCAGCCGGTCAGCTCGATTGCGGGGGTGATCACGATCGTTTTCCAGGCGTTGATTTTTGCGGGCGGCAATCTCTCGTGGCTGAATGCGCTTACCATGGTCCTGGCCGTTAGTACCTTCGACGACCGTTTCCTCTCGCGATTCCTGCCCATACGGGCGCCGGAGACGCACGCGCCCGCGCTGATCCATCGGCTGGCGGCCATTGGGGTTGGCGTCCTGGTCGCGATTCTGAGCGTGCAGCCCGTGCGCAACATGCTTTCCCGCGCGCAGGTGATGAATACCGTCTACAATCGATTTCATCTGGTGGGCACATACGGCGCATTCGGGTCCATTACGCGGCCGCGCTACGAGGTGATCGTGGAAGGGACGGACGAAGCGGCGCCAACCAACGCAACGAGATGGCGCGAGTATGAATTCCGGGGCAAGCCCGACGGGCTGGGACGCATGCCGCCGCAGATCGCCCCGTATCATCTGCGGCTCGACTGGCTGATGTGGTTCGCGGCGCTGTCGTCCTACCAGGAGCATCCCTGGTTTGTGCACTTGATGGCGAAGTTGCTGGAAGGCGATCGGGCGGTACTGTCATTGATGGGGGCGAACCCTTTCCCGGACCATCCGCCGCGCTACGTGCGCGCGCTGCTGTACGAGTACCATTTCACGACTCCGGCAGAGCGGGCTAGAAACTCGCTATGGTGGAAGCGCGAGCTGGCGGGAACGTATTTTCCGCCGGTCTCGCTGGCGACGCCGGGTTTCAAGGAATTGCTCGAATCGCAAGGATGGACGGAATGACGGGCAACGCCTGCGTGGTCGGGTCGGGGCCCAATGGCTTGACCGCGGCTATCGTGCTGGCGAAAGCCGGACTGCGCACCACGGTATATGAGGAGCAGCCCACCATCGGCGGCGGAGCGCGTTCGGCCGAGCTGACGCTGCCGGGATTCGTGCACGATGTGTGTTCCGCGGTGCATCCATGGGCCGCCAGTTCGCCGGCCTTTGCGACGTTCCCGCTGGCGGAGCACGGGCTCGAGTGGATCCAGCCGCCGCTGCCGTTGGCGCATCCGCTGGACGATGGATCGGCGGCGGTGCTGGCGATGCCGATCGAAGACACCTGCGCTCGGCTGGGGCCCGATGGCGCGGTGTACCGGCGGGCAATTGGCCCACTCGCGCGGCGCTGGCGAGAGCTGCTGCCAATAATCCAGCAACCGCTGCTACGATTTCCCGCCCATCCCTGGCTGCTGGCGCGCTTCGGAGCGCTGGCGTTCTGGCCGGCGGCGGCCTCCGCGCGGCTGCTCTTTCGCACGGAAGCGGCGCGTGCGCTGTTTGCGGGAATTGCCGCGCACTCGGTGCTCCCGCTGGAAGCGTTGGGCTCGGCGGCGTTCGGATGGGTGCTGGCGATAGCCGGACATGCCGTTGGCTGGCCTATTCCGCGCGGCGGCTCGCAATCCATCGCCAATGCACTGGCCTCCTACTTCGAATCACTGGGCGGGAGCATTGTTACCAACCACAGAATCGGGTCGCTGGACGAATTGGGCGATGCCGCACCCGTGTTGTGCGACCTCACGCCCAGGCAGTTCGTGGCGGTGGCGGGAAGCCGGCTCCCGG
>JBEKUO010000623.1:0-4588 GCA_049514955.1 Bryobacteraceae bacterium | reverse complement strand
ACTGACCAAGAACGAATCCGCGATTGCCTGTGGCACGGGCTCACGGGTTGTGCCGATCCTAAACGGGTGGCCGCCACCCCCTCCCGCTCCAGGCCAGGTCGTTCTGGTTGCCGGCTTTCCACGGGCGCTCAAGACGGCCGACGGCCGGATAGGCTCCGAGCCGGTCGGGGCTATGTTCCGCGTCACTAATGTGAGAGAGGGATACTGCGACTGTCAGATAGAGGATCGGGACCTAATCAGCTTCGGTGACGGTCCGTTGCCGTCTCGTGATGGAGACATGGGCGGCTTGAGCGGTGGGCCGGTGTTCGGCATGGGTGCGCTCTCCTATCCTCTCATGGGGGTGGTCACGGACCATTGCCGCATGACGATTGCCGAATTTCAGTTGCTTCGGATAGCGACCTTGGACAGCATCGCCGAATCTGATCTGCTCTAGCGATTTAGATCGGCCCGACCGGAACTTGCGCAAGCGGGTGCCTATCGTGACAGTATTTTCCAAGTGCTTCGAGCAACCGATGCACCAGATCTCGGCAGTGATTAATGAAGGCATCCGTCATATAGAAGATCCAAGGCGTGTCGCCATGCATTGCATTGGAGAACAACGTCTCCCATCCCTCGTCGGCGACCTCCTTTGCAAAATTCGCCAACTCGTTCGCCGGCCACTCGAACCCGCAATGGAACATCTTATTTCGGTAACGGAAGAGCGCCTTCAATGCCGGGAGCAGATCGGATGGAGGCGTAAATCCAATGGCTTCAGCAAGTTCGATGACGCCTAGGACCAGATCCTTCCGTGTCTTGCTCTTGGCCTTACCACTGTAGACAAAATGGCAGTCCCAAAAGTGCTCGGGATTGGGAATCCCGCTCCGCAGGGTGCCTGCGGGAATCGCACCGCCGTAATACTCTTTCCTAATCCCCTGGAAAGCTTGGAAGAAAAGCGATTCGAACAGCGGCGCCAGCATGCCGAGCGCGGCCATACTATGGGCGGCTCCTTGGTAGATCGAGACGTAGAAAAGCTCGCCATATTCGCCTATAGCCCGCTGATTCCGCCTTCCTGTGGTTCGGCCCGCGTATTCATCGAGGGCCTTCATCTCGGCTTCGACCCGCTTATCGGCTTCATCGTTCCGCTGCAGGAGGCCGGATATGGCGATAAGTTGCGCCTCGTAGTCTAAATTTGGCAGGATGACGCCGGCCATGTCGCGGTTGCTGATTTCGGGTATTCCGGCGCCGGCGTCTCGGACAAACTGCTCCAAGAGAGACGGTGGAGTCTTCGTTTTGTCGTCCATAGTTTTGTCGTACACGATCTGGATGCCGACTGCCAAGCGGAACCGGCTCATGACTGCGCGAAGCCGAGAAGGCACCACGCGGAGCGCCAAACTCTAGTGTCCGGGCTATTACGCTAGCCCGGCGGCGTCGCCCAGGATAACAGTCGGCATTGGAGTATAGGCAGCTACGCAAGTGTACCGCGATTCATAGCGTGAGGAACGTGGCTGGGAGCAACAGGTCGAGATTATCGGCGTAGAGAAGCGCGATCTGGATATACGCCGTCCAACCGCATCCTGATTCCGTCTGCGTGATTTTGAATCTCTCGTGCTTGCCGGCGTTTACAACCAGCGGCGGCTCCAGCGGTTCTATCCAACTGCCGGGTTTTCCGCCGCGCAGTGAGACCGGGTATCCGGTGCCGCCCCGTGCTAAGGTGCTGATTGTGAGTCTATCTATTCGCATTCTGACATGTGGGTCCGGCGTCTGCTGGCCGCCGTGACGCGGACGTGACATTGCCAATCGAACGCCGCGATTCGCGGCCGGCACTGGGACGTTTCACTTGATCGGAGACAACGCCGCATCGAAGTTCAAAGCGAACTCTAATCCCACAGCAGCGAATTCCATGTCGCGCGGTGGCAGCAAACCTTGTGGTGTTCCGTAGTCGTTGATATTCGAGGTGACAAAAATACAGTGTGTCGTCAAGCCGCCGGCGCGCAGGTCTCGACAGAAACTCAAGTACTGTTCAATAATTACACAGTCCTTATATTCTTGCTTTCCCTTCTTGGCTGGAGCGAGGCCGTTGACTAAACGCCTATGCGCGTTCAGTATCTCGTTTGGCTCGCCTTTTAATATCTCGGCACATGCAAGCACTTGAGCCGCAATGTCGTGGAGTTCGTCATGGAGCCGCAGGCCCGTCAGACTCAAGCGCGGAGGCTGCGTAACGGTTGGCAGAAGTCTCGCCGCAGCGAGCACCTGATCCACATCACGCTCGATCTTGCTGATCTGGACCTCCACGTCTTTACTGATGTTTTGTGCACGCGTTGCCCATTCTTCAAGTATGAGATCCGAAGCGATAATCCACGCTCCGCGCGGATTTGTTCGCGTTCGCTGCGCGATCGTTAGTGCTGCAGTGATTGTTCCCGACGGGATGTTGGTCCTTGTTGGCTGCCTAACTACGTCAAGCAATGAGCACGTGTCAAGCAACACCACCGGGCCAGGGCTCGCCAAGATATCAGCAACCACCAGCGGGTGCGCCTTAGCGGCTGGTATGCTCGTCATACGTTTTCAGCAGCGATCGCCCCCGCTCGTACTGGATCGTCAGTTCCGATGCCGCATCAAGCGGCCAACGCTCTTCTTCGATCAGCCAGCGTTCTAGAATATCGGTGTAGATTCGATCACTGGCCAGGTGTGCCGAGATAAGGAATTGTTCCCAAAGTTCTCGATCGGAAGGGTGCGACGACCCCGAACTGCGGTTTGCGGTTTCGGAGAAGCGGCGCAACAGCCGCGCTGTTTTGGGGGACGCAAAGTCCTCCAGAGTCACGTCTGCCTTGCTGAGTGAGGCCTGAAGGCGTACACCGTCTATCTCGGGTTCGACGAAATAATGGAAAAACTCGTTAAGAATCAGGTTGTACTCGTCATATGAAAGGCTGGACTGAGCGCGTGGCACAATATTGCCGACCCGCAGGTTGCTCCGATCTCGACTGAAGCTAAGCCACAGGTGCGCGGCTCGTCGGTTGTTCGCCGCGTCGCAGGCGAAACAATACTGCGGGGCAGCACCGTATCCTCCCACCTCTTCCTCGCGCTTGAGATCTCTGGTCCAGCCATTCGAAAGGTTCTTCTCTATGGTAGATGCAAGCTTCATCAAGTCGGGGCCGGCACCTATGACCTCTAGCCTCTGAAAGACCCTCATGTTCAATCCACCTTGTTCACAGTTAGAAAATGACACGGACGCCTTTGGGGAGCGAAATTGTGATCGCTTCGGGAGACGCCTCCGCTACACACTCCCAGGATCACCCCCCTGCTAACCTGCAGATCGCCTGCGGGTCCGAGATTAGGAAGCCTGGTCCGTCAGCGTGCGGCAATTGGCATTCTCGCCAAGAAAAACCAAACGGAAGACCTCTGCGTCTTGCGAATTGTAACATGTTCTGTTGCTCGAACACCGCGGGGTTGGCTAGCGCACGGGCCATGTGCCACACCGCGGCTGTGCGCTGCTCATCCTCGGGCAAGGTACGGGAGTAGATCCGCGCCGTGATGTTCGATGTTCGTGTCGCAATGCCCGAGGTGAGCGGACACTGCCGGACGTGGTACGGCCAGCAAAATCAGATGCGATGCGTGCGAGTGCAGCAGCGTGCGGAAACTGGTGTCACGAATGCTGGACTTGCGCCACGGAAGCCAGTTGGCAAGAGCGCTTTAATGTCTTGGACGACTATTCGACCCGGTATCCTCTGGCGCGTTGTGCGTCGTCCCCTGTCGTCCCCTGAAGCCCGTAACTCTATGAAAATATGGTAGCGCTAACGGGAATCGAACCCGTATTTGAGCCTTGAGAGGGCTCCGTCCTAACCGTTAGACGATAGCGCCATGGCGGACAATTTCGATTCTAGCAGCCCGCTGCGGCCGTTGTCAGCCGCCCTGCGCCTTACCTCAACCTGTTCCCCCACGCATTCGCTCCGGCCAGCTTCTCGAAATACCGGTACACGATGCGCGTCACCTCCGGCACCGGAGTCCGCCGATCGTCGATGAACGCCGACATCACGCTCAGCACGAACGTCCTACCTATGGCGTGGTGGTCGGCGGCGAATCCAACGGGCGCCCCGTAGTTTACGGCATCACTCTCTTAGGCGGAACCGGATTAGGTGTGGATTAGGTGCCGTGTTCTCCCTGACACCTCCTGCATCCCCGGGTGGCGCCTGGACTGAGACCGTGCTCCACAGCTTCGCCGGCGGGCACGACGGGTCTTATCCCACAGGTATCGTAATCGGCCCCGATGCGCTCTACGGTACGACCAGCGATTTCTACGGAAATTACCCATCGGGGGCTGGCACCGTGTTCAGTTTGAAACCGCCGGCGTCTGCCGGTGGCTCTTGCGGACGCTGCACGATTTCTCGCTGGATGGCCCTAATGGCCGTTCCTTCCCCTTGGGAGGTGTGGCGATTGGCCGGGGCGGAGTGCTTTACGGCACCACTTCGGTAGGAGGGACTTCGGACAATGGCACGGTGTTCTCGTTGACCCCGCCGGCATCTTCAGGCGGCGCGTGGACTCTGGCCGTGCTCTGCAATTTCCTGGAAGGCTTCGCCGCTACCGCTCCCGAAGCAGGCGTCGCGATCGGCCATGA
>JBEKUO010000622.1:0-4594 GCA_049514955.1 Bryobacteraceae bacterium | reverse complement strand
GTTCACCGGAACGCGCGCGAAAGTGAGCGCCGGGAGGCCGCGCGTGGCCAGCACCATGTTGCGCAACGTTTCGAGCGTGATCGGCGAGTGCTCCATCTCGACCCACAGGAAATCGAAGCCGAGATTGGCGGCTTGCGCAGCCACGTCCAGGTTGGCCACGGTGATGGTGGCGGCCACGACGGGCAGCCCAGCTTGCAGGCGTTTCTTGACGGGATTTTCCCAGGATGTATTCATTTCTTCATCAGCCAGACTTCAGCAACTTCACAGCCGCGCCCGTTCCCTCCCAGGCCCGGCTCCCGGTACCACGAAAGTTCCAGTTCGCCTGAGGCGGTGGCCGCGCGCGGAATGTCGAATTCGATGGGACGCACCGGCTGTGGCTTGAGCATCAGCGGGTGGATTTCCACCTCGCCGCCGGCCACCAGCCGGATTTTGCGGCCCGGACTGTCGCCCGCGTAGACCACGCGAATGCGATACTGCGCCGCCGGGTCCAAGCCCGTGTAGCGCATCTGGAGCGGATCGTCGAACAGCGACTCCGCGTAAGTCGACCAGGATTTGCGCCACTGCGAATGGTATTCCAGGCTGATGCCGCCGCGCAAAAGGTGCGGCTGACGATCGAGGTCGCCGAGGTCGTCGTAGAAGCCGCCGGGGCCGGGATCCGTCCAATTCAGAATGCCATCGATTTCCGCGGGATCGCTGCCCGCCTCGGCGAACCGCCGCTCGAGCCAAAGCCGATTGTTCAGGGGCACGTCGAGCGTATCCAGATTTGCGCCGCGATCCACCGCGATGGCTTTGTAGCGCGGCACACTCAACTGCATGCCGATGCTCTGGAAGAGCGCTTCGGCGAGCTCAAAAATCCGCGCGTGCCAGGCGGGCTCGACCGGCTGGTCCACGGCGCGGTTCAAGATCGTCGTGGCCGCCGCCGTGTCCCGTGTCTCGCGCAGTTTCTGCATGGCTTCGTCTTCGAGCATTGTTTCATACAGCAGCCGCTTGCGTGTGTAGGCGTCGTAGTAAGCGCGATAGAGCGCCTGCTGGAAGCGCCAGTTGCGCAGAACGGCCGGCGGCGCGGTGCGCTCCATGGCCTGGAATTTTTCAAGCGCCGAATCCACGCTGGTATTGGCCGCCAACGGACCGTGCCAGTTGCGTTCCAGCGCGAGCAAGCCTTGCGCGAAACTCTCGCTGAACGCGTCGGAGATGAAATAGCGGCTGTACTGCCGCAGGATTTCGCCCACGTCCATCTCCGGATTCCAGCCGAGTGCGCTCCAGACGAACTTGTTCACATCGTCGTTGGAGCCTTCCGAATAACTGATGAAACCGATGGTGTACGGCTGGAAAAGACGGAAGATGCGAGCCTCTTCGAGGGGCCGCGGATTGATGCTTTCGCGTCCTTCGGTGACCGCGTAGGCCGCGTCCCACTCCGGGACCGGATACTGGCACTGAATATTGTGCGTGATGTCCGGATAGTAGCGTATGGGGTAACGCGCGGGAACGGCGGCGCGCAACTCCGGCAGGCCGATGCGGGTCTGCGGTCCGAACACGACGCCGCCGAGCCAGGCGGGCTGCTCGTTTCGCAAGATGCCGAGGAACTCATCGAGCCACTCTTGGTTAAAGCTTTGCGGCGACACCCACATCTGCGCCTTCGGGTGATAGCGATGCAAGACCTCGGTTTCCTTGGCGAGCAGCGCCATCAGGTCCTTGGGGCGTGTGTGGCCAGGATCGCCGCCGGGCACGAATACGGCATCGACGCGCGGCAACTGGCGAAACACTTCCCCCCATTCGCGCAGCGCCGATTCGAGGGTGGCGGCATCGGAGTAATCGCGATCCATCGCCGGATACCAGATCCAAACGTCCAAGCCATATTCCTGCAGCAGCCGCGAAACTTCGATCATCATGCGCATCGGCGCCAGCGTGAAGTGTGGGCTATCGGCGGCATCGTCGGAGCGCGGCGGAATCAGCTCCACGGCGTTGCTGCCGAATACCGCGAGATCCCGTATGTACTGCTCGAAGTCGCGAACAGACCATGCGTCGTAGGTATTGGTCTTCGGGCGATAACCCAACTGGTGGCCACGCAGCGGGTAGTGCGGGGCGCTGGTCTCCGCGAAGCCGTCGGGAAGCTGTATGGAGCCGCGCGCCATGCGCAGCTCGCGCAGCAGGCGCCCGATGCCGAACAAAACGCCACGCGCGTCATTGCCCGAGACAGTGACGGCACCGCCGGTCGTACGGATGGCGTAGCCTTCCGCCGGGCCGTCGCCGCGCTCGATGCGGATAGGAGCCGGGGCTTCGGTGTTGTCGGTTTGCCATCGGATTCCGGAGCGCTTCTCAACCTCGTCAAGCAGAAGCGCGACGGCCTTTGTTTCGGGCGGGGAAAGTCCCGCGGGAGAGACCACCGCAGCCTTCGTTAGATCCAGCGCGAAAAGCGCCGCCGGAGCCAGGACGGCCGCCAGCAGAAGCGAAATCGAAATCCGTACCAAGCTTGCATTCTACATCGCCGTGGCGCAGGCACTCATGCCTGCCGGGGTACCCTCTTGGTCCGGCACTCTTGTCCGCGCAATCCAAAATAATCCCTCATGCCCCCAAAGCCGATGACTGATTTGTGGGCCAGTTCGTCAAGCGCGCTGATACAATGAACCAAATCGAATTGCCCTTCATGGCTAAACAAAGCGCCAAGGTCGAAGTTCAAGAAGCTGGCTACAGCCCGCTGGGCTCCGTCTGGGACGGCGAGGATTCCGAACTCCTCGAAAGCATGCTGGCGTTCTATCCGCGCAAGCGACCAAAACGGATTCTGGATGCCACCATCAACGGCGGCAGGTTCTGGCGAGGCAGCCAACGTCCGGTCTTAGGCCTGGATATCGAGATTCTTCAGCGGCCGGATATTGTCGCCGACAATACGGTCATGCCCTTCCGGAATGAGCTTTTCGATGTCGTCGTGTACGACCCGCCTCACATTCCGAATCAGGGTAAGGACAACGAGAAGGATTTCAATGTCCGGTTTGGACTGGTGCTACGCTCGTCGAAAGAAAACCAATACACGTTCACACACACATACCCGCCTTTCGTCCGTGAGGCATTCCGTGTCCTGAAGCCGGAAGGAATCCTTTTCTGCAAGATCACCGACTACGTCCATCATCACCGTTACAATTGGGCGCATGTGGACTTCATCGAAGCCGCGCGAAAGGCAGGTTTCCGCGCTTGCGACTGCATCATTAAGATCCGCAAAGGTCCAATCATCGACCCCAGGTGGAAGAACGCGCACCATACTCGGCGGCAACATTGCTACTGGCTGGTATTTCGGAAGTCGCCAAAATGCGAGTAGGCGCGGGAGCCAGGGAGAGCTATGAAGAAACCTCAACGGAACGGGCTTCCGGACCCCACCGAATTTCCTGCACTGAAGCCCATAGGTCAGATCGATTTCTACTCCCGTCTTCAGGCAGTGAAGAGGCGCTACCTGCGCCAGGCGATGAAAGAGACGATCGAGGCCGCCGCATTCGATTTATCCGCTCTCGATGACGAGCTTGCGTCCTTTGTGGACGCCACGCACCTGAAGCGGCTCGCTTCGTTTCATCTCAGGGGTGAAGCCTTCTTCCCCGGCCCCTATCTCCTGCGTCGTAACCCGTTCCTCCTCGGGTACTACAGACTTCTGTACGGGTTTTCTTGCAAAGCATTCTACGACCAAGGGCCGTTCAAACACTTCCAAAGGCTGGAGAACGACGGCCTCGTGGAATCACGCATCGAGCCACAAATTTCCGCGCTCTGTCGTAGTCTCTGCGCCATCGGCGGTCTGTTAGTCGAGGCGATTGAACAGGTGTCAATGGAGGCAGTGAATGAGCTCCAGATCCTGACCTTGGGCGCCCAATTCAGAGGCAGCGGGAACGTTAAAGTCGGTCAGGACGCCGTGAATAGTTTCTTCAGTCTGCTGAAAGCGCTTCTGTCACCTTACAATCCCAAGATCAAGGGCCGGCGTCTGGTATTTGTAAACGACTCAAAGCTCCCCGTGGTTGTCCGGTTCGGCTCCGACCCCGATGTGAGCATTACACAGCAGCTCGACGCCGAGGAACGGAAGTTGGTGGCGATTGAACTGAAGGGCGGCACTGACGAATCGAACATCTGGAACCGGATCGGCGAGGCAGAGAAAAGTCATCTCAAGGCCAGGGCCAGAGGCTACAACGAGCTTTGGACCGTCGCCAGGGTGGATCTGACGACCGATCCCGCAAGACACCGAAAGGCGAAAGCGCAATCGGCGAGCACCACACGGTTCTTTTTTCTGGATCGAATCGCGGACCCGACCACCCCCGAAGCCATCACATTCAGACAGGTGCTGGGCTCGATGATGGGCGTCAGGCTGGCTCCGTAAGAAACTGCTCGCCGCTCGTGGCCGCGGAAGCCCGCCCGCCGTTCAGTGCTAGATTGAAAAGAGTATGCAAGCTTGCGGCTGTCGAGCTTTATTGTTGGCGGGCGCGCTGGCGATGTGCGCATCCGCACAGGAAAAAGGAATCGAGCCGGCATGGGATATTCGCCCGGTGCTGAAGGAAATCGCCGCGCACGCGCAACGTCTGATCCCGGTGCTCGACAAGATCGACGCCAACGCCATGTTGCAGAA
>JBEKUO010000621.1:0-4605 GCA_049514955.1 Bryobacteraceae bacterium | reverse complement strand
CAGATGGTGAGAGCAAGCCACCACGCCGGGCGCGAGACCTTCGGTCACCCATGCATGCAGCACGAAGTAGCCGATTTCGGAAATAGAAGGCCTCCGCAGCCGGCCTTACCGCCCTATTGAGCCACAAGGGGCGGCGCAGGTTGCCGGGCCCCGGCGCGGGACGCGCGAGAGCTTTCCATTTCAAATAAACCGCGTGCGCCAGATTGGTATCCACGAAGATGTCGCCGTAACGATCGCCAGTGCCCGCCAATTCCACGCGCACCATCTGATGCCAGCAGTGCATGCCGCTGACCGGGTCGGGGTGCACCGGGAACGTGATGTCCTGATGCACACCGGAATCGCTCCACCAGACCCGCCGCGTATCGGGGTCGCGGCTGTCGTAAGGCTCGACGCCCGATAGATGCCGCATCTTCCATTGCCCCTTGCCGATCTCCTGTAGATCGACCCACGCGCTGGAGCTCCGTTCGAGGTGCTCCTCCTTGTTCATGCGCCAGCGCCCCAGATGGTGAGAGCAAGCCACCACGCCGGGCGCGAGACCTTCGGTCACCCATGCATGCAGCACGAAGTAGCCGATTTCGGTATGCACCTTCAGGAGATCTCCGGTGCGAATTCCGCCCAGTTTCGCGGCGTCGAGCGCACTGACCCAAAGCGGGTTCTTGTGCGCAATTTCGTAGAGCGATTTGGCGTTGCCCGATCGGGAATGAATCAAGGTGGGCAGCCGGAAAGTGGGGAGCAAGGTGAAGATTTCGCCGCGCGCGCCTTCGGGCCAATCGACGGAAGGCACGTATTGCGGGTCGAAATCGCCGGCCTGGGCGGAGCGATCGATGTGACTGCGGCAGTATTCCGGAAGCGCGAACTCGGGCCATTTCCAGTCCACCATCGTTTTGGAGAAAAGCTCCAGCTTGCGCGAAGGCGTGTTGAATCCAGCGGCGCGCGGGCCTTCCGCCGGCAGCTCGAAAGCTCCGTATTTCCGCATATACGCGAGCGGCGTCAAGCCTTCCTTCTGCGCGGCTTCCGGCAAGCCGGGCACCGAGTTCTCGAACATCCAGCCGTAATATTCGTCTACCGTGATGCGCTGGCCGGGCCGGTACGGCGATTCGAACCACTGCCGTATGCCCATGGCCCCATCTGGATCGATGGCCCACGACAGGCCGATCCAGAATTCATCCTCCTCCCACACTTCGCCCGGATTCGTCTGATGGGTGAAGTCCGTCTTTTCACCCTGCTTTTCGCGATACACGCGCAGCACGGGCTGACGGAAACCGATCCACTTGCCGGCGTGCGTTTCCTGGCTCATGAGGTCGTGGCGCTCGGAACTCTGCCCCATGGGGAGCACGTAGTCCGCATACCAGGCGGTCTCGTTCCACGTGGGAGTCAGGGCCGCGTGCAGGCCGATCAGGTTTTCGTCGCGCAGCACTTCGATCCAGGAGAAGCCATCCGGAAAAGTCCAAACCGGGTTGACCACTCGGGTGAAGTAGGCGTCCACGCGGCCGCGTCCCTCCTTGAGAAAGTGCGGCAGCAGGAAGGACATCTCGTGATGCGCGAGAGGCCACTCCGGCGGGTAAAGCAGCTCGTTCCAATGCTTCTGCGGCGGCGGCACGGTGAAAGGCCGGGGGACGAACTTATTCCAGGTATTGAGATGATGGCCGCCCTTCGTTCCCACCGAGCCGGTGAGTACGTGCAACAGCACCAGCGCGCGTGCCACCTGCCAGCCGCCCAGATTTCCGGAAGCCGCGCCGCGCCAGAGGTGCGATGCGAAGCGGCTGCCGGCCTCGGCGATCTCACGGGCGATCCTCACGATTACTTCCGCCTTGACGCCGCTTTCCTTCTCTGCAAACTCCGGGGTGTAGCGCGCATAGTGGCGCTTCAGGGCTTCGACAAAAGCCTCGAAGGTCTGACCTTTGGCAGTGAATCCATCCGCTTCGAATTCTTCCCAGTTGGTGAAGTTGCAGACGAAGGCCTCATCGAACCGGTTCTCGTCCAGGATCACCTTGGCCATCGCCAGCAGCACTGCCGATTCCGTGCCGGGATAAGTCGGCAGCCAGTAGTCGGCCATGCTGGCGGTGTTCGAAAGGCGCGGATCCATCACGGCGAGCTTGGCGCCCGCCATTTTGCCATCGATTATACGCTGCGCGTGCGGATTGAAGTAGTGGCCGGACTCGAGATGCGCGGACAGCAGCAGGATGAAGCGCGCATTGGCGTGGTCCGGCGAGGGACGGTCGGAGTGATGCCAAAGGGCGTAGCCGACGCGCGCCGCAGTCGAGCAGACATTGGTGTGAGAATTGTGTCCATCGATGCCCCAGGCCTGCAGCGTGCGATCCATGATGAAGTCGTGGCCAGGCCGGCCGACATGGTACATGACCTCGTTGCCGCGGCCTTCCTGGATGGCTTTACGGATGCGCGCGCCGAGAGTTTCGAGCACTTCGTCCCAAGTGGTGCGCTGCCACTGGCCGCCGCCGCGCGGGCCGGTGCGCTTCATGGGGTAGAGCAAACGGTCGGGGTCATGAATCTGGTTGATAACTGCAGGACCCTTGGCGCAAATGCGGCCGCGGCTGGCCGGATGTTTGGGATTCCCCTCGAACCTGGCAACCTCGCCGTTTTGCTTATCGACGTAGGCCAGCAGGCCGCACGCGGATTCGCAGTTGAAGCAAACTGTCGGGATGAGCTGGTAATGGCGCGCTACACGGCGCGGCCATGCTTGCGGATCGTACTCGACCCAGTCATCCCACTTGGAGACCGGCGCGCAGGACATGAGATGGCTTCCGTCGCGCTGAAAATCGTCCATTGGCTAAGCTCCCATACTTTCGTCGACTCAACTGTTGGGCACGGCTTGGCCGGCCATGATGAGGCACCACTCGAACGCCAGCAGTCCGGCGAGGACAAGCACGGCGGCGAGTCCGACTGCGATGGCGCTCGCGGAACCGATCGAGAGCAGCAGCGCGGGAACGAGACCGCCGGCAACGATCGCTCCCCACCAGAATACCCGGCGATAAGGTCCATGCGTGATCAGGCGCGCCGCGTAACGTGCATTGCCGGTCGAGTGGGGCATGCTGAATTCAGCAAGAACAATGAGCAAGTGAAGCGCAAGGCTGACGGCGAGTCCCGCAACCGCCACGCCACGGGTAGCCGGCAGGAACGCCAAAACAGCCGCACCCGAAAGCATCGCCTGCACGACCAGGTGCAGCGGCAGCAGCGGCGACTGCCACAGGTCGCGTCCCTTGCACTGGCCGAAGAGGAACGCGGTATAAGCGGCAGCCATGAAACCGGCGAGGATGGCGGGCCAGACCAGAATCGCGCAGAGCTTCGCCAAGCCCGCAAGCGCGGCCAGCAGCAGCAATCCGCACAGTCCGCTGTAACCCATCAGGATGAAGGCTCCGCGCGCCAGCCAGGATCGGCTCTGCGGGCGCAACATCACGCGCAGGAAACGTTCCTTCCGCTCCAAATCCCAAACCAGCATGACCAAGGTAGCGGCGATGAACACGAGCGCGACGAGCGAGAGGACCACGTCTCGCACGCGATTGAACGGAAGTTTGCCGAGCGCGGCGGCGAGGGCCGGCAGAGCCAGCGGAGCCGATCCGATGGACTTCAGCCAGAGATAGGCAGGCACCTGCCAACCCCACGGGCGCGCGTGCGACACATCGTATGCGGCGAGGGCGTCCTTTTGCAGCAGAGGGCTGTCCGGCGGATACGCGGCGCCACCGCCGTGGACGTTGCCGTTGCGCTCCGACCACATGTAGAAAGGCTCGTGACGCGCCGCGGTGGGAACGATGGCGCTCTCTTCAGCTTCAATGTAGTAGAGCTTCGGTTTGGTGCCTTGCTCGGGCCGGCGTACGCGGACCGTGTGGCGCTCCAGCATTTGGGCGATGTTGCTCGACGCCTCGTCCAGGTCGCCGGCGATAATGGCCTGCTCCGGACACACCGTTACGCAAGCGGGCTCCAGCCCCACCTCGGTGCGATGCGCGCAGTAGTTGCATTTTGCGGCAGTGTTCCGCTCGGGGTCGATGTAAATCGCATCGTAGGGGCACGCCTGCATGCACGCTTTGCAACCGATGCATAGGTCCGCATCGAAATCCACGATGCCATCTTTACGCTGATACATCGCGGTGACGGGGCAGATTTCGACGCAGGGCGGCTCTTCGCAGTGATTGCAGCGCGTCACCTGGAAGTAGCGGCGCGTGTTCGGGAAGCGGCCCTTCTCGACGTACTTCACCCAGGTGCGGTTCACGCCTAGCGGGACGTGATTCTCGGTCTTGCAGGCGACTGTGCAGGCATGGCAGCCGATGCACTTGCGATTGTCAATGATGAAGCCGTAGTTCAACGGTGCTCCCGTGGGTTAACCTCGCATGGTGCATGTCGCTTGTCAAGATCTACCCAAAGTTGATGTGAGGCAGGCGCTTCCACCTGCCAGCCGATTTTTTCATCAGACAGGTGGGACAGACGCTTTCGTCTCTCAACCCAGGTCCGCGACCTCGGCTTGCGACCGCGCTTCAGCAGCCATACGCAGCAGCGGCTCGGTACAGGTGGGACAGACGCTTTCGTCTGTCAACCCGCGCCCTGCTCAAACAGCCGCACGACGCGCGCGTACAGGTCCGCGACCTCCGCCTC
>JBEKUO010000620.1:0-4606 GCA_049514955.1 Bryobacteraceae bacterium | reverse complement strand
GTGGTGAATAAGAAAGCGGATGTCGTGCGCGTCTATCTGCCCCCGGACGCCAACACGCTGCTCTCGGTGACGGATCATTGCCTGCGCAGCCGCCACTACGTCAATGTGATCGTGGCCGGCAAACAGCCTGCCCTGCAATGGCTGGATATGGAATCGGCCATCGCGCACTGCATCACGGGCATTGGCATCTGGGAGTGGGCCAGCACGGACAACGGGGTCGAGCCGGATGTGGTGATGGCCTGTTGCGGAGATGTTCCCACGCTCGAAACGCTGGCCGCCGTCGATCTGCTGCGGCGCGACCTGCCCGATCTGAAAATACGCGTGGTGAACGTCGTGGACCTGATGACGCTGCAGCCTTCCACCGAGCACCCGCACGGCCTGTCCGACCGCGAATTCGATTCCATCTTCACCGCCGACAAGCCCGTGGTTTTCGCCTTTCATGGCTATCCGTGGCTGATTCACCGGTTCACTTATCGCCGCACGAATCATGACAATTTCCATGTGCGCGGCTATAAGGAGGAAGGCACCACTACAACGCCGTTCGACATGACCGTGCTGAACGATCTCGACCGCTTCCACCTGGCTGGCGACGTGATCGACCGCGTGCCGCGGCTGCGCAACATAGCTGCGCACATCAAGCAGGATCTGCGCCGCAAGCTGATCGAACACAAGCGCTACATCGTGAAGCACGGCGACGACCTGCCAGAGGTGCGGGACTGGAAATGGCCTTATTGATGTGGCGGAAGCTTCAGCTTCGGGCAGCGAACTTCAGTTCGCCGTCCGTGGGTTGAAATCCACGGCGGCAAGCTGAAGCTTGCGCCACGGGACCAAACCAAAATATGAAAATCCTCGTTTTGAACGGCGGCTCCAGCAGCTTCAAAAGCAGCCTGTACGACATCGGAGCCGAGAGCGTTAGTGACCGTTCGTCTCCTCCTCCGCCCCCGCTCTGGGAAGCGCGCGTAGACTGGGAGCATCACGAAGGCGTAGCCGAAATCCAAACAAAAACCTCCGGCACGACTTCGCAACGCAGCGTCCCCATCAAATCCCCATTCGATTCGCTCGACCCTCTCATGGACATGCTCCCCAACCGCGGCGAGATCGAAGTCGCCGGACACCGCGTGGTTCACGGGGGCCGCGCCTTTCGCGAAAGCACCCGCATCACGCCCGAAGTACGCGCGGGAATCGCCCGCATGGCCAGCTTCGCTCCCGAGCACAATCGCCTGGAGCTGGAAGCCATGGAGGCGATGGACCGCATCCTCGGCCCGAAAGTCGCGCAGGTAGCCGTCTTCGATACGGCTTTCCACGCGAGCCTGCCGCCGCCGGCATACGTCTATCCGGGACCTTACGAGTGGCTGGACCAGGGCATACGCCGCTACGGATTCCACGGCATCAGCCACCAGTACACGTCGCGGCGCGCCGCCGAAATTCTAGGCGGTTTGCCGCCGCTGCGCATGATCACTTGCCACCTGGGCAACGGCTGCTCTCTGGCGGCCATCCGCGAGGGCGTCAGCATCGATACCACTATGGGTTTCACGCCGCTCGAAGGCCTCATGATGGGCACTCGCTCCGGGACCATCGATCCCGGCATCGTCATTCACTTGGTGCGGCACCTCGGATATCGCGCCGAGGAGCTGGACCGCGTGCTGAACAAGGAATCCGGGCTGCGTGGCGTCTCCGGCCTTTCGGGAGACATGCGCGCCGTTCTGGAAGCGATGGCTCGCGGAGACCAGCGCGCGCAACTGGCATTCGATATCTACGCGCATCGCTTGTGCGCGGAAATCGGCTCCATGATCGCGAGCCTCGGCGGGCTGGACGTGCTGGTCTTCACGGCGGGAGTCGGCGAAAACTGCCCGCCGCTGCGTGCCAGGATCGCGGAAACTTTCGCGTTCCTGGGTCTCAAGCTGGACGATGCAAAGAACTGTGCATCGCCCGTCGACGCCGACATCGCCTCGCCGGACTCCGCCGTGCGCGTGTTAGTCGTGAAGACGCAGGAAGAATGGGAAATCGCGAAGGAGTCTTACCGGGTGGTAAATACGATTGCGAAAGCGTAGACTGGGAAGAACTCGATCTAAGGAGGAGTCTTTGTGAGAACAACGCGACTTATCGCACTCACGGCTGCGATCGGCGTATCTTTCCTTCTTGTGCCCTCCCGCGCCGCGCAGACGGCGCATCCAAGTTTCACGACGCTGTACAGCTTCACCGGCCAGAACGGCGACGGGAATGGGCCTGAGGGAAATCTTGCCATCGGTAGGAATGGTGCGCTTTACGGAACCACTGCGGGAGGCGGGATTGCCAACAGTAGCATTTGTCCTTTCTATGGCCCGACGGGTTGCGGGACCGTGTTCGCGTTAGCCCCTCCCGCGGCGCCCGGTGCTGCTTGGACCGAGAGCGTCCTCCATCAATTTACGGGCCAGAATGGGGATGGCTTTTATCCCTTCGCGGGTGTAGTTATCGGCTCGAACGGCGTCCTGTACGGGGCCACCTATTATGGCGGCGCCGGAGCCGGCTGTCAGGAACCGATGGGTTGCGGCACGGTATATCAACTAACACCGTCGGCTGTCGCCGGGGGCGCTTGGACGGAAACCATCCTCCACGGCTTCACCGGCCAGGACGGCGACGGGAGTGGGCCTGTAGGGACCTTGGCAATAGGCAAGGATGGCGCCCTTTACGGCATGACAGTCTATGGCGGGCCGGTGACGACGCGCTGCCCGGTTGGTTGCGGCATAGTGTTCCAGTTGACGCCACCCTCAACCGCAGGCGGCACTTGGACGGAGACCGTCATTTACAGCCCTTCCGGTCAAAGCCTCGCGTTGGGGTCTGTACCCGATGCCGGTTTGACCATCGACAAGAATGGATCTCTTTATGGCACCGCCACCGCTGAGCCGGAGCCGGCGGGCAGTTACGGAACAGTGTTCAGGTTAACGCCGCCGGATACCACGGGCGGAGAATGGATGCGTACCATATTATTCAGCTTCAACCTTCTCGACGGAGCGACGCCGATGGGAAATGTGGCCATCGGACCAGGCGGCAAGATCTTCGGCGCGACTGCCCAGGGTGGTGGGGGCGACTGTCCCGGTTTGGCGTGCGGTACGGTGTTCGAACTGTCGCCGCCAGCCGCGGCCGGCACTCCCTGGACAGAGGATTATTGTAGCTTCGGAACCTGCGCCAGCGGGTGGGGGCCTATGGTTGGCGTAGTGATCGACAAGAACGGCGTGCTCTACGGCGCCACTCCCCACGGTGGCCCTTTGGACAGTTCTACGGTTTTCGCACTAATGCCGCCGGCGGCAGCGGGAGCGCCATGGACGCAGACCGCGCTGCACAGTTTCGCCAGCGGGACTCAAGTGCGAGGCTTGGCGATTGGAAGCAGCGGCGTTCTGTATGGCACGATTTTGAGCGGTGGCGCCCTTGGGGCCGGCTCAATCTTTGCGTGGACGCCCTGACGTCGCTTCCGCGGGCGCCGCCCCCCCACCGAGACCGCGTGAGCGAGCCTCGGCGGCCTGGACGCGCTGGTCTTCACCGCCGGAGCCGGCTGAAAGCTGGCGGCAGCTACGATGGCTGCCCCTTTTGTGTCACAGCTCGTGCCATTGCAAAATCGCACTTGGCCATCCGTGTGGGGCGGCAATCTAAACCTCGGCTATCGGCCACAGCCGCCGGAACAAGTAAATCGGGGAAACCCCGATACCTCTAATCTCGGAAACCACGAAAAAAAACTCAGGCAGCCACGGATTGAGCCGCTTGAGCCGTCTTTCTTACAATACCGATGAGGATTTGAGCACACGATGAATCACTACCCGATGACCGACGACCAACGCCAGGCTCTGGACCGCAATCTGGCAACCATCATGGAAAAGTTGGGAGATGTTGCGAGCCTGCTACGCGCTTGTTATGACGCCCAGGACCCACCGGTGTGGCGTGCGGCGGAAGCCCTCGCTGCGATGCAGCGACTGCTTTGGGCGCTGCAACGGGTGGACGGCGGCTTGCTCGGCGAGACGGCCGGGGAGCCATTACGGCAGGCCGTTCTCTTGGTGGATGGTCAAGCGTCGGTTCGTACTTGGCGGGCCCGCGATCTGGGGGGAGAAGCCGGAGATCCAGAGTCGGCCTGCGGAAGCTAGGCGCTCACGCTCGGAGTTACCGTGGTGTATCGGGATAGCGCTTGCAGACGCGCGCGGCTCCGATCAGTGCCGCGAGTGAAATGGAGCGGTTGGCAGGCGGAAGCGCCTGCCCCACTGTTGCCGCGACGCTGGCATAGGTCAAGGGATCGTACGCGCTCAACCGAATCGCAAATGTCGCCACAGATTAGTCATCGCATTCCTCGCTCCTGGCTGTGGGGCAGCCGCTTTCGGCTGCCAACCGCGGTGGGCTTCAACCCACGGTTCGGCGAGTTGTAGCTTGCCGCCACGTCCTATTCGTACCGGAGCGCCACTAGGGGATCGATTTTAGCCGCCTTCTGCGCCGGCACATAGCTGGCCACCACCGACACCACAATCAACAGCAGAGGAACGCCCGCAAACACCAGCGGATCGGTCGCAGTCACTCCGTACAGCATACCCGCCAGCGCACGCGTCAACTGGAATGCAGCGGCCAAACCGATGACCGCCCCGATCAG
>JBEKUO010000619.1:0-4625 GCA_049514955.1 Bryobacteraceae bacterium | reverse complement strand
CGCGCGGCTGCCGTAGTGACCGACGACTATCCCACATTCGTCGCCGCCCGCCACAATGCCGGCGTAGCGCCCAAACTGGACGTAAGCTTCTACGCGGTGGATGCAAGCTGCATCGTTCCCATGAATTGTTTCGATAAGCGCGAGTACGCGGCTTACACCATTCGCCCGAAAATCCATAAGCTGCTGCCGCAATATTTGAAGCCGCTCACGCCCGTCAAAGTACGTAAGCCGTTTCTGGCGCGCCCGTGCGAGTTCCACACGCCCATTACCCCAGAGAACCTCGACGAACAGATCGCGTCCTGCGAGATCGATCACACGGTGCGGCCCTCCCCGTCGATCGCCGGCGGGCGCGTGGCCGCCAAGAAGCAGCTCGCGGCCTTTCTCAAACACGGCCTGCGCCGCTACGCCGCCGACCACAACGAGCCTTCCGCGCACGTCACTTCCGGCCTGAGCCCGTACCTGCATTTCGGCCAGATCTCTGCGCTCGAAGTGGCGCTGGCCGTCCAGTCTTATGCCCGCGCGCACAAGCTGATCGTCGACGAGTTCCTGGAACAGTTGATCGTGCGCCGCGAGCTAGCCTTCAACTTCGCCCGCTTCGCCCCCACAGCAGGCTCGCTCGATGTGCTGCCGGAGTGGGCCCGCGAGACCATGCGCCGCCACCGCCGCGACCGCCGCGATCCTATTTACACATGTGAACAATTCGAGCGGGCCGAAACGCACGACGAGCTGTGGAATGCGGCGCAGAAGGAACTGCTGATGCGCGGCACAATCCACGGCTACTATCGCATGTATTGGGGAAAGAAGATCATCGAGTGGTCGGCAAGTTACGATGACGCGCTGCGCATCATGATCTACCTGAATGACCGCTACGCGTTGGACGGCCGCGATCCCAATACCTACACAAATATCCTGTGGTGCTTCGGCCTGCATGACCGGCCGTGGCCCGAGCGGCGCTTGTTCGGCACGCTGCGCTACATGTCGCTAGAAGGCATGCGGCGCAAGACGGACGTGGACGAGTACATTCGCGAGGTGGAAGCGCTTTCAGGTACAGTAGCCTTATGACCATCGCGATAACCGGCGCTTCCGGGTTCATTGGCCGGCGGCTCATGAAGGCGCTCGCCGGCGGGAATCACTCGCTCCGCGTGCTTAGCCGCCATGCCGGCACCAACCTGCCGCCCGGCGTGAAGCTCTACGTCTGGGATGCGTCGAAAGGCCAGCCGCCGGCAGAGAGCCTGGAAGGCGTGGATGCCCTGGTGCACCTGGCCGGCGAGCCGATCGCGCAGCGGTGGAACGACGAAGTGAAGCAGAAGATCCACGAGACCCGTGTCACGGGCACGCGCAACCTGGTGCAAGCGCTTTCGACCGTTTCGCAGCGGCCTGCGGTGCTGATATGCGGCTCGGCGATCGGCTATTACGGATCGCGGGGAGATGAAGTTCTCACCGAATCGTCCGCTCCCGGCAGCGGCTTCGTGGCGGAGATCTGCATAGCGTGGGAGAAAGAGGCCGATCTGGCGGAGTCGCTGGGAATGCGGGTGGTGAAGGTGCGCACCGGTGTGGTGCTGGGCGCCAATGGCGGCGCGCTGGCCAAGATGCTGCCGCCGTTCAAGGCCGGCATGGGCGGGAAGTTAGGGCACGGCGATCAGTGGATGTCGTGGATCCATCAGGACGACCTGGTTGGGATCGTCCAGCACGCGCTGGACAATCCCGTGCGCGGGCCGGTGAACGGCACGGCGCCCAATCCGTCGAGCAACGCCGACTTCACCAAGACCCTGGGGCACGCCCTTGGCCGGCCCGCCGTCGTCGCCATGCCCGCCTTCATGCTGAAGACCATGTTCGGCGAGATGTCCGAGATAATGCTGGCCAGCCAGCGCGTGCTTCCGAAGGCGGCGGAAGCAGCCGGGTATCGGTTTCGGTACCCCGAATTGGAGCCGGCGCTGCAGAATGTCCTGGCGGCGTGAATTGTGAATTGTGGCGCAGTGGGACAGGCGCTTTCGCCTGTCAACCCCACCAAGTGATATACTGGTAAGTTCCAAGCTAAGCGGACCTTGTTATCTGTTGATTCGGAGCACCTTAAAATATGCGCGAAATAGGCCAGATTAGCCCTGAACCAGGTTTTTATCGCTGTGCGATCTGCGGCGCTGAGATTTACATAGAGGCCCGTCAGCCATTCCCATCGTGTCCCGGCAATGACCACTCGCCGCGATGGATCCTCATCGAGGAACACGCGTTGCTGATGGCCGGTGTCTAACGTGGTGGGGCAGGCGCTTTCGCCTGCCAACTCTGCGTCATGCCGATCATGCCGCCCCATGGGCTAGCCAGCCAGCGATAATACCTGGAGTGCCTCCCGGTGCTCCCAACGAAGCCCGCTGGCTGCGGTCCGAGCCCCGCCGCGTGTTGCCCCCGCCGATCGTCCAACGCATCGTAAGCCGCGCCCTGCCGCGTGCCATCGTCACCGGAATCGAACCGCTCTCCGACGGCTTGCGAAACGCGAACTTCAAGCTGCATCTGGACGCCCCCCGCGAGCCCGCCGTACTGCGCATCTACGAGCACGATCCGTCGCTGTGCCTGAAAGAGGTGGACCTGCTCCGGTTGCTTGCCGCATCGGTTCCCGTGCCGGAAGTGCTGTACGCGGAGCCTAGCAGTTGCGACGATCTCCCGCCATTTGCCCTCCTGCGCTACGTGGAAGCCATCACCTACCGTGATCTGAAACGCAGCGAAGATCGAGACGCCATCGCGCAAGCTGCGTACTCCGCAGGCGAAACGTTGGCCGCCATCGGCCGCATCACTTTTCCGAAAGCAGGCTGGCTCGCTCCGGGACCGGCTATCACCTCGCCGCTATTGGAGGGTGCCGACGCAGTCCCCCGCTTTGTTGATCTCTGTCTCGCGTCGCCCAATCTCCAGCGCCGTATGCCCGCCGATCTGCGGGACCAAACCCACGCCGCGATCTGGCCGGCAGCGGCGCCGCTCACGCACTTGCACGGCGACACGCATCTCGTCCACGGCGACTTCGGCAGCCGCAACCTGCTGGTGCGCAACCTCGCGGGGCTCTGGCGCGTGGCCGCGGTTCTCGACTGGGAGTTCGCCATCTCAAGCTCTCCCCTGGTGGATCTAGCCCACTTCCTCCGCTACGAGCGCGCCACGCGCCCTCTCGCTGAGCCGCACTTCTCCACCGGCTTTCTCGACGCCGGCGGCGTGCTGCCGCCCGATTGGCGCCTCCTTTCGCGATTACTCGACCTCACCTCCTTGTGCGAGAGCCTCACACACGAAGTCCTGCCGGATACAGTTGCCGAGGAACTGGTCGAGCTAATCCGCGCCACAGTCGAGGATCGTGAGCCGCAAGTCTCATAACCACGGCGATGCCGTTCCGCGCGGCTCAGCGGCGTTTACGCGAGGGGTGGGCATGCTCGGTCATACCGGGAATCGTGCTCCATTGCGGATCGCGGCCGAGGCGAGCGGATTCCTCGCGGACGAGTTCTTCGGGAACGGGCTGGCCGTTGACCAGGTAAGGCATAGCTACTTGCTTATGGGCCCCGCGATGACGGGAGGATAGCAATATGGGGCGGCGGACGACGCCCCCGTCGTGCCTTCGTTGGTGAGCACCATGACGCCGCCGCTGGTATCTGGCACTACGATGTCGGGCAGGCCCCTGGACGGACGTTGACCGTGCAGGTTCTCCGTAAGGAGATCTCCAGGGGATGGCCCAGTGCCGATGCAGAAGGTCGTCGCATTGAACGTTGCGTTCCCGGTTCCCAGGAAAATCCCGATCGTGTCGGGTTGCAGCACGGCGATATCCGGGACGCCGTCTCCGTTCAAGTCGGCGACCACGGCGAGTGTCGGTCCACCTACCGGGATCGCGAAGGCGGTCGTGAAGGTGAACTCGCCCGTTCCGTTTCCTAGGAAAATGCTGACGTCCCCGTCGAGGTAGGTGAGGACGAGGTCCAAGTTCCCGGCGCCGTTCAGGCCGGTTAGAACGGCCTGAGTCGTCAGATTTGTGCTGGAAGGGGCTGGGACTTGGGTGAAGCCGCCCTGCTGATTGTTGAACAGCACATAGACGTTGCTGTATGGGACATTGACGTTCGTCAGCACCACGTCTGGCCAGCCGTCGTTGTTGATGTCGCCGACGGCAATGTTTGAAAATCCACCGCTCGGCGTGCTGAATACGAATGGCTCCGGTGTTTGGAACGTGCCATCGCCGTTTCCCAGCGCGAGCAGATTGCCGGACGTAGCGAAATCCAGCTTGCCGTCGTTGCGACAAAGCCGCCGGACGGCGTGGCGGTAGATGGCGAGAGTAAATGTGCCATCGCCTTTGCCGAGATACGCGACGACCGTGTCGTTAACCGGCACCAGCAGGTCGGGGATGCCGTCTCCGTTCAGGTCGCCGGTTACCAGGCAGCCCGCACCTTCCAGAGCGATGGTGGCTCCGGCGGTGAAGGGCGATTTGGCTTTGCCGGTTCCCAGGAGAATGGAGATTCCTGTGGCGGTGTTGACCGCGATGTCCGGTTTGCCGTCGCCGTTGTAATCGGCTGCGGCACCGCAGCCCGCCCCACCCGCGACGGCGGTCCATTCGCCGTCCTCGTACACGCCTTTGCCTTGGTTCAGCAACACGGAGTTGCCGAGGTTCCAGT
>JBEKUO010000618.1:0-4626 GCA_049514955.1 Bryobacteraceae bacterium | reverse complement strand
GTTTGGGATCCAGCAGGTGCTTTCGGCGCCCCGCGCTCCATGGCAGCGAGCCTACGTGGAACGCGTCATCGGGAGCATTCGACGCGAGTGTCTCGACCACGTCATCGTTTTCCATGAGGCCAGTCTGTCGCGCCACCTCCAGAGGTTCATCGCGTATTATCACGAGTCCCGGACGCACCTCTCGCTGGCCAAGGACACGCCGGCAGGGCGGCCCGTGCAGCCGCTGGAACTGGGAGCCGTCATTGCGATCCCGCAAGTTGGCGGTCTTCACCACCGCTACGAGCGGCGCGCAGCCTGAACTTAGCGGTCCTCGCCGCAAATTGCAACCCAGGACAGCTTCGCCAATTCTTGCTGCCCGACACAACATCACGGCCATTCGATCGCAAATCTCAGCGTGGATTTCTCGTGCTCCTCCATTGTTCCGACGAAGCGTGGCCCAGGCACTTGGTTTGCACGCGCTATGTGCCAGCCGCTTTCGGCTGCAGATGGAATTTGCGGTAGGCACAGTTCCAGAATCTAAACGGAGCACAAACGGAGCACGGATTTGGCGGGCCACGCTAAGTTGTTGAAAACATGGAGCGGGAGACGGGACTCGAACCCGCGACGTCCAGCTTGGGAAGCTGGCATTCTACCACTGAATTACTCCCGCTTGCCTTTTTTTTCAATGACTTCCAAAACCAGTTTTCATCCTGAACACTGTTTGAACACTGCTATTGTACCATCAGGCTTTTCTCTAGTTGGTTCACCATGTCGAGCCTGCTTTCAACTGGTGAGTGCGTGTAGACGTTCTGGTTTACATCAAGTGTGTGTCCGAGCTGATCCGCCACCAGCTTGCCGTCGACGCCCAAACGCTTCATTAAGGTTGCATGTGTTCTCCGCATCACCTGAAAGTTCGCCCAGCCAATACCAACCTTTTCCAGCGCCGGGCGCATGATACGATACCAGCAATTGTCCTTCGATACGGGCGTCATCCGCTCGGAGGGGAAAACCCAGGCGTCATCACCGGTGACGACCGATACCATGCGCCACGCTTCGATGTCCGCCAGCAAGCCCTCGGAGAGCGCTGCCTGCCGGGTGGAATTGTCCGACTTCGGGGTGTCGATCTTGCGCCGGTAAACCCGCTGCCGGATATCGGCATGTGTGGCCGCAAGCCTGCCCCAGGTCATAGCGAATATTTCTCCCGGACGCATCCCGGCGAGTATCGCGAGTTTCGCGATTAACCGCTCCCGCTGATCGAGAGCGCCAAAACATAGTTGAACCTCCCTTATCGTCATCGCCCTGTGTACGGGCTTTTTCGCTTCTCGTGGCGTGAACAGCAACAGAGCAGGGTTAAGCGTGATATGCCCCTCCGCCACGGCCATATCGAAAATCTGCTTCATATCCCACCTGAGATGATCGACAACAGAAAAGGACAGCCCATCCCGCTTTGCCTTCAGGTCCAGCAAATCCTGAAGCTCATCACGCCGAAAACCTGGAAGCTCCCGATCCCTGAACACCGATATGAGATGAACCGTCATCCTGTTCACGTTGTTTTCCCGCGTGGACTCCTTCCACTTCCGCGTGTAGTACGGAAAATAGACGTTCTCCACAAAATCCCCGAACTTCGGAGACCGGCTCGATTGACTCGTGGCGCGTTCCTCTGCCACGAGCTTCGCGACCGCTCCCCGTGCTTCTCCTTTCGTCATGTCCTTGATGAAGCCAAGGACTCTGCTTTTCTTTACGCCGCTTTCGTACCACAGGCCGATCCAGCGGCCACGTTGCTTTCTGACACCTCCCGTCGAGTGCCGTGTACGCATAATTTCTCCTTATGCGCTTTTGCGGCCTCGTTCTGGCGATGTCTGAATCTTACCACTGGAATGCTCGTTTTCGCTGATCCATGAGAGCAGGCTTTCGCGCCGCACAAGTTTGCGTCTGCCGAGGCTCACTGCGGGAATCGGTGGGCAGCCCCTCACCCGCCCCGCCACTGCGTTGCAGATGTGCGCCTTGGAACAATGCAACAGCTTCGCTACTTCAGCCAGTGTCAGCAGACCAAAATTGTGGAGTGCGTCCATCGGGTAACCTCCAGCGTCGATCTCTTTCAATTCCTCCCGCTGGTTACGGGACAGAGCACCTTCACCCGCGGTAGGCGGCGTCCCAGGCTGGACCGCTTCATAGGGATGTTCCTCAAAGAGGATGTCACGGTTCATCGGCCACGTCCTCGCTCCGGAGCTTCAAGAATTGACTTTCCTCGGCTGAGGCGTATGCGTACATCGGCGCCTACCGCAACATCGCGTTCCGAACCGTTGAGTTTAATTACCATGAAGCGATTGCCGGCCGTAGCGACCGCTAGGTGGGTGCCGTTGACCGCGACTGCCGTCCCGCTTATTACGCCGGCTTCCGGAGCCTCTCGTTCGCTGATCGCCATGTCGGCCATCGCCATCCGCGAATTCCGCATGTATTCAGTGGCCGACTTGGCCAGATCAGCCCGGCAGTTCTCCGCTGCCTTCTGTGAGCCATTGCGGGGCACCGCCAAGGATGAATGCTCAACGCTCGGCGTAGCCGAGATCTCCATCGCCTGGCCGGGCATTGTGAGGTCGTCGCGGTCGCTGGCCGCCTCCGCAATCTGTCGCTCGCCTTTGTCGAGGTCTAATAAGGCATTGATCTGGGCCTGACGCACAAGCAGTTCCTTGAGGCGCTCTTCGTGCTCAAAGGGCCGGTTCGCCTGGGCCTGGTAATCGGCCAGCGTCTTCTGTAGGTAATCGGCGCGTTCCTGTTGTTGCGTGGCGACTCTTTCCAGCGATCGCAGCGTGTGCTCGATGCTTTGCACCGTACCGACGGTATTCTCTGGGTTGAGATGCGCGGGGTAAGTGCCCGCGGCCCGAATGAAAATCTCCGGCAGACGTTCATCCTCGGGATTAAACCCGGTGGCCAATTTGCCTTTGCTCAAGATCTCGAATCCCCGGAAGGTGCCGCGCACTTGCACGGTAGTGTCGTCACGCCAGGAGAGCACCGTATACGTGAGGGCCTTGGCGGCTTCCTCTCGCGCGCCCTTGCCAGAATAAACGCGGTTGCCCACGGTCATGCTGAATTCGGCGTCGGCATGCGCGTCGCGCATCGCGATGTCCTTTGCGACGGTGGCAATGCTCCGCTGTGCCTCGGCGATCTCCAGCGGCAGCCGGTGAAGCTGCAACCGGATGCTGTGCTGTTGGTTGACGTGCGCCGCGCGGAGCTGGTCGAGCTTCCGAACCTCCGTATCCACCTTGACCTTCTCCATCACGGCCGGATTACCGGAGGCGATGGCTTTGATTTCCGCGTAGGTGAGAGTGCTGGCCTCCAGGTCCTCGGCGGCACGCACCGATGTGTGTCCCCTCATCACCTGCTGGATGAAGCGGGCCTTGGTTTCCAAGGTCTGCCACATATAGGCATCAAACGAGCCTTCCGTGACGTAGCGGTAAACGCGCACCTCAGAGTTCAGGTTCCCTTGACGCAGGATGCGTCCCTCTCGCTGCTCGATGTCGCGCGGGCGCCAGGGCGCATCCAGATGGTGTAAGGCGACAAGACGGCGCTGTACATTCGTGCCGGCGCCCATCTTCTCGGTCGAGCCGATCAGAATGCGCACCCTTCCGGCGTTCACGGCGTTGAATAGCCTCATCTTGGCGGCGTCGCTGTCGGCGTCGTGTATAAAGGCAATCTCGTTTTGTGGAATACCGCGATCAATCAGACGCGAGCGTAGATCATCGTAGACGTTGAACCGCGAGGGGTCGGGTGTGGACAGGTCGCAAAATACAAGCTGGGTGGAGCGGGAGTTCCCGGTCGCTTGCCAGACGTTGTGAACTCGTTCGACGGCACGGCTGATTTTGGTATCGCCATGCGGATCGGCGAATTCTTCCACCAGACGCATGTCGAGCGCCGCCTTGCGGCCGTCACCAGTGATTTTGAGCATGTTGTCCTGTGAAGGATCGATGCGCTGCGACCGGAGGCGCTCGGCGCGGTCTGTGAGCGTCTTGATAAAGGTTTTGAGCGGTTCACTCGCTGGCGCTGCGACGATCTCCGGCCGCCCCGTGGCAATCTCCGGCCGGGGCAGTTTCAGCATATCGGCTGTCTGCACGTCCGCAACCGTGCGGAACATGGTCAAAAGCTCGGGCAGGTTGATGAATTTGGCGAAACGCGTGTGCATGCGGTAGCCTGAGCCGTCTGGCGCGAGTTCCAAGGCGGTCACGGCCTCCGCGAAGTTTCCGGCCCAGGCATCGAAATGCTCCACGCCGCGCTCCTGTAGCAGGCCCGGCGCGAGGTAGCGCAGCATCGTATACATCTCGGCCATGGTGTTGGAAATGGGCGTGCCCGTCGCGAACACCACTCGGCCTCCACCCTGCTCCAGCAGGTAGCGGGTCTTCAGGAACATATCGAAGGCGCGGTTGCTATCCGAGTTCGGCAGGCCCGCGATGCGATTCATTTTGGTGGTGTAGAACAGGTTCTTATAGAGGTCCGCCTCATCAACAAAAATCTGATCCACTCCCAACTCCTCGAACGTGATGGTGTTGTCTTTGCGCTCGCGGTCGGCGCGCTGCTTCATTTTCGTGGCGAGGCGCCTCTTGGATTTCTCCAGTTCCTTCACGATGCGGCGGTTATCGCCGGTTTCAGCATTTG
>JBEKUO010000617.1:0-4633 GCA_049514955.1 Bryobacteraceae bacterium | reverse complement strand
TCAACAAGTCCCTAGGGAAACAAGGGTGTTATAAAGAACGTTTCCTTATGGTTGGAGGCGCGAACGAAGGCGCGATTGTTAACGCCCCTGCACTACGGCGATGGCTGGTGCTTGGGGCGTTCCTCGGCGCGTTGATTCTCACGCAGGTCTTCTGGTACAACTTCGCGCCCCTGATCTCACTTCTAACAACCAAGTACGGCATCAGCGGGCTGACCGCCAGTTGGACCATCCTTGTCTTTCCATTGGCCAGCATGCTGTTCTCCGGTTACGCCGGCGCCCTGATCGATCGCCGCGGATACCGCTTCGCGATTCAGTTCGGGCTGGCCCTGATGGCCGTCTCTGCCGGCCTGCGCATCTTCGACGGATTCTACATGGTGCTGGCCGGACAGATTGGCATCGCCATTTCGGTTCCCTGCATCGTGACCTGCATTTCGACGCTGGTCGCCGACTGGTTTGGCCCAGCCGAGGAAGGCCTATTCACCGGCATTTGCACGATCGGAATCTTCGTGGGCATGGCCCTCTCGCTGGCCGCCTCCCCTCTGCTGGTCGAGTGGCGGGGATTTCGCGGCGCCATGTCATTCCTGGCCGCGGTGGCCGCCGGATGGGCGCTGGTGTTCCACTTCACGGCGCGCGAGAATCGTCCGGTGCGCGAGGCGGTCCCGGCGGCGAAGCCTACCACCACACCGGTGCGCGAGTTGCTGATGAACCGCAATCTGGCCGTGATCTTCGCGACTGCCTTCATCGGGCAAGGGTGCTTCAACGCCCTGACCACCTGGCTGGAGGTGATCTGGCACGAACACGGCTTTTCGAGCGATGCCGCGGGCATGGCGGGCGGCATGATCATCGCCGGCGGCATTGTGGGAGCGCTGGTCATTCCTCCATCCTTCGACAAGTTCGATTACCCCCGCCTGTTGCTATGGTTCTGCCTGGCGCCGAGCCTGCTGCTGGTCCATCGATTTGTGTTCGCGAGCAGCCCACACGTGGGATACGCCTGGGGCGCGTTGTTGGGATTTCTCTGGCTGCCGTCTCTGGCCATTACGCTGACTATCATCGAGCGCATCGCTCACAAGGAACATGCCGGCGCGGCCTCCGGGATTTTTTGGACGATCGGCAACGCGGGCGTGCTGGGTCTGACGGTCTGCTTCGAAGTGCTCAAGGAGGCCACCAACTGGCGCACGTCCATTGAGGTCCTAGTCCTGCTGTTAGCCGTGATGAATGCGCTGATCGGGCTGCTCCACATCCCCGGGCGGATGCCAGCTACAACAAGGCCAGCTCGTAGCTCATGGGAATGACGATGTTCGTGACGCCTGCGAAGCGCTGGGCGCGCTGGATTGCCGTGGCCCCTTCCGCCTTCACCTTGGCGAAAAGCTCGGCGTCGTCCCGAAAGCGCTGTTCGGTGCGAAACGTTTCACGGCGCCGGACACCGAAGCGCTCCATGGCTTGGGCGCTGCGGCGGACTTTCTCCTCCTCCGCACCGTAGAAGACCCAGTTGGAGCCGGGTAAATGATCGAATACCACGATGTCGGGCGCCCGCTTGCTGGCATGGACCAGCGCTCGTTGCGGGTCGTCCATCTCGTGCAGGCAGAATTCGAAATAGACAACGTCTCCGTGCAATGTGACATCCTCGAAGTCGGCGCCGATAACAGCTACGGAATCCTGCAAGTCAGCCGCCACAACATTTGTCTTTAGCTCCCTGAGAGCCTCGGCATCCCGGTCGATGGCGACCAGCTTCTTTGTCCGGATGGCGGGGTCGAGAAGTTGCCTGCCTCCCGCCCCGACGAAAAGTACGACCTTGCCCGTGAAGTCATAAAAGCGGCCAAGGTTCTCGGTGAGCTTTCCGTAATCCACAGCCATGGTCACAGGTGGCTCAAACACCAGCCTCGGCGGCGATGCTTCGCGAACCAGGGACTCGGGCCAGTTGTGTGCGACGCCTAGTGAGGCTGGCGGGAACACAACCGCGAAGAAGGCCGTCAGGCTGCTCTCATCGCTACGCGTCGCAATCCCTGCCGGTTGGTCCGCCCGCTTCCAGCGAGTCAGCCGCTTTCAGTTCTTCGTAGTACGCGCGGCGGCTCATTGCCGAAACAACGCGCGTTGCTTCGCCGCGATTTTCCGTGCTTCGGGCTTACGCCGCAGATCCGTGCGTTTTGCGGTAAGCCGCCCAACGCTTCTTCGTGGCTTCTCTTATGGCTCTCAAACCGGCCGCCGATATTTTCCGCTTCTTGGGCTTTTCCGGTTGGGCCTGCTGTTTCTGCGCCGCCCATCTGGCCCGCTGCGCGGCTGCGATCCGGGCGCGGCCAGCCTTGCTTATGGTGCGGCGCTTCTTTGGGCCCGTGTGATCCGTTCCGGCCACCGGGGCTACCGTGGCTTTTGGCCGGCCCGGACCGCGTTGGCCGAGTTGCGCTTTGATATCGGCTATCTTCGCCGAGAGCCTGGCGTGTTCGCTCTGATACCCAACGATGGCCATCTCCAGGATGGTGCTGTCTACTTTTGGTTGCGCGTGTCGTGGCACTATGGTTCTCTCCCTATCGAACGTTGAATTCTGTCTAAACAGTCTCTTCGCGATTTGATTCTAACACCGATGGCCTTGCGTCACGCAATTGCCGATGATCCTGAGTGCGCTCGCGCGGGATTTGGCCGCGTTTCACGGCTATGGCGAGCACAAAGAGCTTACCCTAGAACGTCAGGCTCCGAGACGGTCACGTCGACAAGTTAATTCCGATCGTAGAGCGATGTACTAACTAGGCGAACAACCCGGCAATGGGTCGCAGGCGTCAATGTTCAGGCCAGAGCTTTTCCGTACAGGGCGAGCAAGCGGCTCCATGCCTTCTCGGCTTGTGGCTCGTTGTAGACCCGCGAATCCGGGGGGCACCAGCCATGCGCGGCACCAGTGTACACTTCGATTTCCGCTGGCAGGTTTGCCTTAGCAAACGTCTCCTTGAGGACGGTCTTGTCGTTGGGCGAGCGCGTGTCGTCATTTTCGGCAATCGCGATGAGGAACTGCGCCTTGGACTTCGCGGCCTGCAGGTGCGGACTGTTGGGCGCGTCGGTCACCAGTCCACCGCCATGGAATGAGGCGACTGCTCCGACACGATCCGGCACGGCGGCTGCGGTACGAAACGCAATCGGGCCACCCATGCAATAGCCCTGTGTGCCGATCTTCCGGTTTTTCGCAACCGATTTTTGCCCGTCCAGCCAACCGGTGAACGCTCTTGCATCGGTCATTTGTGTCGTTTCATTCAGAGCTCGCGCGAGCGGCATCAGTTCCTGGATTGGAGTTGCGGCGCCAGCTTCCGCAGTCGGGGCTTTCTTGACGCGGTAGAAAGGATTCACCACGAGCACCGAATACCCCGATTCGGCGAGCCGTTTGCCCATGGTGCGGAACGCCGGGCGCAGCCCGAAGATGTCCGGCCACACGAGAACTCCAGGTACTGCGCCGCTCGCCGGGTGCACGAAGTAACAGTCGGCGCTGCCGTCCGGCGTCGTCACGGTCACGTCCGTTTCGGTAACTGCGACAGCACCGGCCACGCGCGGCAGCATCATGGCAACCCCTGCTCCCAACATGACGCCGAACTGTTTACGCGTCACCAAACCGTGAGCTTCATACTTCTGTCGGTCGTCTTCGAAATGATCCTGATCGCACATGCTCCCCCTCCTCGTCGCCTAATTGCGCGAAGAACCGCAGGCGTATGGTGCTATTATACCGATCCGTTCCTGTATCGATGCGATTCTTGAAATGCGGCGAACCATACCAGCTTCGGAATGGGTCTTTCCGCACCCGGATATCGAGCAATCCAGCTTGAAGAAGGGTCACCGCTTGGCGTGTGTGATTGCCGGGCTAGACCAGGGATCGACCGGGCTAAAGCTGCCTTTTTCCGCGACCCCTCGCGACGGCCATGCCATCCCGCGGCTCCTCGCGCCGTGAAACCGGCAGGTAAACAGCGCAAAGCGCATCGCGACCTCCCGTTCCAAACAGGTGGGCTATCAGAGCAGCCTGACAGTCTGCGGAGAAACGCATTAAGAGCGCGGGCCACGGATCAATACCGATGAGCGCCGATTGAAAGCAAATAACCTAGTCTTGTCTTATCGGCGTGCATCTGCGGCTAAGCCGCCTTGGCTGCCGTGATCTCAGTCCACCCGCAGCGACGTAACTGGATCGATGCGCGCCGCCCTCCACGCCGGGAAGGCAATCGCCGTCACCGCGACTCCCAGAACGATCGCCGCCACCGCCGCAAACGTCAGCAGATCCGTGGCCGCCACACCGTAAAGCAGACTGGCCAGAAAACGCGTCACGGCCAGCGCCGCGACTACACCTGCTCCGATGCCGTATAGAGCGACGCACAATCCCTGAGCCAGGATCATCCAGACAACGCGTCGCCGCGTAGCTCCCAGAGCCACGCGCACGCCAATTTCAAACGTCCGCTGCGTCACCCAATAGGAGACTAAGCCGTAAATACCGATCGCCGCCAGCAGAATAGCCGCTCCTGCGAAGGTGATGAATACGCGTATGGTCGAGCGGAAATCGGAGATCGACCCGGAAACCACCTCTTCCATCTGCCGAACCTGGCCCACCGGAGCGTTCGGGTCCCGATCTTGCGCCAAGCTTCGAATTTCGCGTGCCAGGCGCGCCGAATCC
>JBEKUO010000616.1:0-4658 GCA_049514955.1 Bryobacteraceae bacterium | reverse complement strand
ATTTCCGGCCGGAGTTCCTCAATCGCGTGGATGAGATCATCGTGTTCCACGCGCTCACCGAAGAGCATCTCCAGAAGATCGTGGAGATCCAGCTTGAGCGGTTGCGCGCGCGGCTGGCCGACCGGCACATCATCCTGAAACTCACGGATGCCGCGCGGCTGAACCTGGTGCGCACGGGCTTCGATCCGCATTACGGTGCCCGGCCGCTGAAGCGTGCGATTCAGAAGAAGGTGGAGACGCCGCTGGGCCGGCTGATCCTGAAGGGCGAGATCCGGGACGGGCAACAGCTTTTGGTGGACGTGGACAAGGCGGGCGAGCTGACGTTCGCGCCGGCCGCGCGTGGCGCGGGGGGCTAGCCAGATCGGTTCTCGATGAGGCCTTTGGGTCGCAGAACTTCGTTAGTCTCATAACTCTGCGAAAAATGGGAGGAACAACTGGGGCATACCTCCCTGGAACCTCGGACTACCTCATCTGGTACGCCAAAAATGCCGAGATGATGAAGTATCGGCCATTGCACTTTTATCCTGAGCAGCGGACGACGCCCCACTTTACACCTACGTCGAGCTTCCTGACGGTCTTCGGCTAAGGCTGGAGCCCGACGACCTGAACCTGCCACAGAGCGAAATCCGCGTGCACCGATACACTGTCCTGACAACGCAGCGGATTCGCGAGGCGAGGACCGGCTTCTACCCGGCTCACTTCGAGGGAACGTCCGACTATCCAACCCGAGGCGAGTGGTCTACCCACCCGCCCGCTGCTCTTTGACAACAAGACTCCACGGCACAACGGATAAGCGATCAATATCTCTGGTTCAAGCCGCGAAAACAACCCCGGCCTCGACCTCCGACTGCGGCGCGGAAAGCGAAGCCCACGCCCAAGGGCTCGCAGAACACAACCACCATCCGCCAGCCACTAGCCTCGGCGAGCTTTGCCCGCTGCCCCTGGTGTAATTTCAGAGCCTCTAGTATCATTAAAGCGCGGGGAGGATACCAATGTTGCAGATCCACTCGACGGTCAGACTCGAGGAGATCGAGCCCGTCTTAAGAGCCGCCGCCCAGCGGCACAACGCCAGCGTACTGGTGATCAGCCATCTGGGAACGCATCCGGAAGGGGCCAGCGCAAGTCCACGCGACGCCTTTGTGTTCACGCTCTGCCATTCCAAGCTCTACGCTGCCTTGTTAGCCGCCGATATCCGGTTCGCCGGTTTTCTGCCGTGCCGCGTTGCCGCTTGGCCGGAGGCCGGCGGAGTCATGCTTGAGGCGATGACACCTTCGGAATTCTGCGGCATTCTGGGCCGGGCCGACCTGGAGTCGTTGGCGGCGCCGCTCGAGGCTGCCCTGCGCTCGATTCTGGAAGACGCCTCACAGCCGCTAACTGCGTCCGCACGGTCGCGGCCCGGTGCTCTGCCTTCCACCTGGGGCGCCACCGAAGACCAGGTGAATATGCGGGCTGCGTTGCCGCAACGCATCGATTGCCGCGGGACCAAAGTGGAGGACGAAGGCGGCACCGGCGCGCACGACGCGCCCGGCGGATAAGTTCTACCGCGGCCGGGCCGCGCCGAAACTGAACCAGGACCGGATCACCTGCAGGCGGTCGCTCAGGATCGCCGTAGCCACAAACGCGGGGTGCGCAGGCGTGCCAAAACGAAGATCCATGGCCTCCACACGGGTAGCGCCAGCCGGCTCGGGTAGCGGCAGGGTCTGCTCCAAGGGAAACTGCGCGAACTTGAAAAAGTCTCGAAAGAGCGCTGTGCCGTTCGCGGCGGAGACAGCCGGTCCGGGCTCGGCTTTGTAGACGATCGTGCCGCGCGACGGGTCGAACTCTTCCAGCACGCTGAAGTCCTGCACACTGTAGAATTCCGGGGTTTCCACCAAGGCGCGCCATGCGAGCGGATTCAGGGGTTCGGGCAGCGCGGCCACCCGTTGCGGAGCGGCCCCGGAGTAGACGCGCGCATCCAGGATAGCGGCGGCTCGCGCGTGCAGCCCGGCGCGCCCGGCATTGTACAGCAACAGAAACAGCAGCGCGAAGATGGCAAATCCGCGGCCGGGGCTTTTCGTGCCTGCGCCGATTTCCGCGTTCACCAGACGCACCAGCAGGGGCCCAGTCAGCGCTGCCAGCAACACCGCCCAGATCCACAGGTCCACCACCGAAGTAAGGTCCAGGTGGAACCACCGCCCCGAGAACGGCAGCAGCAAACGGATGCCATAGATGTTCGTATAGTCG
Source organism: Bryobacteraceae bacterium (assembly GCA_049514955.1). Taxonomy (GTDB): domain Bacteria; phylum Acidobacteriota; class Terriglobia; order Bryobacterales; family Bryobacteraceae; genus Bog-159. Next base: position 2,435 of record JBEKUO010000616.1, on the reverse strand, counting down.
AGCAAAAGATGCGAAAGCACCGCCACCAACGAAAGGGCATAAGCCGACAGCCAACGGAATGGCTTGCGGGTGAACGGCCGCACTACCAGCACCGGCAGCAGCGCCATCACCGGCAAAGCGGGGAGCGAATGCGTCAGGTGCCGGTGGTAGTTGAGGTAATTGAGCTGTCCCCCGAACAAGGCCAGGATATCGATGTCGGGGGCATTGGCCGCCAGCACCAGAATCCAAGGCGCCTGTTCGCAGAAACGGTTTAATCCCGCGCGGCCGAGGAACAGGCCAGTCGCGGAATGGGTGAATGGGTCCATGTGGTTCGCTGCGGCGAAAACAGATGCGAGGATTGTAGCACGGCAGGTGGGGCGGCAATAGCCCGCCGCCCCACCCTCACGCCCTAGGCAGCCGAGAACCGCACGGGCGGGCGCAGGACTGCGCGGGGCGGGCCGATGGGTACTACCTTCAGGGTCCGATAGGCGGCGGGGAGGTCGTTGCGCATGGTCCCGCCGAAATACTCATCCAAAGGGAAAAGGCTATAGGGCTCCAATTCCCGGAAGACGCACCCCAATTTCTGCTCGATCCGGTAAAGCGTGTGAAAAAAGGTGCCGCGGTCGAGATTCAGGCGCCAGCAGCAAAGCTTCCAATCGGCGCCCAAGAGGAAATGGAAGCGGAAGACATCGTATTCCAACGGGGTGAGCGCGCGGCGGCTGACCAGGCAGAAATCAGCCACGTACTCCTCCACTTTGCGGCCATATGCCTTGTGGCTGTCTTTGCCGGCGCAAAATTGCAGATGCACCCGGCTCAGGTGCTTCTCTTTCGATGCGCATTCGCGAAAGCGCGCGTAGCAAGCGCGGAAGATGGCCCTAAAGACACACTTACAGGGAATTTCCCGATCGTTACGGCCCGGACGCAATCCATAACCATGGCAGTGCGTGCAAGTTGTTTTTGCGAGCGCAATTGTTTGTGATCTATCCCAAGTCATCGTTTGGAAACATCCTCTCGGCTGCCCCACCATCGCCGAAGCAGCCATCGTGCGACTGTTCCAAATCTATCGCGGGACGAAAAATCGTCAAGCAAATTCGGCGAAATGTTTGACAGGAATATTCCCGTATTCTTCAGGATCTAGTACGTATGTTATTCTGCCCTAAGTGATTGCAGGATGAATGCGGCGATAGGAAAAATCCCTAGTTATAACTAGGATATTACTTGGGATTACAGCATTTCATAGTGTCTATTTCTGGCGGAAATAGGGTCAAAGCTTTCTTGCCGATGGATTTCCAGGTTCTACAAATTCGGCTAATCGCACATATCCAGGCGCGCGTGCGCAATGGCGAAGTTACGGAGCGGAGCCTCGCCCGGCTCACCGGGATTTCCCAACCTCATATGCATCACGTGCTGAAAGGGGCGCGCAGGCTATCCATCGCCATGGCGGACCGGATTTTAGAGCGCTTACGGATCGACTTGGTGGATCTGCTGGCCGGTGAAGACTCCGCTCCGCGCCCGGCGCCGCCGGAAGTCACTCCGTACCGCCTGGTGGCGCTTCTGGAGGGCCCGATCGGGCCCGGACATCCGTATCCGGCGCAGGCGAGCGGGCAGGAAAAGTATCCATTCCCGGCGGCCGAGTTGGAGCGGCTGGAGTCGCCCGTGGCCGCGCACCTGGCCCCGAACCCCAACTGGGCGGCGCTGTTTGGCGACAGCGCCGTGGTTTTGCTGGACCGCTCCGAAACGCTGCGCGGGAATCCCGACGAAGAAAGCTACAATGCATTGGACTTGGGCGGCGAGAGCGGCATCCAGTTGGTTCGGCGCGCCGGACAACGTTTGTACATGAGGAACTCCGGAGAAGACCCGCGCGGATGGCGATCCGTTTCCTGGGCCGGCCACAGCCTCCTCGAACTGATCAAAGGCCGGGTCAGCCTGGTGGTGCGCCGGCTGTGATACGTCGATGCGTTGCTCCGGGAAGGACTACCGGCATATTCTGGTACTTGTGACGACCGGCAGGTTTTGGACCGGGCGTCACCCGGAGCTCTCCCCAATTGCAAAACGAGCGCCTGAAGAAGCTGGCCAAGAGAATCGACGCCCTGGCTCGGAAGGACGAGACCGTAATTCAGAGGACGCGCGAGATCAGCGCGCTGCGCCGTGAGGCGGCCGGGGAGTTGCATGGGATCTGCGCCGCATTTGTCCGCGAGTTGAACGAACTGCTGGCGGAAACCGTGCTGGAACTCCATCCGGAGGAGTACCGGCCGGAGGGATTTCAGGAGAACGGCGTCAATCTTTTCCAGATCAACGCGCGGGGCCGGATCTTGCAGATCAAGTTCGAAGCCCCGCCGGAACTGATCTCCACCGAGAATTTTCGCGTACCGTACATCCTGGAAGGCGCCGTCCGCTGCTTTAATCAGCAATTGCTGGAACAGGAATTGATCGAAGAGCAGTTGGTTTTTTATACG
>JBEKUO010000615.1:0-4669 GCA_049514955.1 Bryobacteraceae bacterium | reverse complement strand
CGCCGCCAGCTTCATCACCGCGTCCATGTCGGCGAAGCGCATGGCTAGGTGCACCGGGATGATGGCCCTGGTGCGCGGCGTGATCGCTTTGCGGGCGCTCTCGACATCCAGGCAGTAGGTATCCGGATTCACGTCGACGAACACCGGCACGCCGCCGGCGAACAGCACGGCCGCCGCCGTACCGTCCCAAGTGTACGCGGGCACGATCACTTCATCGCCGAAACGGATCCCCGCGGCCTGCAAAGCGACCATTAGAGCGATGGTTCCGTTGGTGAGGCACAGGCCGTATTTGGCGCCCTGCATTTCGGCAAAGCGTTCCGCGAATTCTCCGCTGACCTTGCCGGGCACCGGGAAGCCGCCCCAATGGAGGCTTTCGACTTGGCGGACGATGCGTTCGATGTCCGCTTGCCGGTACTCCGGCCACGGGCTGAACGGCGTGCGGCGGAGCGGGTCGCCGCCGAGGATCGCAAGCTGGATCATATAAATGTATATTACATGACACGTATCGTTATCGCCGCGAAGCCTACGAGTAATCGCGGGCGGCGCAATCGACTAAAATCGATGGCTAAAGAGGAACCATCTTGGAAATTAAACTCATCCTTTGTCCCGTCGATTTCTCGGAATTCTCGGCAAGGGCGTATCACCATGCGCTGTCGCTGGCCGAACACTATCGAGCCAAGTTGGTGGCGCAGCATGTCGTAGAGTTGTGGCGATATCCTTCCCTCGGCTTTGCCGCCTCCGCGGGACTCTACGAGGAGTTCTGTGAAAGCGTTCGCGAGCGCGGCAAGGAGCAACTGCTGGAATTCGCGAAGAACCACACCCACATCGAAGTTCAGCCGGAGCTGGTGGTGCACCAGGGAATGGCTCCGGACTCTATTCTGTCGTTTGCGCAATCGCGGAAAGCGGATGCGATCGTCATGGGAACGCACGGCCGGCGAGGGTATGACCGGCTGATGCTGGGGTCGGTAACCGACCGGGTGATGCGCAGGGCGCCCTGCCCGGTGCTGGCCGTATGCAAGCCAACCCACGACTCTATGGCCGCGGATGAGAAGAGGGGCCACGTGCACCAGTTGAACCGAATCCTTTTCTGCACGGATTTCTCCGAGAATGCAGCGCGGGCTTTGAACTATGCGATCTCTTTGACAGAGGAGTACGACGCCGAGCTTACCCTGCTGCACGTGTTGGAGGAGGTCTCAAGCCCGGTCAAGGCGGAAGAGGCCATGGCGGCAGCGGCGGAGCAACTCGATAAACTGATTACACCGGAGCGAGGCAAGAACCTCAAGATGAAGACGGCGGTACGCATCGGAAAACCATACCGGGAAATCGTTGAACTCGCCCAGGAAGCGCAAATCGACCTGCTGACGATGGGAGTGCACGGCTATGGCGCCTTGGATCCGGCGGTGTTCGGTTCGACAACCTATCGGGTGATACAGTTGGGACCCTGCCCCGTTCTGGTCCACGCATGAGCCGTTGCCCTCGGGCATATTGATCTAGTGTGCGGCGAACTGAAGTTCGCCGCGGCACGCTGAAGCGTGCGCTACGACCGCTTGCTAACGCGCGCGGCCCAGAAGCGTCGATTGTCAAGAGCTAGACGGGACACTACACTAGGATTACTCGCCTCCCGCAACACCGTGCGCCCGTGCGGTGCGCGCATGGAGATCGCGCAAAGCCTCGAGTTCGGCATTGGCGGGCGGCACGGTCTCTTCGACGTGCTGCGCGAACCGCACCTCCCATCCGGTGCTCGAGCGCACTTGGTCGCGGCTCACTCCCGGGTGCAGGCTCGTGACAATGAACTCGTTGGTCTCCGCTTCCGGCCGCATGATGCAAAGGTCGGTGACCAGTAAAGTCGGGCCTTTCGTCGCTATGCCCAGCGCCTGGCGTTCGCGGCCTGTGCGGCCATGCCCGAGAGAAGTCAGGAAGTCGATCTCCCGGACGAAAGTTCGCGCGGAGTGACGCATGATGATGAAGATCTCGCCGCATCCCGTGGCGATTTCGGTGGCGCCGCCCGCTCCCGGCAGGCGAACTTTGGGCTTTTCGTAGCTCCCGATCATCGTGCTGTTCAGATTGCCGAACCGGTCGACTTGCGCGCCGCTCAGGAAGCCCGTAGTGATGCGCCCGCCCTGCAGCCAATAGCGGAAGATCTCGATCACCGGTACGGTAGTCAGCGCCGTTTCGCACAGCTCGCCGTCGCCAATCGAAAGCGGCAGCACATTCGGGCGCGTTTGCAGCGTGCCCGATTCGTCGATCAGGCAGATGGCGGGCGCGTGGGTCAGCCGCGCCAGGTTGCAGGCTGCCGATGGCAGCCCGATCCCGACGAAGCAAACATCTTCATTGCGCAGCGCGCGCGCCGCGGCGATGGTCATCATCTCGGGCGCCGCGTAGTTCATCGCGCGTCCATCACATTCTGTTGCATCCAGCCGAGGAACGTCTCGCGCTCTCGCGAGATGGCGTCCCAGGCCGCGTAGAAGGAATTATCGCGCGCGTAGTAACCGAGCGCGTAGGAGGGACGCGCGCCGCCGGGAACCAGTGCGATGGCGCCGAGCGTCCAACCGGGCAGGATCACGGCGTTCGGGCTACGCGGCCCGAATTCATCCACCACTTCCTCGACGGTCACTACGGATCGCCGCGCGGCCAGCACGGCTTCTTTCTGCACTCCCACGATACCCTCGATCAGGACGTTACCTTCGCGATCCGCCTTTTGCGCATGCACGATTGTCACGTCCGGGCGCAAGGCCGGGATGCACGTGAGTTGCTCGCCGGAGAACGGGCAGGCGATGAATTTGATATCGGGATTCACCCTGGTCAGATCCGAGCCGCGATAGCCGCGGAACATCGCGCAGGGCATGCCGGAGGCGCCGGCCTCGTAAGCGTGCGCCATTCCCGCATGGCTGTGCTCTACGATTTCGAGTGGATGCGGCCAGCCCCGTTCGACCGCATCGCGCAGGCGGTGCAGCGATCCCACACCCGGGTTCCCGCCCCAAGATAAAATGAGCCGGCGCGCGCAACCCATCCCGATCATCTGGTCGTAGATCAGATCCGGCGTCATGCGCACCAAGGTCAAGTCACGGCGTCGCTGGCGGATGATCTCGTGACCGGCGGCCATTGGAATCAAGTGCGTGAACCCCTCCAGCGCGACGGTGTCGCCATCGTGGACGAATTCGGAAATGGCTTCCTGAAGAGCGAGGAAACGAGGCATGTGTGATTAGAGTAATGCGGAGAGCCTGCCCACTGTCAAGCCGCCGTCTTCGACTTCGTGCCGCGGAACAACAGGCGAACCGGGAGACTCGCCATCAGCAGCAACAGCGCATACAAGCTGTTCTGGCGATCACTGAGCACAGCGCCCGTGAGGAAGGCCAGACTGGCGCACAGGACCACGATTGTCAGCACGGGATAGAAGGGCACGCGGAAGGGCCGCCGGGCGGCAGGTTCGGTGCGGCGCAGGACGAGCAGCGACAGATACGCCCACGAGTAGTTTGCCACGTAGAAGAATCCGGCCATGGCGATCAACCGATCGACGGTGCCGCTGAGCACTAGCGCAAGCGCCACCAGCGTTGCCAGGGCCAGGGCCGTCCGGGGGGTGCCGTTTGCTGCGACGCCGGCTGCGCGCCGCCAGAACAGGCCATCGCGGCTCACCGCGAAGATGACGCGGGTCGCCGACATGAGCACTCCGTGCAGAAGCGTCAGCAGTATGGCGACCGCGATGGCCGCGATCAGGATCTCACTGGCGCGTCCGAACATCAGCTTGGCGGCGTCGGCGGCGGCGAACTTGGAAGCCGCCAGGCCGGCGGGTCCCAAAGCCCGCAGCAAGGCGTAGTTCATGAGCAAATAGATGCCAGCGAGCACCGCGAGTCCGCCAAGCATCGCGCGCGGCAGTTGGCGATCGGGACGGCGCGTTTCTTCGGCGAAATAAATAGGTGTATACCAGCCGTCATACGTTACGATGATGGACTGAATCGCCAGCACCATGGCGGCTATGAAACTTACGCCGCGCACCGGCGCCGGGGGCCCAGCGTGGACGGGCGCGTGAATCGTGAAACATGCCACGATCAGGCCCAGGAGGGCGACGGCGGCGATGGCGGACGCCACCTGCTGTATGACTCCACTCACGCGCACGCCAAACCATTGCAGCGTGGCGAACGCCAGGAGCAACAGGGCCGCTGCAATGGCGTCGAACCGGCCGATCCAGGGGGTGATGCGTCCGAGGAACTCGACGGCGGCCATCGCGGCATAAGCGGTGGCGGCCACGTTAGCCAGAAAGTCGGACCATCCGACCACGAATCCAGCCGTGCTACCCATGGCTTCCCGGGCGAACACGTAAAAGCCACCGGCGCGCGGAAGCATGGTGGTCAGCTCGGCCACGTTGGCTACACCTAGAGCCGCGTAAAGGGCACCAGCCAACCACATCAGCATGATCAGCCACGGCACCCGCAGGTAGGAGGCGACCGGTCCCGGCTGACGCAGAATGCCCACGCCCAGCGTGCCTCCGACGGACACCGCGATGCCGAACAGCAGGCCCAGGACAGGCAGGAGGGAGGTGTGTGCGCCGGGCGCCTCCGTGTCATGCTGTATCATGAGTCTCCATCGGGGACTGACTCTATCACACCAGGCCGCTTACCGCCATCACCCGCGCCGTCAGCCCGTCGCTCGACCAGTGCGAGCTGGCGTTTGT
>JBEKUO010000614.1:0-4675 GCA_049514955.1 Bryobacteraceae bacterium | reverse complement strand
CGGGGCACTGTCGGTGACCGTGACCGTGAAAGCGAACGGGCCGGTTGCTTGGGGAATGCCGGAAATCGTCCCACTGGGCGGATCCAAGGTCAGCCCCGCCGGCAGGCTGCCTGAGCTGATCGACCATGTGTACGACGACAGTATCCCGCCGCTGGCCTGCAGCGTGGCGCCGTATGATACACCAAACACGCCATTGGGCAGTCCGGTCGTCGTGACGGCGAGCGCCGGCGCGACCGTTCCGCCGAAGGCGGCGAAGCCGGTTTGCAGAGTGAAGTCGGTGACCTGCACCTCGTAGCTGTACGGACCCGGATTGGTCGGCATGCCGCTGACGGTAGCGGTCAGGGTGTCTACGGAGACCGTCAATGTCAATCCGGCCGGCAGACTGGCACTCGTCGGTCCGATTTGCCAGGAGTAAGGCGGCACACCGGGGACTGGCAACAATGCCACAGTGCAATTTGCGGTGTAGAACACATTAACCTCGACGGGGCCAGCCGCAGTCGAGCAACTGACGGTGAGCTGCCCCCACGCGGCGCCCGCCGCCAGCGCGGCAAGCACGATCGTTCTGGCAATCGTGCGGCGCATCATGGGTGACCGAAGGTCGGGCTGCCCGGCGTGATGACGGCGCCCGGGTTGCTAGGTGGCGGCGTGGTGGATCCGGACGCGGAGGACGATTTGCTCTTGCCGAGGGCGAGCCCCGCGCCAGCCGCGGCCGCACCGCCGATCAGCAACACGATCAGGATGGTCTTGCTGCTTCCGCCGCCGGACGCGGGTTCCGCATTGGTCTGCGTAACGTTGGCCGTCGCCGCCCGGCCCCCAAACGATGCCGTCACACGGATCTGGAATTGTCCGGCGCTGCTGTTGGGCCGCAACCCGCGGCCTACGGCCTGGCCGTTATCGTCCGTCATCACCGTCAGGAAGGTTTGCCCGTCCGCGAAGGTCCCGCTGGGGCCGTTGTTGGGCAGCAGGAAAGTCACCGCCACATTCGGCATGGGATGGCCGTCCTGGTCCAACACCCGAACCACCGGTTCTTTCGCGCGGTGGAGGCGTATATTGTTGATCGCGCCGTCGCCTTCGACGATCTCGATCTTAGGCAAGTTGTCGGCTGAGCGTGCCAGCGTTGCACACATCAATACGGCCAGCCACTGCATCGCCAAGGGCGCCCTCAGAGCCCGGTACCGTTCCGTCATTTCCCTCCGATCGGCCATCCGGCCAGTTTAGATATTAAAATGACCTAAGCTAGTGATTGTACCCTTAAGTGAGAATCGGATTGGCATAGAGAGCATGGCAGAAGCGGCGGTCGCCTCGGAATTCGAAACGTGGAGCGTCCCGGAGCACTCCGCCAGAATCGAGTACACCGGCGCCGTGATGGACCAAATCCGGATGGCGGCGGTGGACGGCTATCTCTGCGTGCCCCACGGAGGCGTGGAAACCGGCGGCATTCTTTTCGGGACGCACGACCAGGGCGTAGTGCGCGTCCTGGCATGGCGGCCCATCGCTTGCGAGTACTCCAAAGGGCCGTCTTTCGTGCTCTCCGCCAAGGATGAGGCGGCCCTGGCGGAGGCGCTGCGGTCGTATCGGAGCGATCCGGAGTTGGCCGGATTGGAACCTGCCGGCTGGTATCACTCCCACACGCGCAGCGAAATCTTCCTTTCGGATGTCGACTTGGATTTGTTCCAGCGCTTCTTCCCGCAGCCCTGGCAGGTAGCCCTGGTCGTGCGCCCCGCCAGCTTCACGCCGAGCCTCGCGGGGTTCTTTTTTCGCGAGCCAGACGGCAGCGTCCGCGCGCACTGCAGCTACCTTGAATTCCCGTTGACGGCCGTGCGCGCGGCCGGACCTGCCGCCGACGAGACTCCCCCACCGGCCGCCGAACGGTCCCCCGCGATGGTTGAGAGAGAACCGCAGCCAGTCGAGGTCGAGCCTGAAATACCAGCGCCGGTCGAGCGCGAAACGCCTCCGGCGAATTCCGAGAACGAAACGCCGCCGATGAAGGCGGCGCGCAGCGCGCGGTGGAAGTGGTACGGGGCTAGCCTGATTCTGATTCTGATCGCGGCTGCGGCAGCCTTCGTATTCTGGCAATTCCAGCCCACGCGTCAGGGTTTCCTGCTATCGACAACCGATACGGCGGGCCAACTGCGCATCGTCTGGGATCGCTCTGCCCCATCCATTCGCAAGGCGGTACGCGGATCGCTCGCGATCGAAGACCGGGGTGTTCAAACCGAAGTCAAGCTGACCGCCCGGGAGTTGCGCTCCGGCAGCATCGCTTATGCGCGGCAATCCGGCGATGTAGTGTTGCGGCTCACGGTGGAGTTGCCCGGAGGTGTCACAGTCGACGAGGTGACGCACTTCCTGAGTCCTGCCGAGAGCAGCGGGGCCCCGGCGGCGCAGCCTCACGCCGGGAACCAGGAGCTGCAGCGCGAGTCGGAAGCCATGCAGGCGCGCATCGAGCAGCGGAAGAAGGAATTGGCGCGGCTCGAGCAGATGGTGGAGACCATGCACCGATCCAGCCCGGCGGCGGCTCCGCCCAAGACCGGCGCACCCGTTCCGGTTCCTTCCACAGCGCCCTGGAAACCTGCGCCGCCGGTAAAGCCTCCGGAAAACCAAGCGACGGCGCGGCCCACGGCCAGCGCACCGGTTCCGATTCCTCAGAGCGCGCCCAACAAACCTGCGGCGCTGCTAAAGCCGCCGGAGAATCAAGCGACAGCTCAACCCAAGACTAGCGTACCGGCCCCGGTTCCCTCCGCCGCGGAAAGTAAACCTCCGGCTCCGCTAAAAGCGCAAGAGAATCAAGCAACCGCTCAATCCAAGACTGGCGCACCGGCGCCGGCTCCCTCCGCCGCGGAGAATAAACCTGCGCCGCCGCTAAAGCCGCCGGAGAATCAAGCAACAGCTCAATCCAAGACTGGTGGGCTGGCGTCGGCTCCCTCCGCCGCGGAGAATAAACCTGCGCCGCCCCTAAAGCCGCCGGAGAATCAGGCAACAGCGCCCGCTCCCAACATCGCGCCGCCAAAGACCGATGGCTCCCCGGCGCGTCCGCAAACAGCAATCGTGGCGCCGCCGCCCACGCCGGCACCCGCCTCCCCGCCTACGCCTACTGCCGTGGTGCCGCGTCCGAAAACGGCGGTGATACCTGCCTCGGGCAAACTCATCTGGACCGGCAAACTCCTGAAAAACGGCCGCCTGGTGATTGAAGGCGGCCGCGCTTCCACCGGCGTGCTGAATGGAGCGCTTCCGGCCCGCGCGGCGCGGGTCAGCGCCTATCCCGGAGACTTGACCGCCGAGGGCATGACCCTATTCACGCCGGACACAAAGTACGCTCACCCCCAAACCGAAGCGGCGGGAGCGCAGAACGGCTGGAACCGCACGACCTACACTTGGGATGCCAAGCGCGCCGGCGCCATCAGGATCGTCGAGCAGCCTGGACCGCAAAACGGCTACAAGCTGGTATTGCAGAGCGAGGCGGCCAAGGTGTCGGTCGTGGTGCTGGAGTGGCGTGAGACGCAGTGACCGCGCGCTAACGCAGCGTGGCTTCAATTTCTTCGGGCAATTAGATGCAAGAAGGACAGGCTCGATTGCACGGTCCCCAACTCTTGCTAATTCTGTAAGTTATGCTTGCGCGTCAGCGGAACTGCTGCAATGCGATGCTGGACAACGCTGCAAGATCTGAACGCGACACTTCAGCGGCGCAAGCTCGGTCAGCCAGCCGCTTCCTTTTCCATCTTCCGCAGAATGCCATCCGGCTCCGCAACGCCCGTCTCTGCGATGGCATCGGCGCGCGCCTGAGTGTCTGCCACAGCGTAGATGCGTAGCTCATCCGCATTTCCCGACGGGCGGAAGTGAGCCACATCGCCGTTACTGAAAATCACCCGCACGCCGTCTGTGTAATTCAGACGGACGATTGTTCCAAAGCCCAGTTCCGGCGTGAACAGCCTTTCCAACTGATCTCGAATGTCATCAAACAAGGAGGCCTGTCCTACTGCGAAAACTACATCCCGGACACCGGCATCACTTGGCGAATACCTCTGCACAATTCGCAGCGCGACAGCCCTGGGAAACTGCTTCAGAAGGGCGGCCCGGCTAAAGCGTTTAGGCAGTTCCGCAAAAAGATCGTTGCACGTCATCCCTTTCTCGTGCGCGGCAAAGAGCACGCACAAAATCGGAAGCAGCGCATCCCTTGTAGGAAGAGCTTTCAGGATCCTGCCATTCCGCTCGATATCCGAGCCGGTCAGAAAGCCGCCATTCGCTTCCCAGCCACAGATCCTGCGTTTGCCCCTATCGCGCGCCTTCTCCATGCCTGCGACCACGTACGGAGATCCGATTCGCGTCTTTGGTTCGACGATGTCTCTCAGCCGCCCTCTATCGATTGCATCGTTGCAACTGATCGGCACGACCACGGCATCGGCCTGCAGGTACTCCGCGACAATCATCCCCACCAGATCGCCGCCAAAGAAGCGCGCTTGCCCGGTTACCGGATCGATACCGGCAATCAGCGGCCGGTCACTGTCTCCATCGGTCGATACAACGGCGTATATGGAGCCATGCTTCGCGCGGGCGTCGTCGGCGAGCGCCTGGATTACTGCAAGCTGCGCGTCGTCGATGTTCTCCGTATCGATGGGGACAAATGTGTCGCTGCGGCCGGCAGGGATAACCTCGGCGCCGAATCCGTTCAAGATATCGA
>JBEKUO010000613.1:0-4676 GCA_049514955.1 Bryobacteraceae bacterium | reverse complement strand
GCCGAAGAACTCCGGGCATGCCGCGAATGCCTGCCCGTCGCCGACACGACTCTTTATCCAGACCTCGTTGATGCGCTCCTTCTGCCAGTCCGTGAACAGACTGACGCTGTAGCCGCTCGATTGAATCTCATCGAAGTGGTCCTTCATTTGAGCGAACGGCAGGTCCTCATACACGTATTGCCGCACCGCATACGTGGGCTCAATATCGAGGGTGATCCGAGTGATCGCGCCGAGGGCACCGAGCCCGACTACGGCTCCCCGGAAGAGTTCACCGTCCGCCGTACGAGTGATTTTCACCACGTCGCCTGCCGCGGTGACAATCTCGAAGCCGGAGACCGCGGTGGCAAGGTTGCCGTTCTTCTCGCCTGAGCCGTGCGTAGCGGTGCTGCAGGCTCCGGCAATCGAGATGTGGGGGAGCGAGGCCAAATTGTGCAACGCAAAGCCCTTGCTGTCGAGGTACGGGCAAAGCTGTCCGTATGTGATACCCGCATCGACGGTCACCGTGCGGGCGAGTGGGTCGAGCGCAACCACGTCGTGCATCGGTTTCAGCGACAGCAGGTTGTAACGGCTGTCCGCAATAGAGTTGAAACAGTGGCGAGTGCCGAGCACCTTCACTTTGTTCCGCGACCGCACGAACGACTGGATCTGGTCGACCGAGGCAGCTTCGTGCAGGCGGTTCGTGCTGTAGGAGAAGTTGCCCGCCCAGTTGGTCAGCTTCTGCTTCGCCATCCAGGCGGAGAGGGGCGCGATGACCGGACCCGCGATGGCCGACAGCAATTTGAGGAAGGTTCGTTTGTCCATCGTCGCTTGGTAGGGATGATACCAAATCGGTTTGGGTTATTGCGTGCGGTTCCTTACTGGACGGCCTGCTGCGCGATCGGATCGATCCAAGGATGATTGGCGGTAGCCGTCTCGCCGTATAGGAGCGGGCCTACGCGGCAACGCTTTCCTCTGCCGACATTAGCGCGGCGACCACCCTTCTTCCGGCAGCCAACCGCGGCGGTGACCCAGGTTCAAGGGCGGATCTCATAGTCCGGCCAACAGTCCTGGATTTGCTGCCAGGGAGCGTTGAGGAACTGGCCGGGCGCAGATGGATCGCCCCAAAGATCGGCGCTTGGCGGGTTGGTCCACTGCGCGGACCAAAAGTCGGGCCACTGGTCGGCGAAGATGCGCAGCTCAGACGATCCCGAGCCGGACGGCGCGGCAAACTTCGGATCGAGGATTTTCGCGATTTGGTCGCGTGCGCCTTCCAGATGCGCGCGCGTGGTGCGGTCGGTGGCTTTGGCGAGCGCGGCGCCAATGGAGCTGGTCAAGGCGCGCAACTCGGCACGATACAACGGTTTTTCGTCCGCGCTCGTGGCGAACAGAGCGGTGGGGAAACCAGACGGCAAGTTGACAGGCAAGGTGACGGCTGGGCCGTTGAGCTTACTATTCACCAGGTCGAGATAGTTGTGCTGCAACTGGCGGCGGTAAGCATCGATGGCCACCTGGGGGCTTTCCAGCTCACGCCACACGCCGCGCCTCACGGCGGCCACGAAACCCGCCGCGGGATAGGCCTCCGGACCGTCGAGCGCTTCCTGCTCGATCAGGCGGGCGAAGCGCGCGCTGTTTAGCAGGCTGTTGAGGACGGAACGTTGCGCATTGCCCACCCGGCTGATGGCGCCCAGAGGCTCAATACGGCGCAGGATTTCCTTGTCGATGGCCCATTGCGGTGTCACAAAGGCGTTGTCGTTGAGGAAGGCGACGGCGGCCGCCTGGCGCTGCTTGGAGACCGGTGTGTAGATCACGCCTGCCTGCCCGATGTTCTTCTGCTGCGACTCGAATCCGCCGACTAGGGCGGCGACATGATTCATCTCGAGAGTCCATTGGCCGAGCATGCGGCCGTAAAGCTCGGCCAGGTCTTCGTATGGGGTGCCGGTCTCGATAGTAGTGGCAGCGAGCATCATACGGGCCACGCGCTGCAGGTTCTTCACGCCCAACGCCGTGGATTTCAGGGAATCGGCGTCGCCCACGGCTTCAGTGAGATCGCCCGGATCGGAGCCGGCCGCACCCGGAGTGGAGAAGCGATACCAGGGCGTTCGATCCTGTTCGCGGGCCCAGCCATCCAGCGTGCTCTTCTCGTCGTCGGCCGTTTTGGCGCCGTCGATGATTTGGTAGCCCCAGTGCGTGGCCCACACATCGTAGGGCCCCACGGTGGGCACCAAATCGGCTACGTCAATGCCGTCTTCGGGCTGCGCCACATAGTTGAAGCGCGAGTAATCCATGATGGATGGCGTGTGGCCCATCTTCTTGACCCAATCCTTGTCGCGAACCTTTTCTTGCGGGTACAGCGAGCTGGCCTTCATATTGTGCTGGAAGCCCAGCGTGTGGCCGACTTCGTGCGCGCAGACGAACTCGACGAGGCGGCCCATGAGATCGTCGGGAAGCGGTAGCCTGGCCGCGCGCGGATCGAGCGGCCCCACCTGGAGGAAATACCAATCGCGCTGCAGGTTCATCACGTTGTGATAGAACTGGATGTCGGCGTTCAGGATCTCGCCCGTGCGGGGGTCGGAAATGTGCGGCCCCACCGCGTTTTCAATGGTGGAGGGCAGCCAGCGGATGACCGAATAGCGCACATCTTCGGGGCTGAAGTTGGGGTCCTCAGTGGCGGTCGGAGCGGGTTTGGCGATGATGGCGTTCTTGAAGCCGGCGGCTTCGAAGGCTTTCTGCCAGCTTTCGACACCGCGCCGCATGTAGGGCACCCATTTCGAGGGTGTGGCGGCATCGATGTAGTACACGATGGGCTTGACCGGCTCGGAAAGCGCGGCGGTGGGATCCTTCTTTTCGAGGCGCCAGCGGGTGATATAGATGCGCTTTGGCGCGCGCTGTTCATCGCGGCCATAATCCATCTTGCGCACCGAGAAGTAGCCGACACGCTCGTCAAAGAGGCGGGGCGTCATGGGATGCTCGGGAAGCTTCACCATGCTGTGATGGAGCACCACAGTGGCGCTGCCGGGCCGCATGCCAGCCGCGGCGAATGGATTGGCGGGTGCCGGGCTGCCGGGGGTCGGAGCCATGCGGGTGTATGTGTGCGTGGCTTCCACTTCGATGTTTTCCGGATAGGGCGAGACGCGCTCAATATAGGAACGGCCGGCGTCCATGCTGCTGGCGTTCAAACGCTGGCGAGCGCTCAACTCGAACACATCGCTGGTGAACAAGCGGGTGACTTCGATGACGATGGAGGGTTCGCGGCCGGTCTCTTTGTAAGGGCGGCTCGCGGGCCGCGGGGCGGCTTCCTTGGCGCCCGTCTGTTTGGCAGGTTCCTTGGCGCCGGAATCCTTGGTGGTCTTTTCGGCAGCGACCTTGCTGGTGGATTCTTTGTTCTTGGCGGCATCCTTATCAGGAGTGGCTGAGGCCTCGCCTGCCTTGGCGTCTTTTCGGTCTTTGGCAGCGGCTTCTTCGTCCTTGGCTTCGGGCTCGCCGTTTTCGGCGGCCTCGGCCGGCTTCGCTTTGCCGTCCTTTTCGTGGGCGTCCTTCTCTTTGCCGAAGGCGGCGATGGGTAAACTCATGACGATGGTGTCATTGTTGGCGGCCTTCACGGCCAGGGAGATGGGCGTCTTCGGATCGGCCACGACTTCGTAATTCAGTTCGCGGAGATTGATCTTGTTCGCGTGGCGCTCCCACCGCACGACCCGCTCGGAGACAAACTGGCCGCCGTATCCGACGCCCAGGGTGGTGCGTGCCACCTGGGTGACGAACAGGAATTCCTTGTCAAGCTCGGTTTTCGGGATCTCGTAGTAATACTTGTCCTTGATCTCGTGGACGGTGAAGACGCCGGTTCGCGATTTGGCATCCTTGGTGATGACCTTGTCGTAGGCCTGGGGCTCCTGGGAAGAGGCGCCGGTAGGAGACCGGCCTGCCGCGCCGGCCTCCCCGGCCGCTGGGAATTCGCTAGGGGACGGGGGCGGCTCCTGTGCCGCGAGGAAGAAAAGCGAGAACAGGAAGATCGAGACGCCGCGAGTGCTGATTGCCATGGCACGCTCCTTGATCGTGATTTGGCCCATAATACTCCAAGTTGAGCGGGACTGGGAGGCGAATGAACTGGACTGGCGAACATGACCATGGCTTGCTCCGCATCCTATCCTCCTTGGCCGGAAAACGCGGGGAGCGGAGGCGACCTCGGCGGTTGCACCTGGCACCCGTACGGGCAGTTTACGGAACGGAGAATTGCCCTGCCTGAACTACAGCGGCTCAAAACATTTTCGGCCGCTCTTTACCACCCCCATCACTGACAAGCAGCGCCGGGAACTGCAGCGGCTCGCAGCCCGCCCCGATTCGCAGATCGACTTTTCCGACGCGCCTGAAGGAAGGCCGCGGGCGTCGGACGTTGAGGTGGGACGTTTTTACAGGCCGACTAAGCAGTTAGTGAGCCTTCGCGTGGATGCCGACGTGCTGTCTTGGTTCCGAGGGCAGGGTAAGAAATACCAGACCTACATGAACGAGGTCCTCAGGCGCGAAATGCAGACGAACGCTCGTGGTCGTTAGAACGTCCAAGTTCTGCGCGGTGGTGCGCGCGGCCGCGTCAATTCCATAAGATCTCCGAGAAGCGGCTTGAAGCCAACCCGGGCATGAACCGGGTGCGGGGTGCATCGCCTATCTTCAAGCCAGCGGCGCCGAATTTGGCAACCGAACCCCCG
>JBEKUO010000612.1:0-4678 GCA_049514955.1 Bryobacteraceae bacterium | reverse complement strand
GGGAGCTAATGGAATACGCTTTCTACAATCTGCTCACCAACGCCATCAAATACTCGCCGGTTCGCACGCAGGTCACCCTGGCGGCCGGGCGCGACAACGGACACGCGCGCATCTCGGTGCAGGACCAGGGCATCGGCATGGACCAGAAAGAGGTCAAGAAGATCTTTCAGAAGTTTTACCGCACTAAGCGCGCGGAACAATCGGGCGAAGCCGGAACCGGCATCGGACTTTCGATTGTCGAACAGATTGTGATACAGCACGGCGGTACCATCGAAGTGGCGAGCCGTCCGGGCCAGGGCTCCCGTTTTACCATGGTCCTGCCCGTTCCGGTTTCGGCCACGGTTGCGGAAAAAGGCTGATGCAACGATTACTGGTTGTCGAAGACGATCCGGCGGTGCGGACCACGGTGGTCACGTTCCTGGAACTCGAAGGCTACGCCGTGGATGCGGTCTCCTCCACCGGCGAAGCCCTGGAACGGCTATCGGAAAACAGCTATCCAATCGTGATTTCGGATATCTACATCGACGACCGCACGGGTCTGGACGTGCTGGATGCGGCGCGCAGCAAAGATCCGGACTGCTCCGTGATTCTGATGACGGCCCGCGGCACGATGGAAACCGTGATGGCTGCCACGCGCGGCGGCGCCTTCGATTACGTGGCCAAGCCGTTCGAGATCGATACGATGCTCGATACCATAAAGCGCGCCGAAGCTGCCCGCCAGGACAAGGAGAAGGAAGCCGGTGCGGAAGATCTGCCGGAGAGCGAGATGATCGGCAGCTCGGCGGCCATGGTTGAGATCTACAAGACCGCCTCGCGTGTGGCCCCCACCGATGCCACGGTGCTGATCGAGGGCGAGACCGGCACGGGCAAAGAGCTGGTGGCCCGCATGGTACATCGCTTCAGCCCGCGCGCCAACCAGCCCTTTGTGCCCGTGGATTGCGCCTCCATCGCCCCTACGCTTCTCGAAAGCGAGTTGTTCGGAGCGCTGAAGGGCGCCTACACCGGCGCGGATCGCGACCGCATGGGCGTGATCGAATGCGCCAATCGCGGTACTGTGCTGCTGGACGAAATCGGCGACATCGAGCTGGGCTTTCAGATTAAGCTGTTGCGCTTCTTGCAGGAGCGCGAAATCCGACCGGTAGGCGCGTCGCGCGCCAAGCCCGTAGACGTGCGCGTGATCGCCGCGACCAACCGCGACCTGCAGCAAATGGTCGAAGACGGCAAGTTCCGCGAGGATCTCTGGTTCCGGCTCAACGTGGTGCGGATTATGATCCCGCCGTTGCGCGACCGCCGCGGCGATGTGCCTCTGCTGGCCCGTTTCTTCCTGAACAAGTACAACGCGCGCTACCAACACGACGTGCGCCTGATGGAATCCGGCATCAAGGCATTGCAGGAGTGCACCTGGCCCGGCAACGTCCGCCAGTTGCAGCACCTCATCGAGCGCCTCACGATACTGGCGCCGAACGAGCGCATCGACCGGGAAGCCGTAGAGCAGGCGCTCACCGCCATGGAAGCGCGCGAGGAAGCCGCCGAGACTTTGGCGGGCACCGAAGAGGACCAGATCCGCAAAGTGCTGGCGGCTACCGGAGGCAACAAGAGCCGCGCCGCGCAGATTCTGGGCATCGAGCGCAAGACGCTGTATCGGAAATTGGAACGGATGAAGTTGTAGCCGCCGTCATATTCGTAATGATGCGAGCATTGTCCACGCTTCTCTGGCTCCCGGCCGCTCTGGCACTGGCGCAGACGCCGATTGTGGAACCCGGCGGTGTGGTCGATGCAGCCACGTTTACCGCGCCGGTCGTCCCAGGATCGCTGGTATCCATCTTCGGCGCCGATCTCGCTCCGGCGGCGGCATCCGCGCAGGCGATCCCCCTGCCCGACACGCTCGGCCAAGTATCGGTAAGCTTCAATGGCATCGCGGCGCCGCTGCTTTATGTCTCGCCATTGCAGATCAACGCCCAACTTCCCTGGGAGGTTTCCGCGACAGGCCCGGTAAGCGTGGTGGTCACGAACTCCGGCGTACCCTCGGCGCCCCAGGCCGTGCAGGTAGCAGCTTCCGCGCCGGGTCTCTATGCGGTACAGGGCCGCGCCGTCGCGATTAATCCGGATGGCTCGCTGGCGGCGCCCACGGGCTCCATCCCTGGATTCACGAGCCACCCCGCCACTCCCGGCGACACGCTGATCCTGTTGGCCACCGGCCTCGGCGCCGTTAACCCCGCGGGGATCACAGGAGACAATTCGCTCGACACCATGCGTCGCACCACCGCCACGCCGGCCGTGTTGATCGGCGGCGCTTCGACCCCCGTCACTTTTTCGGGATTGTCGCCGCAGTTCGTGGGAGTGTATCAGATCAACTTCGTCATGCCCTCGACCGAAGCGCCCGTGAATAACGAGCTCCTGCAGATCCAGGAAGGCACGATCACGGGCGCGGCCCAGACCACTATCGCAATCGGTGCGGGCTGGCCGCAGTGGGCTCAGAATTCGCAACACTCCAGCAATATCGGCGTGGCCGGGCAGAGTCTCAACGAAATTCTGGCGAATATCGTTTACGATCCGTTGGTGGCAGCGGAACAGACAGCCAATTACAACGAGCTGCTGGCGCATTATCAGGTGCCGTTGATCGACGGAAACGACGTTTACATGGAGTATAAGTCCGGGACCTATTCCGGCAGCTTCGCCACTGAAATCTGGGGTGAGAACAAGTTCACCTGGCAGAACGGCCAACTCGTCCAGCAATGGGGATACGCGAGCGACTGGCTGCCGCCCGGATCTTACAACGACTTTTGGGAGCCTGTATTTCACGCCGCACTCGCCAATGACGCCGTATATCTGCCCGGCGCGAGTGGCAGCGTCATCGAGCTGAATAAAACGAACGGAGCCTTGATTCAGCGCTTTGCTCCTTTCGGAACGGATCCGAATACCTATGAGACGGGACCTATCACCGTCGATTCGTCCGGTAACCTTTTCTATAACGCAATCCAGGTGACCGTAGATCCGGTAAATGGCTTCTACGCCAATGACGCTACTAATTCCTGGCTGGTGAAAGTCACTCCGGGTGGGCCAGTTACCATGGCCAGCTATCAGACGCTGACCTCACCAGAAGCGCCGACCGCGACCGCCCAGTGTGTGACTCCATTCACTTCATCGCCGCCGTGGCCTCCCAGTACCACCGCGGTTCCGCCAACCGCGACATGCGGCAGCCAGCGCGCGGGGATCAACGTCTCCCCGGCAGTCGCTCCGGACGGAACCATCTATACGGTCAGCCGCTCCCAATTCAACGATCGCTATGCATTCCTGATAGCGCTGAACCCAGATCTGAGTAAGAAATGGGCCGTCTCGCTGCGCAACCGTTTCAACGATGGGTGCGGCGTATCGGTCGCCGATGGAGGCTGGCTGCCTCCCAATGGCACTCCCGGCGGATGCACGGCAGGCGCATTGCAGGGCGTCGATCCTCTGACGAATCAGCCGGGAGATGGCAGCGTGCTCGATTCCGCTTCAGCGACGCCGGTGGTGGCGCCGGACGGGACGATCCTCTTCGGCGCGTGGAACCGCTACAACTACGCCCAGGGTCACTTGATGCATTTCGACGCCAATGGAAATTACCTGGGCGCGTTCGGCTTCGGCTGGGACACTACGCCGGCAATTTACGCCCACGACGGCACGTGGTCGTTGGTGACGAAGAACAATCATTACGGCGACGTAGGCTCGTATTGCGATGACGCGACTGTATGTCCGCCGGATCGCACCACTAACAATCCAGCCTCGCCGGAGCAGTACTTCATCACTCAGGCCGGCGCAAACCTCAACATCGAGTGGAGCTACCTGAACACAAATACCGAGAGCTGCACGCGCAACTCGGATGGTTCCCTCACCTGCGTTTCCGACCACCCGGCCGGCTTCGAGTGGTGCGTCAACAGTCCGGCGGTGGATATCAACGGCGTGGTCTACGCGAACAGCGAAGACGGCAACCTGTATGCCATCGGTCAGGGCGGAACGGTCCTGCTGAACATCTTCCAGCAGCTTGCGCTGGGCGCGGCTTATACGCCCGCTTCACTCGGCGGCGATGGAAAGATCTATTCACAGAATGACGGGCATCTGTTCGTGGTAGGCAACTAAGTCGATCAGAGAGTGAGCCGCCACTGATTCAGGCCTTCCACGATCACGCGCTCGAGCCAGGCGGAAAAGCGGGTCTGCGCGATGAGGATATCTTCCTCGTAGTTGATTTGGAAGGTGCCGTCTTTGATGAGGCTGGGTTCCGCCCCCTGCAGAAGCAGATACGCGACTACACCGACAATTTCGCGGTACCGCGGACCGATGCCGTGGAAAGATAGCACGAGGTTATCGTTCCGCCCCGTGTTCAGCACTAACTGGACCCCGTAGCTGTGCTCGCCTAAGTCGGCCACATGACCCGCGTCCCTAAGGGCCTTTGCGCGAGCGTCGGTGTCCAGAGTCTGGATTCCGGCGGCTACCCCGAATGCGAACCTTGTTGTGAGACTGCCAATCTCCTTTTGCAATTCCTGCGAAACTTGCTGGAAGCGCTTGAGTGCAAGTTCACCTAGGTCCAATACTGTTCACTTAACAATCCTCACCCGCGCACTGAAATCGACCCGGCGCGTGCGCCCCCGTCGACGGGAACGCAAGTTGTAGTTGCTCATCTTGCGCTTTACGCCGCGCGGGT
>JBEKUO010000611.1:0-4683 GCA_049514955.1 Bryobacteraceae bacterium | reverse complement strand
CCGTTTACCGACGAGCGCCGGCCGGGCACATCCAGCCGCCCACACGCCCGTACATCGCGACCGTGCCGTACGGCATTCGTGCGAACGACGGCCACCGCACGAACATCTTACGCAAGCAGCACGCGGCCTCGCGGGCGTGCCAGCCGAAGCGCTCGCGGAATTTCGGCCGGCGTGGATTGAGCGCGTGCGGGGGCGAGCTCTAGGTGGCATGGCTCGCCATTGGTCTTCAGCTTGCCCGAACCGCCGCCGGAACGCGCCCTCGTCTGGCTGCGCATGAACGCCATGCGCAATAAGCACGCCGCCTCGCGGGCGTGCCAGCCGAAGCTTCAAGCGCGCGCCACGGCAGCCCTTGCGCGCACAAGTAGCGCCTTCAATCGTAGCATTGCGTTATAAATGTGTCATGCGACTCTCTCGACCCGCGCTTTATGCCGCATGCGCCGTCATCGCGGCTAACCTTGGTCCCCTTTATGGCCAGTTTTTTCAGGAAGGCGGCCCGATCACAAGCGATGCCACCACCACAGGTTCCTGGACTAATGCCGTGGCGCTCTCTGCGGACGGTTCCACTGCGGCCCTAGGCTTTTCGGATGCAAGCAATGGCGTGGGCGCCGTATGGGTGTTCGCTCACTCGAGTACTGGCTGGTCGCAACAAGCTGGGCCGCTGGCTCCAAATGACGCTTCGCCGACCGACGGGGTTCTTGATTTCGGTGCGGCCGTCTCGCTTTCTTCAAACGGCGACACCCTGCTGATCACAGGCCCGGCCGGCTCAAACTACACCGGGGCGGCCTGGATATTTGCGCGTTCCAGTGGCGTGTGGTCGCAGCGGGGCGGCAAGTTGGTGCTGAGCGGGGATGTCGGGCCACTCGGCTATAGCCAGCAGGGTGGTTGGGCCGCGCTCTCCGCTAACGGCGACACAGCGATGGTCGGTCAATATGGGAACAACGACTTCTCGGGAGCGGCTTGGGCATTCGTACGGTCGGGCACAACCTGGACGCAGCAGGGCAACATGTTGACCATAAGCGAACCGGACACTAGTTTCGGTGCTTCCGTAGCACTCTCCGCGGATGGCAATACGGCTCTCATAGGCGCTACGAACGACGACTCCGGAGTTGGCGCAGCCTACGTATTCACACGCTCCGACGGCGCCTGGACCCAACAGAGCAAGCTGATCGGAACAGGCGCTGTTGGGGTAGCCTGGCAAGGCTATTCCGTGGCGTTGTCCGCGGATGGAGCTACAGCCCTGGTGGCGGGACCTTGGGACAACAACCAGACCGGCGCGCTATGGGTCTTTGCTGGAAGCGGGGGCACCTGGACGCAGCAAGGCAGCAAGCTGGTGGGCAGCCATACGAGCACACCTACGCAGATGGGTGACGCGGTTGCACTTTCGGCGAATGGTAGGATCGCGCTGGCCGGCGGGTGGTTGAACGCGGAGGAGGCTGGCGGCGCGTGGCTATTTGCCCGTCCGGGCGATAGTTGGCACCAACTGGGCGGGGAAATTACTACTAGTTCGCTTTCGACTCTGGGTTGGTCAGCGGCGCTATCCGCTAAAGGGGAGCTAGCGTTGCTGGGCGGTCTAACGGATTACCCGAACACGGCCTCGGCGTTCGTGGTTTATGCCAAACCTACGCTCGGTGTCGCCGCTCCGGGTACCGCTGATGCCGGAACATCTTTTGACATCACAATCACCGCCCAGGATCTCGCTGGAGCAACCGTTACCGGCTACAGGGACAGAGTGCACTTCACGAGCAGCGATCCCTTGGCGAAGCTTCCCGCCGACTCCACCCTGAACAATGGCTCACGCGTATTCACGGCGACGTTAGTCACGCCGGGAAACCAAACGATCACAGTCACCGACACCATTTACACGGTAATCACAGGGACGTCAGCACCCATTGACGTCGAGTCGCCGGCGGCGCTTGTGCCACAGCATGCGTCGGTTGCGCCTGGCGCGCCTGTCGCCGTCGGGGGGCCGGACGCTCCCGGCATATTTCAAGCCATTCAGGAACAACTCGGCTTAAAACTGGCGCCGGCCAAGGGGCCCGTGGACTTGTTAGTGATCGATCATATAGAGAGGCCTACCGAAAACTGAGACCACTGCGGAAAAGAAGATCCGTTATTGAGTGCTAATTGACTGTGGGCTCGACGCCAGCCAGGATCACAATCAAATCCGCCACTAAGGCGCGAACGCCCCCGCCCCTCGCGGACTCAATTTGAGAAATCCGATTGGCTAAGAGGGAGAACATCCCGGTGGATAACACCCAACCGCCATGCAAGCAGGACGGCGGGTGGAATGGTTACGCGGAGGAGAGGGCGGCAGCGCTGGCCACGGTCGCCCGCGCACTGTTCACGTTTGCCGCCGTCATGATTCGGTCGAGCCGCGTGGCAGCGATTTCGCCCTCGGCAGCGTTTAGAATAGAGTAGCCAGAGGTGCCAATAACGTGTTTGTTCCGGAGCCTATCGGGTACGTCAGAAGTCCTTACGCCAGCCCTAAGGAGATTCCAAAGGGACTGGGGGCGAAGCATGAGGCGGAAGGGTCTATAGAAATACGCCCGGAATTTGAGCCGGGTCTAACGGACATCGAGGGTTTCTCTCACCTGATCGTCCTCTGGGAATTCGATCGCTCCGAAGGATTCAGCCTGGTAGGAACTCCCCCGAGCGACAATCGCCCTCACGGGGTGTTCGCGACCCGTTCTCCGCTACGCCCGAATCCAATTGGGCTAACGGTGGTCGAGTTGCTCCGCCGGGAGGGCGCCTCGCTCCGCGTTCGCGGCATCGACATGCTCGACGGTACCCCGATTCTTGACATCAAGCCTTATCTCTCGAATGTGCCGCTGGAACGGCTCAGACGGGGCTGGCTGGCGGAGGCTGAGCTGCGGGCTGGAGTGAAACCGTAGGCACGAGTTGGTATCGCTTGCTTCCTCTCCATCGCCGCCCCATCCATTTTGATAAGCTTGGGGTGTTTGCGCCCCCAACCAAGCGCGCTTGTCGTTTCCGGACGCGCCGGGCTCATCCAAAAGCTCACATCATGAAAAACAACCTCGTAGACCGGCTCTTTTTGGAGAAGGTTTTTTTTGAGGGGCATTTTTTCATGCAGAGAGACTCCAGCGGCCCAGGCGAGGTGTCAGTGGACCCTCGTAACCAAAAAGCTGCCATAGTCCCCAGCACACGCGAGTCTCGCTCAAGAATAACGCCATCTCACAGGCGTAGTCGGCCAGCGCGCCGTGAGGCCTTCCGCGATCTCTCGTGGTCACCCCTCGGCACACCGACCTGGGTTCCAAAACTTCGATGGCCGGATGCTTCTGGCGCACAGCCACCTGACACGCCGGTCGTTCAGGACCATGGTGCGGCACGGATCGAGGCTCTGCCTTACACCTTCGCCGGTTGTCTTGTCCGGCTGGCATGCGGTTCTGCGCCAAAGGGTAATGGAACACCATTGACTACTGAATATTGCGGGACCATGTCTAAGGGGAGAAGGCGGTACTCCGCATAATATGTATCGTATCTGCTGTAAGACAGTACTGTCATACCGGAACTGCCCCCTGAGGTGAGACAAACAGTTAAGACACTGGTCGCCGTTCGCTGAGGATTCATTGTACGGCGTGTTGCTTCGATTGCACAATTGCGTTCGTGGACAACCGTGGATTCTTTCTGACCTGGGAGGCCGTCCGTAGCCATCTCGCGGCGATGCCCAACGAACTGTATCTGGTCCGCTTGATTCACAACCTGACCGGACGCCCGTTTCCCGGAGAACGACTGTGGACGGCAGCCCAGTTGGTGAGTGCGGCGACCATCCGCTTTCTGCGCGCTCGCAACTGCGCGGGGTGCGACGTTTACGTTCACCCCTACTCTGGAAGCCAAAACGCTGGCTATATTCTGGTCGATTTGGATCGTGCCGATCCGACAGCCGTGAACCTCATGCGCGCCAACGGACATGACCCCTGTGTGGTAGTACAGACCAGCCCCGGCCATCTGCAGGCTTGGATTCGCCTCAGTTCCTCTCCGCTGGAGCCGACCGTGGCGGCCGCGGCCGGCAGACACCTGGCACACCTCTACGGTGGCGATGGGGCCAGCGCCGACTGGCGTCACTTGGGACGGCTCGCTGGATTCACCAATCAAAAACCCGCACGACGAACACCCGATCGCTACGCCCCGTGGGTGAGACTCATCCATGCCCGTGCAGGTTTGGCGCCGAGCGGCGCGTCGTTGTTGGAGTCCGTCAGGCAATCTCTGCAACCGCTGGCCGCGCCGTTGGCGATCGACTGGACCACCACAGACCCTGGCCCAGTCAGCGCCGCGGAGGCCGTCACGCTCTACCGAAACTGCGTGCAGCGATGGCATATTCGGGAACGCTTTGCGCAGCCGGATGGGAGCATCGTAGATCTTTGGGTCGCCAGACACCTGCTCTCGCTGGGCAAGTCCGCTGTTCAGATTCAAGCCATCCTTCGCCTCGCCAGTCCCCATTTTCCTCGCCGCCACGGCAATCCCGACGACTACCTGCGACGCACCGTCGCGCGCGCAGCGTTTCCCTCCCCAGGGGGCGCTGTGTGCCCGCATCATGATCCACCCTCTGCGGCACGCTTCAGCAGCGATTGTTCGAACTCCACCGGCGGCCGATAACCCAGTGCCGAGTGCAGCCGCTTCTGGTTATAAACCTTTTCGATGAACTGCCCGATCGAGTTCCGCGCC
>JBEKUO010000610.1:0-4695 GCA_049514955.1 Bryobacteraceae bacterium | reverse complement strand
GGAACCGCTCCGATTTCCCGCAAGTAGAGCCGCACCGAGTCGTCCGGCTCGGGAGCGGCCGCGGCGTGCTCTTCCAAAACTATCGGATGCTCGAAAGCCTCCGGATCGTCTGCAAGGCCGATCCCCAGCACCAGCGGGTCCGCCGAGTGCATTGGTGCGTCAAACTGGGTGCCCTCAACCACTCTCATTTGATAACTGGATGTCATGAACCCCTCACCCCCCCTCCGCCCCACCCTGTGCGGGGCGAAACTTGCTAATCCTCAGCAGCTTGCACCGGATACCAAGTGAACCTGCTGTTGATTGCACATCGGGAAATGCAGGTAGGGGGCCATTCCGGGCTGAAGTGGGGCAACAAGTTAACCTGCGGCCGACTGTCAGTCGGCCCGCCCCAGTCGCATCCTAACGGCTGTTTACTTTTGACGGCCAGCGGCCTCCGCCTTACGGACCGCCTTCTCGCGCATATTGTAAGCGTCGATGGCCACCTGCGAGGCTTCCCGCGCCATGCTGGTGCTCAAGCGCTTCTCGGCCTCGTCGAACATGTCCTCTGCCTTCATGCGGACGCTGTAGGCTTCGTCCAAGGCGTCTTTCACTTTCTTGGCGGTAGCCTTGACCTGGGGGTCTACGTGCTCGGCCTCTTTCTTGGCCTTCTCGTATTTCCGCTTCGCCGGAGCGCCGCCCTCGGCAACGGACGCTTCCGCCTCTAGCTCGGAGGTGGCCTTCTGGAGATCGTCGCTCCAGGCGCTTTTGACTTCCTTCTCCAGTACATCGAAGGCTTCCCAGGCAGTGTCGGCCGTCTGCCGCACTCTTTTCTTTTCCGTGAGCCATTTCCAGACGCCCCAGTTCTTGGCGACTTCCAGCAGCGACTTGGCGTCTTCCACTTCGACGAGTTTACGCATAGAATCTGCGCTCAGTATATTTGACTGCGGCGCGGATGTCCAACACGGCAGGTCGACTGTCAAGGCAGGTCGACCGCCACCATCGCGCGGTCGCTGTCATCCACAGGGTGGCAACGGTCTGCTATCGGCCGACCTGCACGATCCAGCCTCTGGCATCTCGCGCCGCCGAGCACATCACCGGGCAGGCGCGCACAGCCGCGATCTGATTTAGGGTGCATCTTGTTTCGGAGCCGCCGCCGTAAGAGATCGGATGGCCGAACGCACAGGCCGCTTATCGTCGATCAACCGCCTTAGATCCGGCCACTTGGGCTCTGATTGTTCAACTACGTGCCCATCGATCCGTCTACGCGAAGGCGACGGTGATCGGCAGTCGCGGTGGTGATCCAGTCTCGAAACGTTCTCTGACGGCTGGGGCTCTGAATCAGCGTTTTCCATTCGCTAACCCGTAACTGGAGAGAGTTGCGGACGAATTCGCGTTCTGGCGAGAATGAAGGGTTCAGGAGCTTGACGCAGCTTGCCGGCCAGCATCGACAGACGACCTAGCCCCGAAGAACTCTTGCGCCGCGTACAGGCGGAGGAGCGCCGCGCCCGGCGCGGCCGGCTCAAAGTGTTCCTGGGCTACGCGTCGCGCGTCGGGAAATCGTACCGCATGCTGGACGAAGGCCGCCGGCGCAAGGAGCGCGGCGAAGATGTGGTGGTCGCCGCCATTCAATTCCCGCTCACGCCCGACCTGGAGCCCTTGTTGCAGAAACTGGAGGTCATCCCGACCCTCAAAGGCGTCTACGCTGGAAAGGAGTTCGAGGTCCTCGACGTGGCGGCGATCTTCCGGCGTCACCCACAGGTAGGCTTGGTGGACGAACTGGCATACGACAATCCGCCGGGCAGCCGGAATCCCAAGCGGTGGCAGGATGTGGACAATATCCTGGACCAGGGAATCGCGGTCATCACCGCCGTCAATTTGCAGCATATCGAAGAGCAGCAGGAGGCCGTCGAGCGCATCACCGGCAAACGCGCGCGGCAGACCGTGCCGGAGCGCTTTCTGCGTTCCGCCGATGAAATTGTGCTGGTGGATGCCGCGCTGGATGACATGATGCAGCGCGCCGGCGCGCGGGAGCCTGTGGATGTCCGCCGGCTCTCGGAACTGCGGGAGCTGGCGTTGCTGCTGGCGGTCGACGTCATCGACGACCAACTCATGAACTACCTCCGGTCGAACGGGGTGGAACTTCGCTGGGGCACCCAGGAGCGCATTTTGGTGTGCGTGACTCCCCGGAGCGACGCGTGCGCCATGCTGCGCAGCGGCCGGCGGAACGCGGACCGCTTTCACGGAGACTTGCTGGTCTGCCACGTCCGCCAGATCGGCCTGAACCCCAAGGATCAGGAGACCATCGACGCGAACCTGTCGCTGGCCCGGGAACTGGAGGCTGATGTCCATGTTCTGGAAGGTCCGGACCCGATCGCCGCCATTATGCGGTTCGCCCGCGAGCAGCGTGTCACCCAGATTTTCGTGGGCCACAGCGCTCCGGACCGCTGGAAGGAGATGTGGTCGCGCGGCCCGGTCGACCGTCTGATACAAGCGGCTGACGATATAGACATCCGCATCTTTCCGCACCCGCATGCACCATGAGCGATCCCGTTGGAGCCGTCGATCCCGAGGCTGTGTCCGCGCCACCCAAGGGGAGGCTCAAAGTCTTTCTGGGCTATGCTGCCGGTGTCGGCAAGACGTACCAGATGCTCGCCGAAGCGCAGGAGCTGCGCCGCAAAGGTGTGGATGTGGTGGTCGGGTACTTCGAACCCCACGGGCGGCAAGACACCATTGGGCGGACGGCGGGCCTGGAATTCATTCCGCGCAAGAAGATCGAATATCGCGGCTCCGTCTTCGAGGAACTCGATACGGCGGCGGTGTTGCGCCGCAAGCCCGCCGTGTGCCTGGTAGACGAATTCGCGCACACCAACGTGCCCGGCTCGGAACGGTTGAAGCGCTGGGAAGATGTGCAGGTGCTCCTCAATGCGGGCATCGACGTCTTCACCACGCTCAACGTGCAGCACCTGGAGAGCCTCAACGACGAGGTCTGGGGCATCACCGGCGTGCGCGTGCGCGAAACCGTACCAGACTGGGTGGTGGATGCGGCCGACGAGGTGGTGCTGGTGGATCTCACACCGGAAGCCTTGCAGAACCGTTTGGAACGCGGCGCGGTCTACTCTACCGAGAAAGCCAAGAAGGCCATGGAGAACTTCTTCACGGAAACCAACCTGACGGCTCTCCGCGAGATGGCCCTCCGCCATACGGCGCACGAGGTGGAAGGCAGGCTTTCGGATTTGAGCGCGCTCGCGCGAGGCAGGGCGCTCGCCGCGCGGCCGGGCGCCGAACCACCCACGCGGCACGAGCGCATCCTCATCTGCCTGACCGGCCGTCCGTCCACTGCCATGCTCATCCGGCGCGGAAAGCGGGTGGCGGATTATTTGCACGCGGATTGCCTGGCAGTGCATGTCCAACGCAACTCAGCCGGCGGGCCGGGAGCCCGCAGCGAGGCCCTGGAGAAGCACCTGAGCTTCGCGCGCAACCTGCATATCCAAACGCACGTCTTGAGGGGTAAGGACGTGGCGAAATCTATCGTGGATTTCGCGCGTGAACAAAATATCACACAAATCTTTTTGGGGAGGGCAGGCGCAAAATCGTTGTGGCGGGTGGCCAGCACGGTACACCGGGTGGTGCGTCTAGCGCGCGACCGCGAGATCACCATAGTGGCCGAACGGCGGCGGTAACAATTGGGCAGCCAACGGGCTTGGCCAAGCGAAAGCGCCTGCCCCACATTTCTGCAAAGCACAGGATTCGTTTTTGGGGGCCAGGCGGTTCCGCCTGCGATGCCGACTGTCATCTTCGCCTGTTAGGATAGTGGAGAATGCTCCGGTTCTGGATCTTTGGTTTCCTGTTCTGTTTCCCGATGATCGCGGCGTCCGGGAGCGCCTGCGGCTGCGATTCGCCCGAACTGGCGGAAGCTTTCGATCAGCTCTACAACTTCAATTTCCCCGCTGCGCACGCCACGGTGGACCGGTATATCGCCGGCCATCCACAGCAACCGTTGGGATACGCCATCCGCGCCTCGGCTTACCTGTTTTATGAGCTGGACCGGTTGGGCATTCTGGAGAGCCAGTTCCTGATCAGCGACAAGCGCATCGGCGACAAGAAGACGACGATGCTTAAGCCGGATCCGGAGGTGCGGGCCAAGCTCCTGAGGGCGCTCAATGACGCGGAGTCGCGCTCCACGACGGCGCTGGCGCGCAATTCCAATGACCGCGAGGCGCTGTTCGCCATGACCATCGTCATGGGCGTGACTACCGATTACATGGCCCTCGTGGAAAAGCACCAGATCGCCAGTCTGTCGCCCGCAAAACGCTCCAATAGCTATGCCCAGCAGCTTTTGAAGATGAATCCGCCCTGCTATGATGCCTACATGACCGCGGGTCTATCGGAATACATGGTGGGTAGTCTGCCGTTCTTCGTCCGCTGGTTTGTACGGTTCGACAACGTGGAGGGCAACCGAGAGCAGGGCGTGAAGAACCTGCAACTCGTCTCCCGGGACGGTCTCTTCTTCAAGCCCTTCGCCAAAATCCTGCTGGGCATCATCTACCTCCGCGAGAAGAAGCCGCGCGAAGCCGAGAAAGAACTGGAGGAGTTGGCGCACGATTACCCCTCCAATCCACTATTCCGGAAAGAGCTGGCCAAGCTTTCGACTCAGGCGGGCGGCGGCGGCAGTAGAAATTAAGGGGACCGTCGCGCCCCTTTAAGCGATTTGACAAG
>JBEKUO010000609.1:0-8875 GCA_049514955.1 Bryobacteraceae bacterium | reverse complement strand
TAGCGACCGGGGCTGGCGGCGCGGGCGGCTCGACAGCGACTGGCACAGCCGGAGCCGCGACCGCCAGGTCAGGCCGATTTTCATACACGAACCGGATGACATGCGCCAGGGTAGGGAAGTCGCGCAGCTTGCGGTTCTCGTCGCGGGGAATATTGTAGATCGCGCGGACGCTGGCAAACAGATCCGCTTGCTTGACCGTATCGACACCCAAATCCGCTTCCAGATCCAGGTCCGGATCCAGAATGTCCGGCGGATAGCCGGTCTTTTCCGAAACCAGTGCCAGGAGGCGTTCCTTCACCGCATCGCCCGCGAGTTCTTTCGCGGGGACCACTGCGGGGACGAACGCAGGCGGCGGAGGTGCGGGTTTCACTTCCTCCTTCGCCGCTGCCGGCGTGGCGGGCGCCGCCTCGACGGCG
Source organism: Bryobacteraceae bacterium (assembly GCA_049514955.1). Lineage (GTDB taxonomy): Bacteria > Acidobacteriota > Terriglobia > Bryobacterales > Bryobacteraceae > Bog-159. The sequence goes on along the minus strand of JBEKUO010000609.1, from coordinate 8,459 downwards.
AGGTCTGGCCGCCGCTCGTACACAAACCGGATGACATGCGCCAGGGTAGGGAAGTCGCGCAGCTTTATTTTGTCGTCGCGCGCGATGCCGTATGCCGCACGGATGCTGGCAAACAAATCCGCCTGCTTGACTGTATCCACGCCAAGGTCCGCTTCCAGATCGAGGTCCACGTCCAGAATGTCGGGCGGATATCCGGTCTTTTCCGAAACCAAGGCGAGGAGGCGTTCCTTCACAGGATCGCCGGCGCTGGCTTTCGTGGGGATCGCAGCGGGCGCCGATGCCGGGAGTCTCATTTCTTCCTGCGCCTCCGCGGGTGTGGCTGCCGGTGCCTGAACCCCGATGTCCGGCCGTCGATCGTACACGAACCGGATCACATGGGCCAGCGTGGGAAAGTCGCGCAGCCTGATCTTGTCGTCGCGCGCGATGCCATAGGCCGCGCGTATGCTGGCAAACAGATCCGCCTGCTTGACGGTATCCACCCCCAGATCCGCCTCTAGGTCCAGATCCAGGTCCAGAATGTCCGGCGGATAGCCGGTCTTTTCCGCGACCAATGCCAGAATCCGTTCCTTCACCGGATCGCCGGCGACGGTGGTTTTCTGCGGAGGTGCGACAGGCGCCGCAGTTGCCGGATTGACAGACGAAAGCGTCTGTCCCACCCCAGGAGCGGCGGGTTTCTGCGGAGTTGCGACAGGCGCCACAGTTGCCGGATTGACAGACGAAAGCGTCTGTCCCACCCCAGGAACCACGGGTTTCGGTGGGGGCGCGCTTGCGGCGGCAACCGGAACTGCCGCCTTCGGCGGAGGGACCGCCGCGACGACTGGCGCGGGTGGAGCAGGAGCTACCGCCGCCCTGACCGCCCGAGCCGTTTCCACCACCCTCACCGGCGCTCCCTGATCTTTCACGCGCAGCGTGCGCTGCACCACTTCCAGATCCGCGGCGCCCGCGACCCGGTTGAGCCAGCCTTCCCAGACAGCCGGATCGGCGATGCGATAGGCGTAACCCAGTGCATTCGGGCTGGGACGCACTCCATCCTTCGGCGTCACCCAGCGCGACAGCGTCATGCTGATCTGCGAACCGAACCCTGCGCCCAGGCGTAATGCGTACTCGACGGGGTAGAAGCCGCCCTTCGACAAGTTCAACGCGCCCAGTTCGGGATCGATTTCCTTGAAATTGGCCACCGGCGGCACGCATCCCGTCTCCAGCGCTTTCACTGCCACGACGTCTTCGATGCCCGTTCCCATGGCGTGACCGGTGAAGCCCTTGGTGTTGGCGATCACGATACGATCGGCCGCATCGCCAAAGACTCGCCGCAGCGCGTGGATTTCCGCCGCGGCGCTGCCCCCGCGCGCGGGCGTGTATGTTTCGTGGGAGAGGAAAACCATCTGGGATGCCATCCGATCGCGCGTCACGCCGCCGCGCGCTTCGGCTTCGGCCACCAGGTTCTCCATCACCTGTCCGATGTGCTGGACATCCAAACGAGTGCCGTGGAACGCGCTATTGCCGGTCACCGCACTTAAGACTTCACATATGGGCCGTATGCCGCGTTCGCGTGCGGCGTCCGGGCTCTCGACTACCATCGCCACGGCGCCCATGCCCATAATCATGCCGTGCCGGCGCCGGTCGAACGGAATGGCGGCGTCTTCCACCGCTTCGTCCGTGGCGGCCGCCCCGCTGGCGAGGAAGCCCGCGCCGAACCATTCGATCAAGTGGTCGGACGTGATATCGTCCGCCGAGACAATGACGACACGGCGGCACCGTCCGGCGTGGATCCAGTCCTGCGCCATCCCGACGGCTTGCGTGGTGCTGGCGCAGGCCGCGTTGATTTGCGTGTTGGGACCGCGCGCCCCGATGAATTCGGCGAATTGCGAATGCCCCATCGACAGGATCCGGAACAGGAAGCGCCGGTCGAAGACATACGGCTCTTTTTCGAGGGCGGCGTGCAGTTCGTCGATGCGCCGGCCGATCTCTTGCCCGAGGGTCGAATGACCATTTGCCCCCACGGCCCGCGCGCGCAACTCTTCTAGCATGGCGATCTGCTCGCGGCGGGCGTGGTCCTCGTAGTAGCCCGACATATACTTGGCGAAGGAGTCGAAACCGGGAAACACGGAAGCGAAAATCACACCCGTATCGTCGCGCATGGCGTCCGGCAATCCCCAACGGTCCGGTAACTGGGTGCCCAGACTGGTTTTCTTATAGCGCATGACCAGCGGGATGCCGGCGTCGCGCAACGCATCCAGGCCCGCCCCGATCGCCAGGCGCGTGGCGGTGTCGAGCGCGTCGACACGCTCGGCGGAAACGCCGAACTCCTGTGCCAGGTCGAACACGCCGCCGCGGGCTGCCAGCTTGATTACCTCGCCCACGTTGTTGATGGATTCAAAGGTCGGCCCCCCGTTTTCGCTCTTCACCAGGCGGGTGATGTGTTTATCCAGCATCGCCCGGCGGAAGCGCGTGGGGATCACATCGATGAATTGATCGCCGCGCAAGATACGGCTGATGTTGGCGTCATCGAAGATGTGCCCGGCGCCCGGCAGGCCCACCGCCGCTCCGGTGATCGCCACCGGAAGGCTTTTTGGGGTGCCGTTCTGGCCGTGGTAGATCTGCCAGCCGCGCTCCAGAACATCGGCGAACATGTGGCCGAGCTGTGCGTAGCCGTCGGCGGTTAGGGGGAGCCCGCTCGAAGGCGCGCCCGGCAGAACAGTCCTCTCTATAGGCTGCGCCACGGGCTCGGCAACCTGGCCCGCGCCCAGTCCCGCCGCGTAGAGTCCGCATAGCGCCGTGTTGGATGCCGCGATATCGCCGAACTTCGGATGGTTGGTGAAAAGTGAAAGCACATCGCCGCGGTCGCCGAGCACATCCTCGGCAAACCCCTGCAACGCCTTTTTCGGACCGACTTCCACAAACACACGCGCGCCGGCATCATACAGTGTCCGCAGGCCCTTGATGAATTGCACCGGAGAAGCGACCTGCCGCGCCAGAATGTCCAGCATCTTCGGCACAACCCCAGGCCCGGCAGGATAAAATTCGCCGTCCACATTCGCCACAATCGGCACATGCGGCGATTCCAGATGCAGCCGCTCCAGCACTTTCCGCAGCGGCTCGCTCGCCGGCGCCACAATCGACGTATGGAAAGCATGGCTGACCGGCAATGCCACTGCGTTGTAGCCGGCCTTCTGGAACGCTTCCATGGCCTGCTCGACCGCCACGCTAGCGCCGCCGATGACCGCCTGAGTGTTGCTATTGTTGTTCGCGATCACCACGTAGCCGTCGATGGTCTTCAGGATTCGCTCGATTTCCGGCAGGGGCGCAAACACCGCCGCCATACGGCCGTTGTCGGCCATCGAGACGCGGGTCATTTCGCGTCCGCGGGCTGCGACGGCTTCCAGGGCGTCCGCGAAGGGCAGTGCGCCGGATGCCACCAGCGCGCCGTATTCGCCCAAGCTATGGCCCATCGTCATGTCGGGCTGGATGCCGTAGGCCGCCAGCAGCCGCGTCAGCGCCAAATCGGTGGCCAGCACGGCCGGCTGCGTGATGGCGGTCTGGCGGAGATCTTCATCGGCCTTCTCAATGGCGCTGGGGTCGGCGCCGTCAACGAAGATAAATTTGCTGAGCGGTTTGCCGAGTATCGGGGTCATCACGCGATCCGCCTCGGCAAAAGTATCGGCCACGATCGGTTCGGCTGCGCGGAACGCTTGCAGCATGTTGACATACTGCGAGCCTTGGCCTGTATACAGGAACGCGACCTTGGGCGCCGGACCCGCGCAGCCGCTCGGCGAGCGCAGCCTCTGAGACTCCGCCGATCACCAGCGCGCCGCGCAGAGGAGCTTTATTGACAGAGCCGCGACCGTCAGGGAGCGGTCCGCCTCTCAACGTCGCGTTCCCAAAGGACGATGCCGAATCCTCTGGCACGTGTGCCGCCGTGGGCCGCTTCCCGTTGCTGGTCAGTCTATTGGGAATGTATTCCTCAAGCACAGCATGAAAGTTCGTGCCGCCAAATCCAAAAGCACTGACGCCAGCTCGCCGGGCACCCTCCTTAACCTCGGTCCACGGTTTCAACTCGCGATTGACGTAGAGCGGGCAGCGGGCAAAATCGATATTGGAATTCGGATGCTCGCAATGCACGCTGGGCGGCAGCACCTTATCCCGCAGCGCCAGGGCGGCTTTCAGGATGCCGGCCGCGCCCGCCGCCCCTTTCAGATGTCCGATGTTGGATTTCACCGAGCCTAGCGCCACCGCGCCGGAAGGGAGATGATAACTGCTCAGCACTTCCGCCATGCTCTCGACTTCGACCAAATCGCCCACCGCGGTGGATGTGCCGTGCCCTTCCATCAAAGTCACGGTAGCGGGCGACAGGCCGGCGTTTTGCCAGGCGCGCTCGATGGCCAATTTCTGGCCGATCGGGTTAGGCGCCGTGATGCCTTTCCCCTTGCCGTCGCTCGACCCGCCTATGCCGCGCAGCACGGCGTAGATCTTATCCCCGTCCCGCTCGGCATCCGCCAGGCGCTTCAGTAGGAAAATCACCGCGCCTTCGCCCATGACGAAGCCGTCGGCTCCATCGGCGTACGGGCGCGTGCCGCTCGCCGAGAGCGCGCCGATCTTGCTGAACTTGATGAAGCTGGTGGCGCCCATATTGCGGTCGATGCCGCCGGTGACCGCCACGTCAAAATCGTTCTGGATCAGCCCTTCGACCGCTGCACTGATGGCCGCCATGGCCGACGCGCAGGCCGCGTCCGTAACAAAATTGGGGCCGTGAAAGTTGTAAATATTCGCGATACGCCCGGCAATGCAATTGGCCAGTTCGCCGGGCATGGTGTCTTCGGTCACTTCGGGGACGCGCTCGTTGATTCGATGGTGGAATTCACTGGTGATATTGCGGCGCGCCGCCTCCGGCAGCGCGGCGAAACTTTCGGATTCGGCCAGTTCATGGGCGTAGTCCGGGAAATTGAGGCGCATCGCAGTGAGATAGTGCTTCTCCCCGGCCATGGCATTGCCGAGGATCACCGCCGTGCGATTGGTGTCGAGCGGTCGCTTGGGATAGCCGTAGTCTTCCAGCGCTTCGCGGGTGCAGGCGATGGCCCACTTCTGCGCATCGTCCATGGCGTCCACCACCCGCGGCGGGACAGCCAGGCGCCACTTCATGGGTTCCCACGGGTACTCGCGCACCCAGCCGCCGATCTTTGAGTAAGTCTTATCCGGCGCGCTGTGGTCGGCGTCGTAGTAAAGCGCCGGATCCCAACGGTCGGGTGCGACCTCGCTGATGCTGTAGCGGCCGCTCTTCACGTTCTCCCAGAAGGCGGCTGCATTCGGGGCATCGGGCAGAATAGCGCCCACCCCGACGATTGCGATCGCGCGATATCCAGTGTCTTCCATGATGATGTCTCCTTGACTGCTCCCTCAGAAGCTGCGTGGCGCACGCTTCAGCGTGCTGCGGCGAACTTCAGTTCGCCGTAAACCAGCATTCCTACGCTGCCGGAGCGACCTGCTTGGCCGCCCGGCCATACAGTACATCTGCTACAAAATCCATATCCGAAATCAGGCCTGCCTGCGCGCGGTGGATAGCAGGCAATCCCAAGCTCGCTTCAAACGCGGCCATATCCGCATCGCCGACGCCACCCGCGCCAACAACCCAGCGCAATCCATCCTCCGCTACCTTGAGCGCCGCCTCACGGGCGAAGATCCGGCTTACCGCCGCCAGCCCCACGGCGTCGAAGCGCTGGCTGGCCTTCTCGTTCAGCTTGCCTTCCGCCATGAGCGCCGCACGGCGCGCCAGGCTGCCGGCGGACTCCGCATAAGCGATCAATTCGCCCAGGCGCAACAGAATGTGCTGATAGCGCGTCAGGCGGCCGATACGCGCCTTCTCCATCACTTCGGCCAGCGCGTGCAAAGCCAGCGCCGCCACGTTGGCGCCCACATCCGGATGGCGGGAAGCCAGCGCTTCGAACGCGCGCGCTTGATCGTGATAATACTGGCCGCGCGTTTTCAGGTGCAATTGCCAGCGGTCGCGGCTGATGGTCATCTCCATGATCTCGGAGGTGCCTTCGTAAATCGTGGTGATGCGCACGTCGCGCGAAATCTTCTCCACCATGTATTCGTGCGTGTAACCATAGCCGCCCAGCGCCTGTATGCTGGCTTCGGCGGCCGCATTGCCGGCTTCCGTGGACATGTACTTAGCGATGGCGCCTTCCGTGTTCAAACTGCCTTCGCCGGCGTCGATGCGCTCGGCGGTCTCTTCGTTGAAGGAACGGCCGGCTTCCAGACGAGCCACGTTCGGCACGATCAATTTATGCGTGTATCCCTGCTTTTCCGAGAGCGGCGCCCCGGCCTGGATACGCTTGGTGGAATAAGGAATGGCGCGGTCGAGCGCGGCCCAGCCGCCCCCCAGCCCAAACGCCGCCACCATCAGCCGCGTATAACCGAACACGGCCTGCGCCTGATTCAATCCCTGGCCCTCCACCCCGCCCACCAGCCGGTCGGCATCCACATAGACATCGGTGAACGAAAGTGCTGCCGTGTTGCTGAGGCGGATGCCGTGCTTGTCTTCCGGTTCGTCGTGGGTGAAACCCGGCGCGCCCTTTTCCACGATGAACCAACTTGGGCCGGCGGGAGTGTTCGCCAAAACCGTGTAGGCGCCGGCGATGCCGCCGTTGCTGATCCACTGTTTTGCGCCGTTGATCTTGTAACCGACCACGCGGCCGTCTTGCATGACCGGATCCGCCGTGGTCTGCAACGCCGCCAGATCGCTGCCCGCATCTGGTTCAGTGGCGCCGTAGGCGAATAACAATCCTTCGTCCGCGATGCGGCTAAGCCAGAGCTTCTTTTGCTCCGGCGTAGCGCCGACCGTGATCGGGTCGCTGCCCAGGAACGTCGCCAGTACGGCTGTGGCGATGCCCAGATCGATATGCGCCATCTCTTCGCAGACGCAATACACATCGAAGGCGCCGCCGCCCATGCCGCCGAACTCTTCGGGGATGAACAGGAGTTGAATGCCCAGTTTGTCCGGGCTGCACATATGCCGCACGATTTCGATCGGGCATTCGTCGCGTTCATCGAGCGCGATCAACTCCGCGTCCGGCAGCCGTTTCTTGGCGAAGTCTCTGAGCGACTTCAAGCTTAATTTCAGCGTCTTTTTTGCGATCATGGGGTGCCTCAGTTTTCACGAATCTTGCTGGTCAATTCCGGGAAAAATTCCAGGATGTCGTCGACAATCCCGACATCCGCTACACGAAAAATGGGGGCCTTGGGGTTCTTGTTGATGGCCACAATGAAGGGGTTCCCTTTGATGCCGGCCAGGTGCTGGAACGAGCCGCTAATGCCGCATGCCATGTAGACCTTGGGCTTGACGGTTTGTCCGGAAGATCCCACCTGCCGGGACTTCTCCATCCACTTGGCGTCTACCACGGGCCTCGAGCAGCTCACCGCCCCACCCATGGCGTCGGCTAGATCCTGGGCCAGGGCCACGTTGTCCTGCTCCCCGATGCCCCGGCCGATGGAAACCAAAACCTTGTACTTGGTGATATCGACGTCGCCTGCCTCGGCGACGACCGTCTCCAGATAACGCCGCCGCGCCTTAAGATCGACGGCCGCGGACGACTTATCGACGACTACCCCGCCGGCCGCCGCGCCTTCCAGCGGCTTGAACGCGCCGGGACGTATATTAATGACCGCGCCGGAGGAAATATCGCACCGCACGTGCGTGTTCACCTGTCCTCCGAATTCCTGGCGGACCAGTTTCAAATAGTTCCCTTCCGCGCCCTCGATGTCCAACACGTCGGAGACGAAGGCTGCGTTCATCTTGATGGACAGGCCCGGCGACAGATCGACCCCGAAATGGGCATGCGGCACCAGCAAGACGCTGCCTTGCGGCAGGACGTTCACCAAGGCTTTCCGCACGAGTTCGGCGTTGGGATAGGCCAGCGCTTCGTTGGCGATTTTCCATACCTCGCCGTAGGAAGCCCGTAGGGTCTCGCAAACGGCGTCTAACTCAGCGCCCCAACCAGTCACTACTGCCGTAGGCGATTGCGCGCCATCGATCTTCTTTGCGGCCACCGGCAACTCGGCCGCCGAATCGTCGGGCACGCCGCCTTTGTGTACGATGTAGGCAAAAATGTGGGGCATTATTTCAACCCTCCTTTGGCTTTCACAATCTCGATCAGCTTGTCGATGATCTCTTCCCGGCTGCCTTCGAGCATCTCGGCGCCCTTGCCCAGCGGCGGCGTGAAGTAGTCCACCCGCTTCACTTTCGCGGCGGCTTCCCCCACGGCTCCGTCCACGCCGAGGTCCGAAGCGCCAAGTGTCGGAATGGGCACCGAGGCCACTTGCCGTATGCCGCGCATGCCGACATAACGCGGTTCGTTGATGCCGGTCTGGATCGACAACACGCACGGGAGATCGATTTCACTCATCTCCTTATTGCCGCCTTCGATTTCCCGGCTGATTTTCAGCTTGCCGCCGTCCAGTACTTC
>JBEKUO010000608.1:0-5670 GCA_049514955.1 Bryobacteraceae bacterium | reverse complement strand
CCAGACGGCCGACGATCTGGTCCCTCTCCATGCCGCGATAGTTCAGGAATGCGCGGTTCGCGATCAGGTAGCGATATTCGCGGTCCACCACCATGATCATCTCTTGCAAGTTCTCCACAACTTTTTCGTATTCCCGCAACCTTTCCTCGTTCCGTTTACGCTCCGTGAAATCGAGATGTGCGCCCAGCATCCGATAAGGTTTCCCGTCCGCGTCCCGCAGGACCGACGACCGGCTGAGAATCCAGCGGTAAGAGCCGTCCTTGTGGCGCAGCCGGCATTCCATCTCGTAACCCGGCCCGGGACTCTCAAGGAAAGCGCGGACGGTCGCGAGCACGCGTTCCCGGTCCTCGGGGTGTATCCGGGTTTCCCACTCCTCCAGGCGATTGGCGATTTCGCGGTCCGCGTAACCAAGCTGGCTCTTGCCTTCCGGGGAGACATACAGTTCGTTGGTTTCGAGGTTCCAGTCCCACAATCCCGTATTGGATGCCTTGACGCTCAATGCCAGGCGCATCTGGCTTTCGCGCAGCGCTTCTTTGGCGTGCTTGCGCTCGGTGATGTCTTCCATGATCGCCATGGCAAATGGAGGCGTTGTTTCAGAGCCGGACGCTCTCGAGACTGTTTGCCTCACCCAGATCAGTCTTCCGTCCTTTCGCCAATAGCGTTTCTCGAACCGGAATTGCTGGCGCCTGCCATCCCATAGTTCCTGGGCCAGGGCCGCATTTGCCGGACGGTCCTCTTCGTGCGTGAGGTCCATGAAGGACATCGCCTGCAGTTCCTCATCCGAGTAACCCACCATCTCCCGATAAGCGCGATTCGTGGCGATGAACTTACCTTGCCGGTCCGCCAGGGCGATGCCGACCGCCGAATTCTCGAAGATGGCGCGCCAGCGGCCTTCGCTAGCCCGGAGTGCCTCGGCCGCCCGCCGGCGCTCCGTGATGTCGCGGTAAATGACGTGCAAACGGCTGCCCTCCTTGCAGCGGCGCACGCCCTCGGCATCTACGCGGTGCCGGTGCGCCACCAGATCCATGTATCTGCGATCCTCGTCCCGCCACTCGTCGGGGACGATTAACTCGCTGATGCGGCGGCCGAGGGCTTCTTGTGGCGTGTAGCCAAAGAGCCGTGTGAACTCCCTATTCACACGGACTATCCGAATGTCCGCGGTAGTTAAGGCGACGGCTTGAGGCACCTGTTCGAACAACTCGTCGAGCAGCGAGTTTTTCTCCTGAAGCCGATCCACCAGACAGGTAAACAGCGTCAGCACCAGGACCATTCCGCTGACGGCACTAATGCCGGCGGCTCCGAGGAAAGAGACGCTCAGGGTGTGGGACAGGTCCGGGACCATCGCGGAGGGCGTGAAACTCGCAGCCGCCATGGCGGTGTAATGCATGCTGCCGATCGCGGCGCCCATCAGCAGCGCGCTGGCGGCCTTACGCAACGTCCGGCGGGCAGGCTCATCCCGGAAATGAAATGTGAGCCATAACGAAATCAGGGAACCCGCTATCGCGAGTAGGACCGAAAGGGTCACTAGGGCTGGAGAATAGCGGCACATCGCGGGCAGACGCATCGCCGCCATTGCCGTGTAATGCAGGGTTACGATGCCGCCGCCCATAAAGATGCCGCCGGCCAGGACTCGCAGCAATCCCATTGTCTGCCGGCTCACGACAAACAAGGCCACGGCGGAAGCGAAAATGCCGGCGAGCAGAGATAGGAAAACCGTGGGCCAGTCGTACTCGACGGGAACGGGCAAGGTGAAGGCCAGCATCGCGACGAAGTGCAGTGACCAAATGCCGACACCCATCGACGTGGCGCCGCCAGCCAGCCAGAGGAGCCGGACCCATCCGCGAGAAGCGGTTACCCGGCCGCCGAGATCCAGGGCGGTATATGAAGCCAGGATCGCGATCGCGACGGAGAGAGCGACCAAACGGTAATCGTAAAAACCAACCATTACCACGGCCCGTAGACCTCATTAATTCGTTTTAGAAGAAAATTTCAAGAATTCCCACTCTAGTCCCCTCCCCGGGACTCGTGTGTAAGTATACAATCTAACGGCCCAGTCTCGCAGTACTAAAATGGAAGAAGTGAAAATAAAAGTAAGTTGACGATTTCTGTCACAAGGGAACAAGCGATGGGCCAGGCATCAGTAATTAAGTTTGCCTGCAAGTTTATCAAGCGATTTTATGCAAACCTAATGCTGACTGTTGATAATTCCTGCAAGCCGAGTTCCTCTGAAACGGCCCGCGTGGGGGCTTAGTACTATTACTTATAGTCCTGAGTGGCGTGGTTGATCGGCGGGGAACACCAGCGGCACGAGCGCTACGATCTCCATCCCGTGCCTGGGCCGCGCGCGGACGGATATGGACCCGTTCACGGCCCGCAAGCGCTCCTGCATGCTCAGGAGATCCAGGCTGGAATCGGGCCGCACTTCTTGCGGCTGGCAGCCAGCGCCGTTATAACGGATGGTAAGCCGTAGGCCCGTGGCAGCCTTGCTCACCGTCAACGACGCGCGTTCGACTCCGCCATGTTTCGCGATGCCGTCCAAGACATGCTCCGTGGTGCGGTACAGGCAGGCGGCGATCTCCTGAGGAATATGGCTGGAGAGCCCGCGGTGCGAGTAGTGGACCGGAATGCCCGTTTTCCTGGCGAACTCCGCGCAGCGGTCGCGCAAAGCCACGCCCACGCCGAGGTGCGCCAACACGGAGGGACGCAATCCGTCAGCAATGCGGCAGAGGTCGTGGCCCAGCCTGGCCGCGCGGTCCTGTAAGGAATGCAAGCCCGCCTGCACGGCCAGCGTGGAAGCCGCACGTGAGGCCAGCGTCCCCGCCTCCAGGGCCAATGCCGCCACACGCAGGGCCAGGTTGTCGTGCAAATCCGCAGCGACCCGCCGGCGATCGTCCTCCTGGTCGCGGAACAACTGCGTAGCCAGGAGCCGCAACTCGTCGCGGTTGTGTTCCAGCGTTTCCTGCCTCTCCAACAAGGCTTCCCGGGCCCGTCTCGCATGCGTGATGTCGCGTGAATTCATGACGATTCCAGCGACCACCGGATTCGATACCAGACTCCGGACGCTGCTTTCCAGGACCAACCAGGCGCCGTGTTTGTCCTGGACACGGTATTCGGCGGAGTGCTTCAAATGCGGGCGCCGCAGGCAATTGCGTAGCAGAGCGCGGACCGAGTCCAAGTCATCGGGGTGCACGAATTCGAAGATTTGCCGGCCCACCAGTTCCGTGGGCGTGAAACCAAGCACGCACGCGCAGGCAGGATGCTGGTAGCGGATGGTCCCGTCGGGCGCCAGGATCGCGGCGACGTCCGCGGCATTCTCGATCAACGCGCCGTAGAACGCTTCACTGCGATGAAGTTTCTTGGCGAGCACGGCCCGGTCCGTGATATCGAAATGAGAGATTACGGCGCCAGTCTGGGGCCGTGGCAGCGGCATTACGGACAGTTGGAACCAGGCGGTCCGCTTGGGAGACGGGCACGGGTAGTCCAGCGTGAAGCGCGGTAGTGCGCCTTGCAGAACGGACTCAATCCCGGCGGCTGCCTTGGTGGCGCCTTCCGTGGATTTGCCCATCGCCGCCCGGCAGATCTGGAGGTAGTTTCTGCCGGCGCCGCAGCGAGTCAGGTCGGCGCCGTTTGCCAGCGCGGCCTGGTCCCAGGCCCGGTTTGTCAAGACGATGGTTCCATCCCGATCCAGCACGCAGATCTGCTCGGGCAGCGCGGAGAGGCTCGCCCAACTCAGTCCCTCCACCTGCACGGCGGTCTCCCAAGCGCGCCCCGGCGCCTGGCGGCGCGCGGTGAGATCGCGCGCCAGATGGGCGAATCCGTGCAGCGACCCATCCCGTTCGCGCAACGCGGTCATGACCACGCTGGCCCAGAAGCGAGAGCCGTTCTTGCGCACCCGCCAGCCCTCGGCGGCAAGGTAGCCGTTTTGTGCCGCGCACTGTATGTGCTGTTCCGGCACTCTGCGCGCGATCTCTTCCGGCAAATAAAAGCAGGACAGATGCCGGCCCATGATCTCCTCGGCGCGATATCCGTTGATGCGCTCCGCGCCGTAGTTCCAGATCAGCACTCTGCCGTGCGGGTCGAGCATGAACATGGCGGAATCGGGCACACACTCCGCCAGGCGGCGGAAGTCCTCGTGGATTTGACCGCCTGCGGCTCCAGGCGTTTGGGCGATCGCGAGTGGGGATGGTGCGCGCGTGGCCACGCTAGATCAGGAGGCCGCAGCTACCTGCAGGGCGCGCGGCGCCTCTCCGCTCCGGCCCTGGCAACGTTGGCGCCAGGACATCCAGGCCATACCTGCAACGCGCAGGACTTCGCTCCGGTCAAACGGCTGTACCAGAACGTCGTAGCCGCCCAGGTTCAAGACCTCCGCCCAGAGCCGTTCGTCGGCCAGCCGGGACGAAATAATCAGGATTGGGGGGCGGGTTCTGCCCTGCAAATTCCGCAGTAGGGCCTGCCAGTTGCCGTCTGGAACCTCGGTATCGCAGATGGCAACCCCTATGCGGCAGTTATCGAGGATTCCGACGGCTTCCGCGTAAGTCGATGCCTCGCGAACATCCCAGTGCGGAGGCGAAAGGATGCTGCGCAGTGCGCGACGGCGAGAGTCGAGCGGACCGATCAGCAGGATTGAGCTGGTCCCTTCCGGCGACGGCGCTATGTGAGCCTGCAGGTCCATGCTAATTCCTTCCTTATATACAGGATGAAGCCGATTTTCAGAGTGCTAGTGCCACTCGCTCCGGAAAAATCTCAGTTTTTTTTGCAATAAGAGATAGGCGAGCAAAGCTCGCCTGCGCCGGCAGGAGTGCCGGCGCGGCAGGCGGGAGCGCCTGCGCCACGCACGGCGAACTGAAGTTCGCAGGTTGGCAGGCGAAAGCGCCTGCCCCACCACACGTGCCGTGTATTAGAATCAGCGGTGAGGACTTTGATGAGGGCCCTGGTCGTCATACTGGCTGCTGTGACATTGGTTTCCTGTAATCGGGATCCCAATGTCGCCAAGAAAAGATATCTTGAAAACGGGAACAAATACTTCGCAAAAGGTAAGTTTAAAGAAGCGTCCATCATGTATCGCAACGCCCTGCAGAAGGACCAGCGATACGGCCTCGCCTATTACCACCTGGCACTCACGGATTTGAAACTGGGGCGCGTTCCGAACTCCCTCGGCGAATTGCGGCGAGCGATCGAGCTGATTCCGAAGGACCACCCGGAGCACCTCGACGCCGAAATCCGGCTCGCGGAGATCTATATCGCTTTTACGCGCGAACCCCAGTTTCTGAATGAAGTCGAAGGGATCACCAAAGAACTGTTCGAGCGCGACCCCAATTCATTCGACGGCCACCGGCTGACCGCGGATCTGGATTTCGCCCGGGCGCAGGCCAGTTTCCGCGCGGGCCGGCGCGAAGAAACCCAGAAGCTGGTCGAGGACGCGATCGCGGAATACCGCAAGGCCGCATCCCTGAAGCCGCCCACCTCGAATCTCACCATGCAACTGGCGCGGGCGCTGGCTGCGGACCGCCAATACGCGGAGGCTGAGAAGCTTTACCAGCAACTCATCGATAAGGATAAGACTTTCGTTCTGGCTTACACGGAGCTTTACAGCGTGTACCTGCTACAGAACAAGATCGCCGATGCCGAGCAGATCCTAAAGACCGGCGCCGCGAACAATCCGAAGCAGAT
>JBEKUO010000607.1:0-4743 GCA_049514955.1 Bryobacteraceae bacterium | reverse complement strand
AGCTGGCCTACGATTTGACCCTGGACCACGTCGCGCCCGGCGAGCACACGCTGGCCGTGCGTGTCGAAGACGAGTACGAGAACCAGGCAGCGGACAAGGTGGTTGTGAAGTAGCGTGGCGCGCGCTTTAGCATGGCCGCCGGCTGCGCCGGTTTGAACCTTGGGTATGACCCGCGCGATTGGCCTCGTGGCGCAGGCGCTCCCGCCTGCGCGCCGACACTCTTGTCGGCGCGGGCGAGCGAAGCTCGCCAGGCTTTGGCATTCTTACGAAAATTCCCCGCTGTTCCGGTGCTGAGCCGTACGGGTTTAGGGAGTTACACCCACCGGGGAAGCGCGTTTAGCTAGCTAAGGCACCGTTAAGAAATAACATTTCCATCTGATTATGTTTGGGGTATCCTGGAAGCGTGGATTCCCTGGCCGGAGTTCGTCGCCGCTACGCCGCCTTGGAGGGGGTGCTGGACGAGAAATCGCGACGGCTCTGCGTAGCGGCGGAATGCAAGGTGTGGGGGCCGGGTGGGGTCTCGGCCGTATCGCAAGCCACTGGGGTGGCGCGCCAAGTCATCCGTCAAGGACTGCGGGAGTTGGAACAGCCGCCCAGCCGTCCGGCAGGACGGATTCGCCGCCCGGGAGGCGGGCGCAAGAGAGCCCGGCAAAAGGATCCCACGCTGGTCGCGGATCTGGAGAAACTGGTCGAATCCACCACGCGCGGCCACCCCGAGACCTGCTTGCGATGGACTTGCAAGAGCGTGCGGAGATTGGCCGAGGAACTGAACGAGATGGGGCACCAGGTGAGCTATCCGGTGGTTGCCGAGTTGCTCCACGAGTTGGACTACAGCCTGCAGGCCAACCGCAAGACCAAAGAAGGGGATAGCCATCCGGACCGCGACGCGCAGTTCGAGCACATCAACGCCAAGGTGCAGCAATACATTAAACGCCAGCAGCCGGTGATCTCGGTGGACACCAAGAAAAAGGAATTGGTGGGTGACTTGAAGAATGCTGGGCAGGAGTGGCGACCGAAGGGAGATCCCGAAAGGGTCCGGGTGCATGATTTCGTTATTCCCGAACTGGGGCGCGTGGCGCCATACGGCGTCTTCGATCTGGCCCAGAACATCGGATGGGTGAGCGTGGGGGTAGACCACGACACGGCGTCGTTTGCCGTGGAAACTATCCGGCGGTGGTGGCAGGCACTGGGTCAGGAGAAGTATCCACAAGCCCGGCGCCTCCTCATTACGGCAGATGGCGGCGGCAGCAATGGGTCTCGCGTGCGGCTGTGGAAACTGGAGCTGCAACGGCTGGCCGACGAAACCGGACTCACCATTGCGGTGAGCCATTTCCCTCCGGGAACCAGCAAATGGAACAAGATCGAACATCGGCTATTCTCCTTCATCTGCAAGAATTGGCGAGGGAAACCGCTCACCAGCTTAAAGGTGGTCGTCAGCCTCATTGCAGGCACGACGACCAAGAAAGGACTGAAAGTGCATGCCGAGATTGACGATCGCCAGTACCCGGCGGGGACGAAAGTGGCTGATGAGGAGATGGCCCAAATCCGCCTCCAACGCGACGCTTTCCATGGCGATTGGAATTACGAAATCCTGCCTCGCCATGGCAATGTTATTTCTTAACGGAGCCTAAGCGGTGGAATCGAAGGGCCTGGGCGCATGGTCTGATAGACTAGCGATATTCGGAGAGGATACCGGCGGACTTCCATAGATCATGAGAATTGACGCCATCAAATCGAATCCGATAGTGGAGCGATTGCTGACGGCTTTTGGGCAGACTGAATGCCCCGGCAAGGACGCTTTCCCGGATTCGTTTGACATCGAAGCCCATGATGAGGCCAGTTGCGAGGGCGAGTATGGCAGGAGATCGATGTTCAAGACCTCCTCAACTGGGCAACGGCGCTGGACTGGCTCTCGGCGGATGCGCTCCCCTATTATTTGCCGGCGTACCTCGCGGTCGCCGTCGCTTTTCCGCAAGTGGCTCGGTCAGTGTCAGACGCAGTTATCAGGCAGCTTGCACCATCCAATCGTCATTACACCAAAGGGACCATGCGCTTCGACGAGATGGCTCAGCAATTGACCACGGCGCAGAGGAATGTTATTCGGGATTGCCTCAGCAGGTCGGTGTCCATCTGAGCACCGGAGTGTTCTCCTATTGGGAGCAATCGGACAGTCACCAGGGTACCGACCGAACTGCGCCGTAGCCGCAAATAGGAGCGAGTTGATTTGGAGTATCTCGTTTGAGGAGCCGGTACGCTAGGCTTGACAGACTCTCGACCCAAAGGTCGGAACCATGCACAAAGCGTATGCGGGCCAGAACTGCGGACAACATGTTAGATCTCATCGGAAAAGACAGGTTTGGGGGCCCTTTTCGGTGGCTACAAGCAACGCATCCAAGCCGCCACGGTCTCCGGAGGGCCGTCCGAAAATCTACGTTTTCTAATGCACGCTAACACGCAGGATCGACCATCGATCACGACCCATCGGTCTCCCTTGAGAAGGACGTGGAGCTCAAAATCCTCGAATGCGGGATATTCTCGAACCGCCGTTGAGTCCAGTGGTTCTTGACTTCGCTTTGGCTTCGTAGCCTGAACCCCAGGGCCCATAGCAGCCACGCAGGTCAAAAAGGGCTTGCAATACATTACACCCTATGGTGTAATGTAAAAATGGATCGACTGACGCCTGTGTTGACGGCCATTTCTCACCCGACTCGGCGGGCAATTATTGCGCAGCTAGCGAATGGGCCTGCTCGATTCCTTGATGTCGCGAAGCCGTTCGACACTGCCTTAAATTCGGTGACGAAGCATCTGAAACTGCTCGGAAGAGCTGGACTTATTGAACGCAGGAGGCGGGGTCGCGAAGTGCTCATTTCTTTTCGAGGCGAACCACTCCGCGAGGTAGCAGGATGGGTGCATGAGTACGAGAGTTTCTGGAATGAACGCCTCGACCAGTTCGAGCAATATTTTAGGAACAAGAAAAAGAAGGAGAAGAGCGAATGACGAACAAGTCCGTGGAGAACATCGAAATCACTTGTGAAAGAACGATTCCCGCCTCACCAGATGAGGTGTTTGACGCATGGCTAGATCCTAAGATCCCCGGCACACCTTTTCATGAGAATGAAAAACTGATCGTCAATCCAATGGTAGACGGGCTTTGGTACTGGCTCTTTAGGGGGCAGCCCCACTATGGGCGGTTTACGGAGTTTCGTCGACCGGGTCGAATACGCCATACATGGATGTCACGGAAAACCTTGGGAGAGGAAACGATGGTTACGGTGACCTTCCAGAAAAAGGGAGAAGGTACTTTGATGACTCTCGTGCACTCGGGTTTTGCGAGTGATGGCATGGCGCAAGCGCACGAGAAAGCCTGGAATTTCATTCTCGGTAATTTTGCCGAGATTTTTGGCAGTGAGCGCACCGCCGGAAATAAGACCGTAACGGGGCAATCCATCTAACTCAAACGCGATTGGAATCGCAAAACTACATAGGAGTGGCGCCACGCGCCGCCTGATCCGCCCGGCCGATGCGCCACGGCTCGGCCCGATTCGTTCGTTGGCTTATTTTCCGCCAGTGATTTAGGAAGTGCTGGAGCTGCGCGTCAGCCCGGACTACTTCGACTGCCTCCGGTACAAGCTCGCACGCTCCACACGGTAGGTTCCCGCACAGGCCGCGCCGTTGGCGCGGATGATAGAAAAACAACCCGCACGCCTGGGGCGTGGATGATATCGCCTCGCTTCCCTCTCACCTCCAACCATGCACGTCTTTGGCGCGGATGATGATGACAGCTCTCTGATCCAGGTCCTGTTCTCCGTTCTGTTCCTGGAGTGGTCACCTCAGCCAATCGCTACCGGGACACTTTCGCCTAGCGCCGAAGCATACTCCTCGCGGGACTGAGCGAGGTGCTGGGAATTCGCGACTAAGGCGCGCTTTTTATTTACAAACCTTTCGCATCGCTGCGCCCGCCCGTGCTGCGATACTGAGTTAAGAGGGATTATGAAAGCTAGCTATGTTCGCGCGATGGTCATACTGGGTCTGACGAGCGTTTCCGGATTGATTTGCGCGCAATCCATCTTTCAGGTGGTGCCTACGCCGAACCTGCATCCAAACCCATACCAGAATGGACTGCAGAGGGCGGCGGCATCTTCTCCCAGCGATGTCTGGGCTGTCGGTCAATCGACGATCCACTACGACGGGACTACGTGGACCGCATTCCCGGCGCCCGGGATACACGGCGACAACACGAGTTACCTTGACGCACTGGTGGACATTTCGCCGACCGAAGCGTGGGCGGCCGGAGTTGTGGGGATCGGGACGGCGACTCCGAACCAGGTGATCGAGCGCTGGGACGGCACGAAGTGGAGCGTCTATCCAGGGCCTAAATTCAGCGCCAGCCAGCAACCGTCGATCTGGGACATGACCGCGGTCTCCGCCAACGACATCTGGGCGGTGGGCAGCCTGCTTGTGGACAACGAGTCTCTCGATGCGCTTTATGAGCATTGGGATGGCACGGCCTGGACCGCGACAGCCGGCCGGCTCTACGGGTTCTTCCGGGCGGTCTCCGCGGACGCCTCCACCGACATTTGGGCGGTCGGCTACAACGGCAATGTGACATTTTCCGAACATTACGATGGCGCCGGTTGGACGCTGGTTCGGACGCCCAACGTGGGGAGCGGCCCGAACAGCCTGGAAGCGGTGGTGGCCCTGGCGCCTGATAACGTGTGGGCCGTGGGCTACTCTACGGCCACG
>JBEKUO010000606.1:0-4750 GCA_049514955.1 Bryobacteraceae bacterium | reverse complement strand
CTTTCTCCGTTCGTTGTGGCATCGAGCGGCGTGCCCTTCAACATCACCACAGGTGGATCTTACTTGTATGGCGGCATCTCCGATGGGATCCTCAACGCCCGGCCGGCTTTCGCCAGCGGACCTGGATCCAATCCCTGCACTGCCACCGTCACCTTCAACTGTATTGTCTCGACGCCGTATGGGTATTTGAACCCGAACCCCGCGCCCGGCGCCACGCTTATCCCGCGCAATCTGGGCATCGGCCCCTCGCAACTCAGTTTGAATCTGCGGTTGAGCCGGACGTGGGGGTTTGGCACCACAAAATTCGCGGGATCGAGCGGCGGCTCGCGCGCCAACACCGGTGGCGGAGGCCCGCGCGGCGGCCCCATCGGCGGTTTCGGCGGCGGCCGGGGAGGGCCCTTCGGCGGCGGCGGGACCACCGAGCATCGCTATAATCTAACGCTTTCGATCAGCGCCCGCAACATATTGAACCATGTTAACTTTGGCCCGCCGGTCGGCTTCATGGGATCGTCGAATTTCCTGCAGTCCACGACGATAGCGGGCGGATTCCAAGCCGAGCAAACACCGACCGACAACCGGCGTATCGATGTGCAGTTGCGTTTTCAGTTCTGACGCCGCGCAGGCCAGCGTGGCTCGCCAACCTATTTAGATCCAGTCATTTGGGCTTTGATTGTTCAGGAAGTTTCGATTCCTGCCCCAAAATCTTGAGATTCTCGTGATATCCGTCACACTCACTCGCAAGGTACATCCTAGCCATGGCAGGTCTCAAACAACCTCTCTCCGATCTCGAGAACCCACGCTTGCGGATGACGGAAGCACAGAACAAACAAATTCTTATCGTGGAAGACGAAGGAATCATCGCCGCCGATATCCAGAACCGGCTGGAGCGGCTGGGCTATAAGGTGCCTGCAATCGCCCGCTCCGGGGAGGAAGCGCTTCACTTTGCGCGCTCCACGCCCTTCGATCTGGTGCTCATGGACATCCGTCTGAAGGGCGAGATGGACGGCATCACTGCGGCCCAAGAGTTGAAGAGCGTGCTGGAGACGCCAGTCGTCTACATCACCGCCCATGCGGACGAAGAGACCATCAACCGGGCCACGCGTACCGAGCCCTTCGGTTATATCCTAAAACCGATCAGAGACTCCGAGCTCCGCAGCGCCGTGCAGATTTCCATCCATAAACACGAGATGGAACGCCGCCTGCGCACCAGCGAAGCGTGGCTGGCGACCACGCTAAAAAGTATAGGAGAAGGCGTCATCGCCACCAACACCAACGGCGAAGTGGTATTCATGAATCCGGTCGCCGAGCAGCTCACGGGCTGGACCGGCGTGGACGCCCGTGGGCGTCTGCTCATGGACGTTCTTGGTTTGTTCGATGAATTCACCGGGGCGCCATCGGAAAATCCCGTCATCCCTCTGCTCCTCCAAGTCCCCGCGCAGATACGGGCGCCCCGCGGCTACACGCTCATTTCCAAGATCGGCGTGTCCACCATTGTCGAGCTCTCATGTTTTGAAAATCGCTCGGATGAGCCGTTGGGCGCCATCCTGGTGCTGCGCGACATCGGCGCCAGGCGCGAATTGGAAAGCCGCGTCATGCAGTCGCAGAGAATGGAGGCCATCGCCAATCTGGCTGCCGGCCTGGCCCATGACTTCAATAACCAGCTCACGGTCGTGCTCGGATGCGCCGAAGAACTTTCTGAGTCCCTTTCCAACGACGATCTGGAGCGCGTCCTGGAAATCAAGAATGCCGCTTCCCTTGCCACTTCCATCACCAGCCAGCTATTGACGCTGAGCCGCCACGAAACCGTCCGGCCAGAGGCGCTCAACATCAACGAGGTGATCGTCGAGATGCAGCCTTCCATCTCGTACGCCCTTGGCAAGACTCGCATCCTGACCACCACCTTGGGATCGGATCTGGGCCGCGTTCGCGCCGACCGCGGTCAACTCAAGCAGGTCCTCCTCAACTTGGCCCTGAATGCCCGGGATGCCATGCCCGGCGGTGGCGAGCTGCGCATGGAAACCGGGAACACCGAAGTGCAGCCTGACAGCCATGCCGCGCTCCTGTGCCCGCCCGGACCCTATGTGCGGCTCCTGGTGTCCGACAGCGGCGAAGGCATGGATAAGGCCACTCTCGCACATATTTTTGAGCCTTTCTTTACGACCAAGAAACCTGGATTCGGCACTGGACTTGGCTTGTCCATGGTGCACAGCATCATCGTCCAAAGCGGGGGATACATCACCGCGGCCAGCGAGGTTTGGAAAGGTACCGCCTTTGAGATCCTGTTGCCGCGCGTAAGCGACTTTCAAAAGGTGCGCGAAATTAGCGGCCTGGAAAATTGCACGGCCGGCGGCGATGACACGCCCACGGTTCTCCTTGTCGAAGACGAAGACAACGTCCGCCGGGTGATGCATATGTACTTCGAGCAGGAAGGCTATCAACTGCTGGAAGCCCGGGATGGCGAAGAAGCCCAGGTGATCGCGGAACGATATGAGGAGCCCATCCATATCCTGGTCACCGATGTGGTCATGCCGGGTATGTCCGGGCCGCAACTGGCCGAACGTCTGGCGCCACTTCGGCCCGCAATGAAGGTTTTGTTCATCTCCGGCTACGCCCACGATTCGCTCGATGAGAATTGGGTGACGGATTGGCAGACGAACTTTTTGCCAAAGCCATTTTCCGCGTCGGAGTTGCTCGGCCGCGTCCGCAGACTGCTGGGCGCCCGTCCAGTGGGCCCGACCCTGGTGTCGGCGTCCGGCCGCAGGCCGCACCGTGGCGCAGGCTCTTAGCCTGCCGCGCGGGCACTCCTGCCCGCGCAGAAAACTCGCCTCATGCGCCTTTCCTTCCTGATCCTGGAAGACCGGCCTGAAGACGCCGAGCTCGTAGTGCATGAACTGCGCCGAAGCGGGTTCGATCCGGTCTGGCAGCGGGTGGACACCGAGCGTGACTATCTCGCCCACCTCGACCCGCCGCCGGATATCATCCTCGCCGACTACAACATGCCGGAGCTGGATGCCCGGCTGGCGCTACAACTCCTGCAGGAGCGCGGGCTGAGCGTGCCCTTCATTGTCGTCTCCGGCAATATTGGCGAAGACGCAGCCGTCGCCATGATGCAACAGGGCGCCGCCGATTATCTTCTCAAGGATCGTCTGGTGCGTCTGGGTCCGGCGGTAACTCGCGCCCTCCAGCAGAATAAGTTGCTCGCGGACAAAAGGACGGCCGAAGAGGAACTGAAAGCCAGTGAGGCCCGCTTCGATTCCTTCATGCGTCACAGCCCTGCCTTGGCATTCATCAAAGACGATACGGGCCAGCTTGTCTACGTCAATGACACCTCAAGCCCGGCCGTCGCAACCGGGCTCTGCACCGCCGATTTGTCCGTCTTCGAGAGCGGCCAGGCTTCCCAGGTAACCGAAGAAGTAACCACTCCCGATGGGCACATCCGTCAATTGCTCTCTTTCCGGTTTCTGTTCAACGATGCCGCGGGTCGGCGTCTGTTGGGCGGCGTGTCCGTGGATATCACCGCGCAGAAACGCACGGAGGCCGCGTTATCCGCGGCTCTCACCGCCAAGGATGCGCTCTTCCAGGAGCTCCAGCATCGCGTCAAAAACAACCTACAGACCGTCTCCAGTCTCCTCAACATGCAAGCTGAATCGCTCTCCGACCCTGGCTCGCGGCAGGCACTGCGCGAGGCCCAGCGCCGGGTGCAGTCGATGGCCTTGATTCACGAACAGATGTACGGCGACAAACAACTGGACGAATTGGAGTTCGGAGAGTATGCCCGCCGCCTGGCTTCCGATCTGTTTGACTCGTTCGGCATTAGTCCTGAAGCAGTCCGCCTGCGCTTCGATTGCGATCCGGTCTCCCTCAAGATGGATCAGATGATACCTTGTGGCCTGATTCTGAATGAGCTCATCACTAACTCGCTGAAGTACGCTTTCCCCGCGGCCCGCACGGGTGAGATCGTAGTCTCAATCCGATGTCCGGACGGCGCCCATGTCACTTTGCAGGTAGCCGACAACGGAATCGGGCCGCCTGCCGGCGTTGACTCGAAGCAATCCAAATCCATGGGACTGCGGATTGTAGAGATCCTGGCTAAACAGTTGGGGGGAACTCTTCAGCAGGAATCCGGCCCAGGAGTCACTTCCGCCGTGGCCTTTATGAAGCACTGATTGTGGCGCCGGGGCGCAGGCACTCATGCCTGCCGGGGTACCCTATGGGTCGGGCACTCCGGCCGGCGCAGGTGAGCTTTGCTTGTCGCCGTGATTCACTCCCGTCCATATACCCGCACCCAGTCCACCAGCATCTTCTGCGGGAATACGCTGGTAGCATCCGGATTTCCCGGCCACCCGCCCCCCACCGCCACATTGAGGATCACGAAAAAAGGATGGTCGTACACCCACTTGGCGCCGGGTGGTAATGAGGCTAGCGTGACAGTGTGGTAAGTGGCGCCGTCCACCATGAAATCGATGCGCTCAGAAGTCCACTCGACGGCGTAGAGATGGTAATCGTCGGCAAACCGGCCAGCCGCCAGTTTGAAGGGCCGGCCAATCCCATGTTCGCCCGAGTAACCCGGTCCGTGAACAGTGCCGTGCACGAGGCCCGGCTCGCGGCCGATGTTCTCCATAATGTCGATCTCACCGCATGCCGGCCATCCGGCTTCCTTGATGTTATCGCCGAGCATCCAAAATGCTGGCCAGATGCCCTGACCGTATGGGATCTTGATGCGCGCCTCCACACGGCCGTACGCGGCGGA
>JBEKUO010000605.1:0-4753 GCA_049514955.1 Bryobacteraceae bacterium | reverse complement strand
CGCTGACGCTCTATTTGCACGGCACCTGCTGCGATATCGACGTGGAGACAGGCCCGCGCCAGATGCCCAGCCGGTACTTGCGCAAGCGACTGGAGTTGCTGTATTCGTTGTATCCGCCGCCGGAAGGGTACGCGGTTTTTCCGGAGCAGTTGAAGAAGAGGTAGCGGGGGGCGTTTGCCGATCACTTCATCTCTTTGGAGGCCCGCACGAGTTCCGCAAACGAGCCGGGTGCCGCTCCGCTTTCCAGCATCCCTTTGAAGACAGCATACGGATCAGTTCTTGCCCCGGCTTTGCGCAGGCTTTGCTCGTCGTTGACCCACACATAAATGATGACTTTTTGTTGGGTCGAGAACCGAAAGAACAGCCGATACCTTTCGTGAAACTTAGCGCGGAACCAATGACGGTTATCTGACCCCAGAGTGTTCCCTTGCCAGAACTCGGGGCTATTCGGGTCGCGCGGAATAACTTCGCGCATGTAATGATTGACGGTTGCCAGGAGCTTCGTCGCTGGATGCGATGAATACCCTTGTGGGTCTCTGCACGCCAGCTTCTCAACTCGTGCCGCCCACTTTTCCAATTGCGCTTGGAAGAGCGGGTGAACGAAGAGGCGCCACCCTCGGGACTCCATCAGTCAAGCGGATCGTCGCCCAAGTCCGCGTCCGCGTTAACGGGCAAATGACCGACAAGGGCATGAATGCGCGCAGCTAAGGCCGGATCCAGCCGCTTGAGTTGTTTGGGCGACCGGACCATGTCGTCCGCCAGGAAACTCAGAAACGATTCGATTACCGGATCATTGTCCTGCCGCCGAGGTTTTTTTGCGGGATCGGCAACGACCAGCATCCGTCCGGGCGCGATCACATGCGCGCGCACCTTGCCGGAGAACTCGGGATGACTCTGGAATAGGGCCTTGTCGAAGCGCAGCCCCAGGGAATTGCCAGTTTTCGCCTGGCGCCCCCGATAGCCAGGAGTCTCATCGGATTGCGCCTGTTTCCTTATTGCCATCCATTCCTCCTGTCAGGATGTTAGCACAGACGTGCTAACAAAAGCAAAACCTCCTAGTGTGTGCGTTCATCCAGCATCGCCCCCAAAATCCGCATAGCCGCTTCCTTCCCCCGCTCGCCGATCTCCCCTACCGGACCCACGCAAGACGGGCAGCCGGCCTCGCATTCACACCCCTCCAGCAACTCCGACGTCTGCCGCACGAGCCGCTCCGCCATGCGGAAGAGCGGCGCGCTTTGGCCCACTCCGCCAGGGTAGCAATCGTAGAGATACAGATTCGGCTCTTCGCTGAATGCCACCCCCAGATCGCGCGGATCGCACATCAGCAGCAGCGCGGCCACGGTGCGTAGGGCGTTGCCCAATCCCGCGAGGCCGCTGCGCTTCTCGTCCGGAGTCAGGTCCGGAAAGCGAGCCAGGAATTCGGCGGGAAAATGCAGCCAGAACGCCGTGGTGTGCATTTCCTGCTCGGGGATCGCGAGATTGCCCGCGCCGACATTTTCCATGGTGTAAAACTTAATCTTTTTGAACCCCACGATCTGGCGGTTCACGCGCACGTCGCCGTGGCACCGGCGCACGCCCGCCAGTGGCTCGCTCTCGAATTCCTCGAGAGCCTTCACCTGCGTGTAGTCGATGGCGTCCGTATAGTAATCGCAATCCACGCGCCGCACGTAGGCTTTGCGCTGCTCGTAATCGAAGCGCTCCACATGATACTGGCGGGCTTCGTGCAGGTAGATGGCTTTTTCGTGCAAGGTGGTGAGTGCCGCCGTAAATGCGACTTCGGCGATCACGGCGGGCTCGCCCGTGATATCCACCACCACGAAGTTATCGCTCGAGACGGAGCGCAAGCTCGTCGCGTCCGCCGGATAGGTTTCCGAAGTCCAGTGCCAGGCGCCCGCGGAGTGGTGCAGAAAGCCGGCTTCCTCCAGAAAGCGGCACATCTCCGCGGTATCATGCTTGCCGAACTTCTCGCCATCCTGTATGGGCAACTCGAAGGCGGCACATTTCAGATGCGCCAGCAGGATCTCGAGGTTATCCGGATTGATGTAAGCGTGCTCCGGCGAGCGGCCGAAGAAGTAATCGGGGTGCTCGACGATGTACTGATCGAGCGGCGCGCTGGAGGCGACCAACACGGCGGCCGATGCTCCCTGGCGGCGTCCGGCGCGTCCGGCGCGCTGCCAAGTGGAAGCGATGGTGCCCGGATAGCCGGCCATCACCACGGCGTCCAGCGAGCCTATGTCGATACCCAACTCCAGCGCGTTGGTGGCGACTACCGCGCGAATCTCGCCATCGCGCAGCTTGCGCTCGATCTCCCTTCGCTCGCGCGGCAGGTACCCGCCACGATAGCCGCGCACGGTGTCTCCAGGCAGCGGCCCGCGTTCCACCGCGTCTTTCAGGTAAGTGACCAGGATCTCCGTGGCGAGCCGGCTGTTGGCGAAGACCAGCGTCTGCAAGTGGTGTTCGATGAAGTCGAGCGCCAATCGCCGAGATTCCGCAAGGTAACTGCGCCGGATGCCTAATTGGCGATTCACCACCGGCGGATTGTAGAAGATGAAGAATTTCGCGCCGCGCGGCGCGCCGTTGGAATCCACCAGGCGGAATGGCGCTTCCGTGAGTGACTCGGCCAGCTCGCGCGGGTTGGCGATGGTGGCCGAGCAGCAGATGAATACCGGCTTAGATCCGTAGAACTCGCAGATGCGCCTCAGCCGCCGGATGAGGTTCGCTAAGTGACTGCCGTAGACGCCTCGGTAATAATGCAGCTCATCGATCACGATGTAGCGTAGATTCTCGAACAGCTTGGCCCAGCGTGTGTGGTGCGGCAGGATTCCGGTGTGAAGCATGTCCGGGTTGGTCAGCACGATGCTGGCGCGCTGCCGTATGGCCTTGCGGGCGTCTTGCGGCGTATCGCCGTCATACGTGAAGGCGCGGATTTCCGAACCCATCTCGTCAAGGGCAGTCTGCAGTTCATGAAGCTGGTCTTCGGCCAGGGCTTTGGTCGGGAAAAGATACATCGCACGTGCGCCGGGATCGCTCAACAGCAGGTTTAAGACAGGCAGGTTGTAGCAAAGCGTTTTGCCGCTGGCGGTGGGCGTCACAACCACAACGTTCTGGCCTTGGGCGATCTGGCAGAAGGCTTCTGCCTGGTGAGAATACAGCTTGTGAATCCCGCGATCGGTCAAGGCCCGCACCAGCGCGGGATTCACTGAATCGGGCAGTTCTCGATAGCTGCCGCCAGCGGCAGGCTCGTGCCGAATAGCTGCCGGATGGAAGCGCGTCAGGGCCGCTTCGAGCGAGAGCGATTTTGGGGAAGCCAGTGTGAGGTTCATCGAGTTTCGCCTTTTCTTTGCTACCTTACACGAAAAGGCGCGCGCCGGCAACTGGAAAAAAGAGGCGGGGGGCGCCGCGCAGAAACCGCGATCAGTCCTCGAGGCGGACGAACTCGTAGCGTTCCAGGGTAGCGGCGACGTCGAAGGCCGGTTCGTCGGATTCATCTGATTTTCTAGCGCGCACGATCTTGCCAATGCAACGCAAATTAACGCGCTGATCGGATGGTCCGCTCAATGTGATGACGTATTCGATGGCCCCCCCGATCTCGGGCTCTGCTTCGGAGGTGAACAATACTCCGCCGGAGCTGATGTTCTTTGTCAGACCGATTTGCGCAATGCGCTCCGCCCCGCTGCGAGTAATCGCAAGAGGCAATCGGAGGGTAAACCGCCGGGTTCGTCGTTGTTCCACTTTCGTAATACTATTTCTTCAGAGACCCGCGGTCAATACTTAATTTAAAAAAGCTTGATTTTGTTGGTACTGAGGCGCCTCGATACTTACCTTTTGTGGGACTTTAGTTCTGCTGTGGGACTTTAGTTTTGCAAATCGGAGCGCAGAACACTTTAGTTGGTGCTTGGAGCCGCGCGTTGCGAATGGCTCAGGTTCGCGGGTCCACTGCTCTAAACTCTTTGCCTGATCTGACGATCTAGGGGATGTGAATCTCTCGCCCCGCGAGCCGCCTCCGGAGACGAACCCGATCCAATTCGTCGCCTGCCTGCCGGCATCGAACGAGCATTCCGTCGCCGTTCAATGGGACGCGCTACTGCGACAGTTGAGCAACGCCTTGCCGGCCATGATCTGGATGTGCGGAGCCGACGGGCGTGCAACTCTATTTAACGCGCACTGGCTGCGCTTCACCGGGTGCACGCTGGAGGAGGCCCTGGGCGGAGGCTGGGCTCGGGTGATCCACCCGGAGGACGTGGAGCGGCGCCTAGCGGCGCAGCAGGCCGCCCTACTGGCACGCCAGCCGTTCGAGACGGAATACCGGTTGCGGCGGGCCGACGGGCAGTATCGGCGGATGCTGGACCAGGGCGCACCACAGTTCAGCGGACACGGCGATTTTCATGGCCATGTGGGAGTGGCGATCGATATCACGGACCGCAAGCGCGCCGAGGAGGACCTGCGCTTGCTGTCCCGGGCGGTGGAGCAGAGCCCGGCCAGTGTGGTCATTACGGACCTTAGCGGCAATATCGAGTACACGAATCCGAAATTTACAGAAGTGACCGGCTACACGTGCGCGGAGGCGCTGGGGAAGAACCCGCGGATTCTCAAATCGGGAGAAAAACCCGCAGAAGAGTACCGAGAGCTATGGCAGACCATCACGTCCGGCGAGGAATGGCGCGGCGAGTTCCACAACAAGCGCAAGAACGGAGAGTTGTACTGGGAATCGGCGTCCATCTGTCCCATCCGCGACGCTACCGGCCGGCCGGCG
>JBEKUO010000604.1:0-4786 GCA_049514955.1 Bryobacteraceae bacterium | reverse complement strand
CCAGTGGTCCGGCGTGGAGATGTTGACGACGTCTATCGACCGGTCCGCCAGGATTTCGCGGAAATCGTGAACCGCTCGGGGATGGTGGCCTTTCTCGCGGGCTTGCGCCACGGCGTCGTCCAGGTGCGGTTGGTAGACATCGCAGACGGCCACCACCTCCAGATTCGGCTGCTGGATGGCGTACTCCATGTTGCTGGAGCCCATGCGGCCCATGCCGATAAACGCGGCGGCGACGCGATCGTTGGCGCCTTTCAGGTTGCCGGTGAAAATGGAGGTGGTCAGCGCCGCCCCCGCCGACTTGAGGAATTGCCTCCGGCCGGTGTTCGGATCTTCCATGTGGTGGATTCTATCACTCCGAAAGGCGCGGGCAGCCGCGAATTGTGGAAATTTTCAACGAAGCCGCCGGGCCGTAACTTTTTTCAAGAATTCTTCATTTAATACTAGACAAACAGATCTGAAAAGATTATAGTTGAATCAATACAGACAGCATCCCTGGCGGCGAGTCCCCTCCCGCTGCCAACCCTCTGAGTGCAAGGCCCCGGATACCCAGCCGGGGCCTTTTAATTTGCTCGGCCGAAAATTTCTCAAAAAACTTTGCCAATACAGTAGACAACGAGATCTGAAACTGTTATAGTGGAGTCAATACAGACAGCATCCCTGGCGGCGAGTCCCCTCCCGCCGCCAACCCTCTGAGTGCAAGGCCCCGGCTCCTCAGCCGGGGCCTTTTAATTCGTATACCATGTTAATGGCGAAGCTCGCGTATGCTGCATCCATAAGGAGGGCGAATTGATCGCTCGCAATCTGAGTCCGTTATTGATTCTCGCTGTCGTGATCACCATGAACTGCTCATCCAACAAAGAACCTGAAGCTAGCCGGAATATTAGCAGCCGTGTATTCGGCAAGACGCCGGCCGGTGAAACAGTCGATCTTTACACCCTGAAGAACGCGAAGGGCGCCGAAGCCGCCATTTCGACGTATGGGGGAGTGGTCGTCTCCCTCAAAGTCCCCGACCGCTCCGGAGCGTTGGCCGACGTCGTGCTCGGCTACGACGACTTCGATGGCTATGTGCAGAATCCGGCCCACTTTGGCGCGATTGTCGGGCGCTATGGGAACCGCATCGCGCATGCGAAGTTCACGCTGGATGGAGTCGCATACACGCTGGCCAAGAACGATGGTGAGAACAGCCTGCATGGCGGGACTCGCGGATTCGACAAGATGCTCTGGAAGGCGAAGGCAGGGAGCGGCGCCTCCCTGGAGTTGACTTACCTCAGCAAAGATGGCGAGGAAGGGTATCCCGGCAACCTGTCCACCACCGTCGTCTACACGCTCACCGATGATAACGAGCTAAAAATCGATTACACCGCGACGACTGACAAAGACACCGTACTGAACCTGACGAACCATTCGTACTTCAATCTGGCCGGCGAAGGCCAGGGCGATATTCTGGCCCACCAGTTGACGATCAACGCCGACCGCTTCACGCCGGTCGACAAGACGCTCATTCCGACGGGCGAACTGCGCAGCGTGGAAGGCACGCCTTTGGACTTCCGCCAGCCGCACGCCATCGGCGAGCGCATCAACTCGACCGACGAACAAATCGTGCTCGGCAGGGGCTACGACCACAATTTCGTGCTGAATCGGACCGGGGACGGGCTGGTGTCGGCAGCCAAGGTTACGGAGGCAAAGTCCGGACGCGTTCTGGAGGTGCTGACCACCGAGCCGGGGATGCAGTTTTACACCGGCAACTTCCTCGACGGGACCATTCACGGAAAAGGCGGCCATGTGTATGGAAGGCGCTCGGCTTTCTGCATGGAGACGCAGCACTACCCGGATTCTCCTAATCACCCGGATTTTCCGACTACTGAACTGAAGCCGGGCGCGGTGTATCGGACGACGACCGTCTATCGGTTCTCCACAGCGCCGTGAGGTCGTGGCGCAGGCTCTCAAGCCTGCCGCGCCGGCACTCCTGCCGGCGCAAGCTTGCTTCGCGCCCGTGGTTACTGGTTAGTGGCTAGAGGCGAGCTTTGCTCGCCTGGCGCCGACAAGAGTGTCGGCGCGGCAGGCAGAGTGCCTGCGCCACGCCTACTTCTGGCCGTAGTACGCACTAGCTCCGTGCTTGCGGAGAAAGTGTGTGTCGCGATGTGCCGGATGGAGTTCTTGCGGAACTTCCGCCAGTCTCACGCTGTAGTATGCCATCTCGGCGACGTATTCCAGAATGACGGCGTTGTGCGCTGCTTCGGCGGCTGAAGGTCCCCAGCAAAAAGGGCCGTGTCCCGCGATCAGGACCGCGGGTACTTCCAGCGGGTCGATATCCGCGAAGCGTCGGACAATGCACTCCCCGGTGTTGGCCTCATAGCCGGATTCGATCTCGCGCGGATCGAGGGCATCCGTTACTGGCACCGGACCACGGAAGTAGTCTGCGTGAGTGGTGCCCAGGCAGGGGATGGGCCGCCGAGCTTGAGCCCACGAAGTCGCGAAGCGGGAGTGCGTGTGGGCCACGCCGCCGATCGCCGGGAATGATCTGTATACAACCAAATGCGTCGGCAGGTCCGAAGAAGGGCGGAGGGTGCCTTCGACGATCCGCCCGTCGAGATCGGTGATGACGAGATCCTCCGGGCGCATGGTGTGGTAGGGGACACCGCTCGGCTTGATCGCCACCAGTCCCTCTTCCCGGGAAATCCCGCTGGCGTTGCCGAAAGTGTAAAGCACCAGTCCCCTGCGGACCAGTTCCAGGTTGGCGTCGAGCACTTGCTTGCGAAGTTCTTCGAGCATGATTATGCCAATGCGAGTTCCAGCTTCGTGACGGATGCCGGCGGGAAACGATGGGTCAGCGTGGCGCCGCTTGCCTCGATTTGTCCCGCGTGGGGTTCGACGGCCCGCGGATTATCGAAGGTATTGTGCGCATGCACATCCGGAGCCGCGAGAGTCACCACTTGGGCCGCGGTCACGCGCGCGCCTCGCACGCCGATTTCCGCTTCGCGAGTCTGCTCGAGACCCGGGTTGGTCACCGTGAGAACCAGACGCTTTTCGCGGAGCGACGCCGAGCAGTAAAGGCCCGGCACCGTTCCCGTTCCAGCCGACCGCGCGTACGAGATGGAAGGCGCGGACAGCAGCGTGCGCAACGATTGGCCCCCCTGATGCGCGGTGTACATATCGAACACATGATAAGTGGGCGTCACGCAGAACTTGTCTTCGTGCGCGAAGAACAGCGATTGCAGGTTATTCACAAGCTGCGCCACCGCCGCCATGCCGACCTTATCGGCGTGGCGGTTGAAGGTGTCCAGCGTTATCCCCGCCAGTACGGCGTCGCGCATGGTATTCTGCTGCCCCAACAGCGCTTCGGCGAAAGGCTCGGTGCCGGGCGCGTACCAGGCGCCCCACTCATCCACCACCAACTTCACGCTATGGCGCGGGTCCGTCTCTCCCATCACACCCCACTGGCTGGTGATGAACGATTCCATCCGGCCGGCTTCGCGAAGGATCTCGTAGTATTGTTCCGAATCGAACTGCAAGGCGTCACCCTTCCCGGCGCTCCAATCGGAGGTTCGACCGCCGCTGGCGTTCCACGCGTAATGATGCATCGACCAGCCCCATAGCCGGCCAATTTCGCCCTTCTGCGCGACCTTCGCGAAGAACCGCCGCGTCCAATCGATATCGTTGCCGTTTGGGCCGGAGCCGACGAAAGAGAGCGGCACGTTATATCCCGGCACCCAGGCGGTGAAGCGTAGGAACTCGGTAGCGTAGTCTTCCGGCGTGAAGTTTCCGCCGCATCCCCAGGCCTCGTTTCCCACGCCCCAATAGCGCACGTTCAGGGGATCGCGCTCGCCATCGGCCGCGCGCTGTTCGGCCATCGTGGTAGTTCCGGCGGGCGAGTTGCAGTACTCCACCCAGTGGTCGAAATCCTGCGGACGCAAGCCACGCACGTTCGCCGCGAAGTACGGCTGCGCACCGGTCAGCTTGCAGAAGCGCGCGAACTCGACAGTGCCGAACTGGTTGGGATCGTAGCTCTGCGGGCCGGTGCGGCGCGCGTTCTTCGGCCATTCCTGCGCGCCTGCCCAGAAATTGGTGCGCTTTGGTCGCTTGTCGCGCGGGCCGATGCCGTCGTGCCAGTCGTAGCTATCGGCGAAGCAGCCGCCAGGCCAGCGAATCACGGGCGGGCTGATGCGCCGCAACGCCTCGACGAGCTGTTTGCGGATTCCGCCGACGTTAGGAACGGCCGAATCCTCACCGACCCAGATGCCGTCGTAGACCACCCCGCCCAGATTTTCGACGAAGTGGCCGTAGATCTGAGGCGCGATAGTGGCTATTGGTTCGTCGATCAAAACCTCGATCAAGGAATCGCTCGAGGCGGATCGCAGCGCGGCCGCGACGGCGATGCCTGCGGCGGCGGTGCGTAGGAACTCGCGGCGGTTGGTCATGCGGGATCTTCCTCTGGCGACATTTCCAGGCCAATCGGCTGCCGGATCACATCATACCCTACCTTCCGCAGCGCGGGCAGCACTTCACCGATCGCCACCGCTTCGGAGCCGGGCTTTCCGAAGGCGAAATACAGCTTGCCGAAAAGCGGGTAGAGTTGGTCGTACGCGCGGTTTTCGCGCGCGTCGGGCACGATCGTGCGATACGGCGGGCACAGCGCTTGTTGCGCGTCCTCGATGCTCGGGAACGCGCCCGCCGCCATGAACGCCATGATGGCGGAACCGAGGCTGGTCACGTCGCCTGCGGGAACCAGCACAGGCTTATTCAGCACGTTGGCATAGATCCGGTTCAACGTTTCGTTCTTTTGCGG
>JBEKUO010000603.1:0-4813 GCA_049514955.1 Bryobacteraceae bacterium | reverse complement strand
TTTGCAGCCCGCCCGTCCATCGTGGTAAATCAGTAGTATCGATGTCCTCGCAGGGCTCCTCCAAGCATGCCGGAATCAAGTAGCGCCCCCATGATTGAGGCCGCCGGCCTCAGCAAATTCTACGGAGACTTCGCCGCCATCCGCGACGTCAGCTTCTCCATCCCCCAAGGCCAGGTGGCCGCCTTCCTCGGTCCCAACGGCGCCGGCAAGTCCACCACTATGAAGATCCTCACCGGCTACCTCGCCCCCAGCGGCGGCGCCGCGCGCATCGCCGGCCTCGACGTCAACGCCCACCGCATCGCCGCCGCCGAACGCCTCGGCTACCTGCCCGAAAACGGTCCGCTCTATGCCGACATGACCCCCCTCGGCCTGCTCAAATTCTTCGGCCACGCGCGTGGGCTCACCGGCCCCCACCTCCGCCAGCGCATCGATTCCGTCGTCGCCCGCTGCGCCCTGGAAGCCGTCATCGAAAAGCCCATTCACAAGCTCTCCCGCGGATACCGCCAGCGCGTCGGCATGGCCCAGGTGCTGCTCCACGAGCCCGACGTCCTCATCATGGACGAGCCCACCAGCGGCCTCGATCCCAACCAGACCCGCGAGGTCCGCCAGACCATCCGCGAGCTCGGCCGCAATAAGACCATCCTGCTTTCCACGCACATCCTGCAGGAAGTCGAGGCCATGGCCGGCCGCGTCATCTTCATCAATCGCGGCCGCGTGGTCTTCGATGGCACGCCCGCCGAAATGCAGTCCGGATACGCCTCGCTCGACGATGCGTTTCGTTCGCTCACCGGGGCCGCGTTGCAGGAAGGAGGACCATGCGCCGCAAACGTGTGATCCGCGCCATC
This sequence comes from Bryobacteraceae bacterium, assembly GCA_049514955.1. Lineage (GTDB taxonomy): Bacteria > Acidobacteriota > Terriglobia > Bryobacterales > Bryobacteraceae > Bog-159. The sequence goes on along the minus strand of JBEKUO010000603.1, from coordinate 3,968 downwards.
CTGGTGCGCGAGCTGGCCGCTTACTTCGGCACCCCCACCGGCTACGTCTTCATCACGCTGTTCGTTTTCTTGAGCGCCATGGCGGCCTTCTGGCAGGAGCGCTTCTTTGCGACGAACATGGCTAACCTCGATCAGCTCAACCTCTTCTTCCCCTATCTGCTGATCTTCTTAGTGCCGGCCATCAGCATGAGTCTGTGGGCCGAAGAGAAGAAGCAGGGTACCGAGGAGTTACTCCTAACTCTCCCAGCCACCGACTTACAAATCGTATTGGGAAAGTATCTAGCCGCTCTCGCAATTTACTCAGTAGCGTTGCTGTTCTCGCTAAGTAATGTAATCATCCTGCGCTGGCTCGGCAGCCCAGATCCAGGCTTGATAGCTTCGACTTATTTGGGTTACTGGCTCATGGGCGCAGCTCTATTGTCACTCGGTATGTTAGCCTCGGCACTTACCGATAATCTGACAGTCGCCTTTATCCTGGGAGCCGTCTTCTGTTCCATCCCCGTCTTCCTGAATTACGCCGGAGCCATCCTGACCGGAGCCCCGCAGCGCCTCGCCGAAAAGCTGTCAGTCGTCGAGCAGTTCCGCGATCTCTCCACCGGAGTCGTCACCCTCGGCCCCCTGGTCTACTTCGTGTCACTCGCCCTGGCGGCCCTTTACTTGAACGTCATCCTGCTGGGCCGCCGCCGCTGGCTGACCGGGCCGCAAGCGCCCTGGATGCGTGGCCATCTTCTCGCGCGCACCATCGCCCTGGCGGCCCTCGTCGGCAGCTTAACCCTGCTGGCCTCCAACTCCCGCTTCCGTCTGGATGCCACCTCCGAGCAGATCCATTCGCTCTCGCCCGAAACCAAGGCCCTCCTGCGATCCATCAACCCGCGCCAGCCCGTCTTCATACAGGCGTACTTCAGCCCGGATGTGCCGCGCGCTTACGTGGACGCGCGCAGCGGCCTGGTCGCCATGCTGCGCGAGTTCTCAGCCGTCGGTGGCCAGGGTGTGCAGTCCAAGATCATCGAGACCGTGAAGTACTCGCCGCAGGCCCGCGAAGCCCAGGAGCGCTTCAACATCCGGCCCTTCCGCGTGCCCGCCACCGAAGAGAGCGCCCGCAACATGAACGAGATCTTCCTGGGCTTGGCGTTCACCTGCGGCGCAGAGGAGTTCGTGATCCCGTTCTTCGATCGCGGCCTGCCCGTCGAGTATGAGCTGATGCGCTCCATCCGCGTAGTCTCGCGCGCCAAACGCAAGAAGATCGGCATCCTCGACACGCCGGCCAAGCTGTTCGGCGGCCTCGATTTTCAGAGCCGCAAGCAGGCCACGGAATGGTCCATCGTGTCCGAATTGCGAAAGCAGTACGAGGTCGCGCAGGTCTCGCCCGATGCCGATTATCCCGAGGATCTCGACGCCCTCGTCGCCGCACTGCCCTCCGCCCTGACCCAGCCGCAGGCCGACCGGCTCCTGGCATACGTCAAGCGCGGCAAGCCCGTCCTGCTCCTGGTCGATCCCATGCCCGCCTTCAACCTGGAGCTCGCGCCGCAGCAGGCCGCCGATGCGCCGCCGCAGTCCGCTCCCAAGACCAATCTGCGCCCCCTGATGGACCTGCTCGGCATCACCTGGCAGACCAACCGCGTCGCCTGGGACAACTACAATCCGCACCCGCAGCTCAAGAGCTTGCCTAAAGAAGTGGTCTTCGTGGGCAAGGGATTCAATCAGAAGGACCCTGTCACAGCCGGCTTGCAGGAGGTCGTGCTGCTCTATCCCGGCGTGCTCACGAAGCAAAGCGGCGCCGTCCCGTTCGTGCCGCTGCTCAAGACCAGCGACGATTCCGGAACCGTGCGCTGGGACGATCTCGTCGAGCGCTCTCTGTTCGGTTCGTCCGTCAACGAAAACCCTCCGCACAAGCCGGATGACGGCGGCCATGTGCTCGCCGCCCGCATTCAAGGACAGGGAAATGGCGCCTCGGTGAACGCCATCGTCATCGCGGATGTCGATCTGATGGGCGAGCAGTTCTTCGATCTGCGCCGCCGCGGCATCGAGAACCTCAACTTCGATAACGTCACGTTCCTGCTGAACTCCGTCGATCAGTTGGCCGGCGATCCGTCGTTCATCGCGCTGCGCAAGCGCCGGCCCAAGCAGCGCACGCTCGAAGCTGTGGAGGCGCGCACGCGCACCTACGAAGCCCAGCGCCTGCGCCAGACACAGACCGCCGAAGCCCTCGCCGATCAGCGCCTCAAGGAAGCGCAAACGCGTCTCGACCTTGCCGTGCATGATGTCGAGAAGCGCGGCGATCTCGACCAGCAGACCAAAGAGGTCATGATCGCCAACCTGCAATCCGCCGAGAATCGCCGCCTGAAAGTCGCCGAGACCAACATCGACGACGAGAAGCAGCGCCAGATCGAGGATAGCCGCGCCGAAATGGAGAACTCCATCCGCGGCATCCAAAACACTATCAAGCTGATGGCCGTAGCCCTGCCGCCGATCCCGGCGTTCATCGTCTTCCTGATTGTCTCTGTGCGCCGCCTGCGCCGCGAGCGCATCGGCGTCCCCGTCGATCGCCTGGTAGCCAAGGAGCCCGCATGATTGTAGCTAGCCCGTGGCGCAGGCTCTCAGCCTGCCGCGCCGACACTCTTGTCGGCGCAGGCGAGCGTGCTCGCCTATTCCGCCAACTAGCCAAGGGGGTCGCGTGATAGCCGTGGCGCAAGCCATGATAGCCGTGGCGCAAGCTTCAGCTTGCGGGGCGGGACTTCAGTCCCGCCGCGAACGCCTGGGCGTTCGCATAGACCGGCTGGTAGCCCAGGAGCCCGCATGACCGAAGCCGCCAAAACCGCATCCCTGGTTGCCGCGGCACTAGCCCTATCCATCTCCGCCGCCGTAGTCGCCCCCGAAACCCGCATCCCCGCCATCATGAGCGACCAGGGGCAGCCGTTCTACCCGAACTTCCGCGATGCGCAAGCGCCCCGCACCATCGAAGTGGTGGACTACGACGAAGCCACCGCCACCTCCCAAGCCCTCAAGGTGCAGTTCCAGCAGGGCAAGTGGCTGATCGCCTCGCACTACAACTATCGCGTCGAGATAGGCGACCGCCTGGCTAAGACCGCCGCCGCCCTGATGGATCTCAAGAAGGATATCGTCCGCTCGGATTCGCCGCAGGATCATGCCAAGTTCGGCGTCGTGGATCCGCTCGACGAGAAAACCGGCGGCCTCACCGGACGTGGCAAGCGCGTGACTCTGCGCGGCGCGCACGGCGAAGTCCTGGCCGATTACATACTGGGCAAGCCGGTCGAAGGCAAGCCCGGCTATCGCTACGTGCGCGTCCCCGGACAGAAGCGCACCTACGCGGTGAAGACCGACGCCGATCCGTCGGCTCGCTTTGCCGACTGGGTCAACGCCGGACTGCTGCGCATCGCCAGTTCCTCGATCCGCAAAGTAACAATCAACCGCTACAATCTCGATCCCGCGGAGGGCCGCCTGACCAACATGGAGACCTCAGTGCTGACGCAGGACCACGGCCAATGGAAGGCGGCCGCCGGACAGAAGCTGGATCTGCCGGCCGTGCACGCCATGGCCGCCGCGTTGGATGGTCTGAAGATCGTCGATGTGCGGCCGAAGCCGCCCAGTCTGGCGGCAAGCCTGCGCAAGGAAGAGGTGGAGCTGTCGCTCGAGACCGCGCTGTCGCTCCGCCAGAAAGGCTTCTTCATTACGCCCGAGGGCCGCATGTATTCGAGCGAAGGCGATATGACAGTTGAGACCGCGAACGGCCTGATGTATTCGCTGCGTTTCGGCGAAGTGGCGGCGGGAGACGCCAAGGCGGGCGCGCCCGGCGACAACCGCCATCTCTTCGTGATGGTGCACTTCGACAAGGCCAAAGCCGCAGCCTACGGAGGCGATGCCGCCGCCGGCGAGCGCGCCTCGCGCGAGTTGAACGATCGCTTCGCCGACTGGTATTACGTGATCGACGGCAAAGATTTTCAGAACCT
>JBEKUO010000602.1:0-8667 GCA_049514955.1 Bryobacteraceae bacterium | reverse complement strand
CATACTGGTGAGTACTGTGCCACCAACAGTTCAGGGCGGTTATTTCAGGTCGGGAAGCTGGCTCAGCCGCGGACGCAGGCCCGCTGCGCGATAGGCCTCCAGAAGAGCACCCGCGGCAGGGATGTACTCCGGCGGACCGGCGCGATTGCCGTCTTCGAGCTCGACCAGGTATCGATAACGCTCCAACAGCAGGCGGCTGTGGAACACGCCGCCGGTCCAGGCCACGCGCGCAAGCTCGCCGGACTTCCAAAGCTGCCGGCGAACGGAGGCGGTCAGCAGCGCGAGTTGCTGCGCCGCGCTATGGAGGATCTCGCCCGCGACGGCGTCTCCGGCATTTGCGATTTCGTCCACCAGGGGAGCGAGCGATGCGACGCGCGAGCGCGGCCAAGCCGCGGTGTAGAAGCGATGGAGGACATCGTTGGCGTCCGTGCTGCAAGTGGCTGCGAGGAGCGCACCGGCCAGCGCAGTCGGCGGTCCCCAGCCTTCTTCGGCGCGCAGGGCGGCGCGGAGAGCCTGCCGGACGATATCGAATGCCCCGCCCTCGTCGCCGAAGATGTAGCCCCAGCCGCCTACGCGCGCAGTGCGCCCGTCGGCGTGGCGGCCGAAGGCGATCGAACCGGTACCCGCGACGGTGATGATCCCGGGCTCACCGGCGGTGGCGCCGGCCAGGGCGATTTCGGCGTCATCGGTGACCACCACCACATCGGCGGGAAGCATCTCCCGCAGAACGGCCTGTTTATCCTCCGGGCCGCCGCTCATGCCAAAGCAGGCGGCTGCGAATCGCACGGCGCGCGCATCCAGGCCCGCCTGCGCGCAAGCCGCGGCCACGGAGTCGCCCACCGCGCGCACCAGCTTCTGACGGCCCTCCGCCGCGCTGGCGTGGTTGCACGGACCGCCTGTGCCCAAGCCGAGCACCCGTCCGTCCTCATCGCCGAGCATCGCAGTCGTATCGGATTGCCCGCCGTCTACCCCCAGGAAAAGCCGCATTCGGAAGCAGCGAGTATAGCGCAGTGCCGGTTCAGCGCGGCCCCGGAGCCACCCCCACCTCATGGTGGTGACAAAACAGGAGTTTAAGATTATAATCTCCTTGTATGCTACACCTCGATACCGGCAACACGGGTTTCATGATTCTGTGCTCCAGCCTGGTCATGCTCATGACACCGGGACTGGCCTTTTTTTATGGCGGCCTCGTGGGGCGCAAGAATGTGCTTGCGATCATGATCCAGAGCTTTGTCTCCATGGGATGGACTACGGTGCTCTGGTGGCTCTGCGGGTTCTCGATGTGCTTCAGCGGAGACCTGAAATCCGGCACCGACTATGCCGGCATCATCGGCAACTTTCATTGGGCGTTCCTCAGAGGGATCACTCTGACGACGCCCTCGCCGAACGATACGATTCCACTGATCGTGTTCTGCGCATACCAGATGATGTTCGCCATCATTACTCCGGCGCTGATCACGGGTGCGTTTACGAACCGGATAACGTTCAAGGCCTACACGATGTTTCTGACGGCGTGGCTGCTGTGCGTGTATTTCCCGTTCGTCCACATGGTGTGGGGCGGCGGGATACTGGCATCCTGGGGCGTGAAGGATTTCGCGGGTGGCATTGTGGTGCACAATATCGCAGGCATGGCGGCGCTGGCATCCGTGCTCTACGTGGGTCGGCGGCGCGTGGCCGATAAGGGTCCGCACAGCATCCCGCTGGTGGCGCTGGGCACGGGATTACTCTGGTTCGGATGGTATGGCTTCAACGCGGGCAGCGAGTTTCGCGTGGATTCGATCACGGCGGTGGCGTTCCTGAATACGGACATCGCGGCGTCTTTTGGAGCGGTGGCGTGGCTGGTGGTGGAGTGGTTCAACAGCCGCAAGCCGCACTTCCTCGGCCTGTTGACCGGTGCCGTAGCGGCGCTGGCCACGATTACGCCGGCGGCCGGTTACGTTTCACCGGCGGTGGCAGTGTTGATCGGGACGGTGGCAGGCGTGGTCTGCTACTATGCGGTGGCGTTGAAGAACCACTTCAAGTGGGACGACGCACTGGATGTCTGGGGAGTGCACGGTGTGGGCGGAATGCTAGGGATTATCATGCTTGGCATTTTCGCCTCGACGGCGTGGAACCCGGCATCGTCGGGTGGAGTGGACGGCTTGCTGCGCGGAAATCCCAAGTTTTTTGCCGTTCAACTCGTCGCGGTATCGATCTCTTCCGCATGGGCGTTTTTCTTCACGCTTTTTATGCTCTGGTTGATTAACCGGATCACGCCCGTCAAAGTCACAGAAGCAATCGAGGAAGCCGGCCTGGACGAGGAACTGCTCGGTGAGCATGCTTACACCGTGGAAGTCTAGACGTTAGCTGGAACGGGCGAGAGAATTTCCGGAGCCCCTTCAAACGCTGCATCAACGGAGCGTAGATAAGCGTCGAGCCATTCCATCTGTTCCGTTACCTGGACGAATAAATATTCCGTTACAATGAACGGAAAAGACGAGAACGGTGATGCCGGAAGATTCGAGCCGCGCGTCTCCAGCCTGAGGGACAGGGTCTGGCAAGTTCTGCAGTTTCTCCGGCTCGGCGCACGACAAGAAACCGTTATCCAAAGCCTCATAGGCGATCTTCTTTTCTCCAGTTGCCGCTTGGCCCATTCGTGTCCGTTCAGGCACAGCTTCATGCTCCACGGGGCATAGCTGCAGATCTCGAAGAATAGCGGACCGAAGTCCGCGTCATCAATGTAGAAGTAGTAATGGTTGACGTAGACCGACTTGTCCCGTTCGAACTCGAACCATCCGTTCACCTTTGTTGGCGATATCGTCCTTCCGCTCCTTGTGGTCGAACTGGTAAATCGGTATGCCTTCCCGTTCCGCCAGCACTTTGACTGCCTGGCGGAATCTCTCAGACACCTGTCCCAACACCACCGGGGATGGAACCGGTTTCCCCAACTGGTCTCGCATGAACGACGACAGTCCGAGTCCGGTTGCGAATTTGCCGATATAGCCGTTCAGGTAGAGGCGGTCGAGGCACTCCGCCTCCAACTTAATGTGCCCGTCAGGAGTTCCGGAATGGTGGCCATCCCAGAATTCTACGCCAAAGCCGGGCATGCGGCTCGTCGGTTTGAGGTCGAAGACCTCGCTAGAATCCTTGTCCAAAGAATTCTGCTCGGAATGAGTCAAGTTTATGCGACTAGCCGTTCTTCCTCGCAATGTGCGTCGATGGTTGCGGTGAGACGGTCGAAGGCAGCGCTGACGTCATTGCTGGCGCGAATTTCGGAATGATTTCGGCGAGTTTGGGACGGAGCAGGCGGGCATATGTCCTTGAGAAGAATAAGACGATGCGCAATCCGTCGGGGTGAGTTGATAGCGTTGGCTGTGGGGAATTCGTTCGATGATGCCGTGAAGCCGGAGGCGACGGAGGTCGAAAAGCCGGGTCTTGCTCCGGCTTTCCGATGGCTCCGAACACCGCTCCAGCCGCACACACGCGAACCGTCTGGAAAGCTGGTTGTCTTCCGGCGGGCAATGACGGGGGTGAGGGACAAACGGTTGAAAGCCACAGTCCTTGGATGACACGGAATGCAAGCGGCTTCAGCAATGGCGGTATGCGGCGTCAGTTGAGCGATCGACCCAAGTCAGCAAGCGGTCTTCCAATATTGGCGGGCGGCCTACTGCACAGCCACTGTGATCCCCGCCTGGCTGCCATTGGCGCCAATGTATACGACCACCGGAACCACGCCGGAAGCCACTCCGTCCGGAATCACCGCGTTCACCTGCAGCGCTCCAGCGACCAGGCCGGGTGCGGCGCCGACGTAAGTAGTGGTCGCCGTCAGGTTACCGATCATCACCTTCGGGGCCAGAACCGTGCCGGATGCAGCAGCGCTGAATATTCCCGGAGCGCTGGGAAGCACCGGCAACGTCACCGCTGTGGAAGTGCCCTCTCCGAAGTCGACCTTGACCATCGCGCTGGATGCGCCAGCCAGTTCATAGGGGACGATCGTATTGATCTGGCTGGCGCTGGCGTACAGCACAGGTCCGGGATATCCGTTGAACGTCACCTGGACATTCGCGAGAGTGGTCCCGATGAATCCGGCGCTATTGATGGTGGCGCTTTGGCCGGGCGTAGGCCCCAGGAAATTACCGAAGACCGCGACGATCTCGCCCGGCGAAATGCCGCCGCCCAGATAACTCGCGGCGTTGACGACTTTGTCGATGACTGGCAACGGCGAAGTCACCGAGAGAGTGACCGCGATCGTGATTTTCCCGTTGATGACGATCGTGCCAGTATAGGCACCGGCTCCCAAATTGGCGGGGTTCACGGATACCGTGAGCGTGGCCGGCGTATTCCCGGAGAGCGGCGTCACGGAAAGCCAACCGCCGCTGGAAACGGCGGCCGTGAATGCAATCGCGGGGGACGCCGAGATGCCCACCGTCTGTGGCGCTGGAGAGGGATTGCCGCTGGTATAGGCAAATGTTAGCGAATTCGTCGTGACAGCGAAGGAAGTGGCCGAATCGATTCCCATTACAAACGGGCCGTAAAACTGGCCGCTCAGAGAAGGCTGTACCACGCCGGATGTCACCGGAAAATTCTGCGAAATCGTCAGGCCGGCGACATAAACCGCTCCCGATGGCGTCATCACGATGCTCTGGCCCAGATTGTTATCGGAACCACCAAAGCAGGTCGAAGACGAGAAGGTGCCGCCATCCGGGCTGATGATAGTCAGAAAAGCATCGGTGGCTGAGACGACCCCGACATATGCCGTGCCCGAGACGCTCGGCTGCACTGCCAGGGCTTCCACCGGGTTGTGCGGAAAGCCCGACAGCGAACTCCAATCGCTAGCCGCGGTGCCTCCGTTGATTCCAACGGCAATGCCGCTGCCCGCAAAAGCCACATAGACGTTATTGACGGCATCCACCGCCACCAGGGCCGGCGTACTCCCTATGCTTCCGAAATCGGCCTTCGTCCAACTGCTCCCGCCGTTCGACAGATAGTACAAACCATTTGGTGTGGCGGCATAGAGAGTGCTCGTGTTGCCGATGGCCAGACCCGTCATGATCGGCGGAGACGTCAAGCCTGGGAAGTTGTTTACCGCTACCCACGTGGCCCCGGCATCCGTGGTTTGAAATACGCCGCTGGAGCTAGAGCCCGCGTAAGCCGTGTTCATATTGTTCGGATCGACGACCACCACAACGCCGAGCTGATAGCCATAAGGCGAGAGACTGACTACCGGCACGGGCACGGTGGTTGTCTTCCAAGACGCTCCGCCATTCGTGCTGTATATCAGGCCGGCGCTCGATCCGGCATACACGGTGGAGGGGTTGGTCGAGGCGATGGCCAGCGATCCCGATACACCCACCGCCTGGGCCAACGTCGTCCAACTTGCGCCGGTGTTGGTGCTCTGGAAAACCTGCCCGTTGCCGATCGCATAAATGTTCGCGGAGTTGTTCGGATCGAAGCCGATGGCGTCGATGGAGTTCGTGGTCAGTCCCAGCGTCGACCAGGTAGCGCCGCCGTCGGAGGACTTGTGGATTCCACCGCCGGTGGGGTTAACCGCGGCGCCGCCGGCATAGAGATTGCCGCTCGCATCAAAGGCTAGGGCGGTGACCTGATCGAAATTACCGGCCAGCGCGGTCGGAGACCAGGTCGAGTTTGCGCCACTGAGGCTGCTTTTCATCAGCACCGCCGGTCCGCTGGTTTGCGCGCCCGAGATCGGGTTGGCGGACGGGAAGTAGATGCATTGGGTGGTGCCGGTCACATACGCATTTCCGTTCACATCGACCGCAATGCCCGATCCGCGCTCGGGAAGCACGTTGCTCCCCACGCCGCCGATGTAGGTTGCATATACCGGAGGCAGGTTGCCGGCGGAGTTCAGCTTCAGGGCAAAGCCGTCTGTGAGTCCTCCACCATAATGGGTCTGGGCGGCGCCGGCGGTGACCGGAAAGTTCGGATCGTTGGTCATGCCGGTCACGTAGGCATCGTCCTGCGAGTCCAGCGCGATGCCGAAACCTACGGTTTGCAGGGTGGCGCCGGAACTGCCAAAAATAACCGGCCCGTAACCGATGCCACCGCCAGGGTTCACTTTCAGCACATAAGCTTGCGCCGGCGCGGGCGACAAGGCATTACCGGTAGAGCCGGTGACGTATGCGTTGCCGCTGCCATCTACGGCGATGCCGTAGCCGATGCCGGCGGGTGAGGGCACGAACATGGAATAAACAAACGCCGAGCCCGCGGCGTTGATTTCGGTCAGGAACCCGGACGCCGGACTGGATCCGTTGGTCACCGGGAAGTTGGTGCCGGCCGCTTCCTGGGCCGTTCCAGTCACATACGCGTTTCCGGAACGATCCACCGCAATGGCGCGACCCCAATCATTGCCGTTTCCGCCCAGATACGTGGAGTAAACCAGCGCATTGCCGGCGGCATTCACCTCGGCCACAAATGCGTTGGTCAGACCATGGAGGGTCCGCTGCGGCGCGATGGCAGACACGGGGAAGTTGACGGAACCCGTGAATCCGGTCACGTATGCATTTCCGGAACTGTCCACCGCAATCCCGCCGCCGACATCGGTGAGTGCGCCGCCGAACACCACCGAATATAGCAGCGTGGTTCCTGTGGAATTCATCTTGGCGACAAATACTTCGGTGCCGCCACCTTGTGCGCCAGCCGTCAGCCTGGCAGGCGGTCCAGGGAAGCCGGCCGTGCCGCCGCCGTTGAAGCCGGTGACGTAGACATTTCCTTGGGAATCCACGGCAATCGCCGGATAGCTCGTGGTGCTCGCGGCCGCCGAGAGGCCATACACTCCGTTGGTGCCCAGATAAGTGGCGAAGCTGAGAACCGGATCGATCACCAGCGGCTTGCGCGCGTCGTACCCGGCAATTTCGAATGCTACGCGGTGGTGGGATCGCAGCACATACCGTCCCTTTACGGATTGCCGCACACCATCGCGTAACTGATAGATGACGGGCGGGCGCTGCCGGATCTCGCCCGTTCCGGCGGTCAGCACCAGGCCGCCATCGCTATCCACGCGCATCGAATCGACGCCGTCGTATTTGAGCCGAATAGCTTTGGGATCGGCGCCCGGCGCCACCACCAGATCGTACTCAAGCTGGGACTGGTTGCCATAGAAAACCACGTCCACGCCGGGATACAGTCCGCGATAGTGCACCCGAGCGTAGTTTGGAGCGTCCGTGACCCACTTGGTTGGATCGTTCCCGAGGAAATAGCTGCTTCTGGCGGCCTGCCGCTCTTCTCCTACAAGGGCCGCGGGCCTCGCGCCGGAAAATCCCATCCGGATAACCGCGTGCCCGGCCGGTGTGGCGGGCGCAGCCTGAGATTGCAGGCTCAGGACAGCCCCGGAGCTGGTCAGAAACAGAGAATAGCCCTGCCTCTGTGACAGAAACTTCACACGGCGGTCCGCCTGTCCTCGATTCTCCTCAAAGCTCATCGGCAGCTTGCCGTAGTTGTCCCGCAACGTAGATCTGACTAAATCGGCAGCGGAGAGCAGCGCGCCCGAGGACAGCAGCGCGATAGTCAGGTTGCGCGCATTTCGCAAGTACTTCGATGCATGTCCCATAAGCATCCGATAGGTCGCAGCAAGACGTGGCACCACGTGCGCGGCTCGTTGCGCTGGGTTGCTGGAGCACCTCCTCAACTATGGTACGCGGAGGTAGTCGCCAAATCCAGTCTGGAATCGGAGCGACGGCCCGTGCTCGGGCGGGTCACGTCGCCTTTTGACTGCGCGCCCGTTTGACTATCTGCAAGAAGCGCCCCGCCAATTCGCGAATCCAATCCGATTCACGCCGCCGGACAGCTTCCCGATTGATCAAATCCCGGCCGATTCCCACCGCAGCGGCTCCCGCCAGGATGAAATCGGCGGTGTTCCCCTGAGTTACGCCTCCGGAGGCGATCAAACGTATGTGCGGGAACGGCGACTTGAGCGAGTTGATGTAACTCGCTCCGCCGAGCCGTGAACAGGGAAAAACCTTGACGAAGTCCGCGCCCGCCTTCCATGCAGCCATGATTTCGCTAGGCGTCAAGGCGCCTGGAAAGACCACCACATTGTGCTTCACCGCGAACTCCACAAGTTGAATGTCGAGCCCCGGGCTGGTCAAAAACATAGCGCCAGCGTCCAGGCAACGGCGCGCCGTTTCATTGTCGGTAATCGTACCGGCGCCCACGACCAGCTCGGGTCTTTCGCGCCTGAGCTCGGAAATCACCTCGATCGCTCCGGGAACCGTCATCGTGATTTCCGCGATTGGAATCCCGCTGTCCGCAACCGCTTTCACGGCAAACAAAGCGTCCGCAGCGGAGGAAAGACGAATCGCGGGAACGATGCCGATCTCCTCTATGCGCGCCCGGATTGTTTCTTTGTTCATAAGCCAGCCGCTTTCGGAGGCGGAATCAGCGGCCCAGGCGGCGCCGGTACGCGCGTTTTGAGGATCACGATATCCCCGAATCCGACTCTTAGATTCAGCTTCTGCGCCGCCTGTGAATTCTCGCTTACGCTCCGATGGCCGAGGAGCCACCACCGGCGTTCCTCCGGCCCGGGAAAGTCGGAGTTCACGTTGCCGAACTGACTCCTCGCATGGATGTTGTATCGGCCTTCTTCGGGAAGATGCAGCATCATTTCCCCCTGAAGCAGAGTCACTTGGATATCGCCCACCAACCCGTCGATGTTCACTTCCCCAACGTTGT
>JBEKUO010000601.1:0-4832 GCA_049514955.1 Bryobacteraceae bacterium | reverse complement strand
TAATTTGTAGGCTACCTTGGCCCCCGTGGGCTCGTTTGTTTCTACGCGCCCACGGGGGTTGATATCCAGTCCCCCCGTGCAACATCCTTGCCAGCTTTGCTACACTCAAGGAATCGAAAGGATTCAAATGAAGGCCGGTATTCATCCCGCTTATAACGAGGTCAATGTCATCTGCGCGTGCGGCCACAAGTTCGTCACGCGCTCTACGCACAAAGGCGACATCCGCGTGGAAATTTGTTCGAGCTGCCATCCGTTCTTTACGGGCAAGCAGAAATTGATGGACACGGCGGGCCGCATCGACCGTTTTGAAAGGAAGTACAAGGCTACGCGAGGCGAGAAGAAGGCCCAGCCCACGGCCTGATCTAAAGCCCTTTTTTGGCTTGTTCCTGCCGGTGCCGTTCGCGCTCCTCGATCATCTTGGCATACTCGGCTTTCTGGTTGTCGTTGAGAATCGCGGCTACCTTCTGCCGGTGTTCGTTTTCGATCTGCCGGTGCTCCTCATCGACGGATTTGTGCCAAGCCTCGAAACGCTGGCCGGTCGTGTCCATGATCTGCTGTAGCGCCGTCGCCTGCGCTTCGCTAAGATTCAGCCGCGAGCGCATGTCCTGGAGGTAGTGCTTCCGCATTTCCGCGCGGCTTTTTTGAGCGTTCGGAGCGGCGATTACCGGCGTCAACAGGTGATCGGCGAATCCACCCACCACCGCGCCACTCACGAACACCAGCGCCAGGTACAGTAAAGTGGTCAGATTGGATCGCCGCATCAGAGTTCATCCATGGACGATTCGACGAAGTCGGGGCTGTCCACTGCGTGGCCGGCCGCCAACGCCTCCACGTAGCTCTCCACGTAAAGCATGGAACTGCGTCCGTGCGGGATGTAGAGGTAAGCGGCCATCGCCAGAGATAGCACGGCGGCTGCCGTGGCAAGCGCGCGCGCCCAGCGTCCCAGGTAGAACACGGAACGCTGGCGTTCCTCAATGCGCCGCCAGATTTCAGGCATGAAGTTGGCGGAGGGCTCGGGCGCCGGACAGACCTCCCGGTAGGCTCGGAACCACCCATCCAACTCCGCGTTTTCGTCGCCTCGGTTTTTCCATTCCATACTTCTATACTTCGGCTCTCGCCGGACCTTTCCCCCTGGCTTCCTTACTTCCCTCTCCCAGTGCTTTCAAGACCCGCTGCCGGGCCCGGAAAAGCCTTACCTTGAGAGCATTTTCGTTGACCCGGTAAATCTTCTCCAACTCCTTCAACGAAAGCCCTTCGACCTCCTTCAGTGTCAGGAGGATGCGATCGGCTTCCGAAACGGCGCTCAGCATGGAGTCCACTGTCTCGCGAACCTGCCTCTGCTGACGGGCGTCGTGATCTACTCTGCCTCCCGCCTGCGCGTCGGCCAGCATAACCTGCTGCTCGGAAAGATCCGACATGCGCGACTCCATGCGCCGCCGGTGTTTGCGCAGATAATCATATGCCGCGTTCACCGTCAGGCGGTACAACCACGGTTCAAAGACCTCGGCCGTGCGGAGCTGGTCCAGCGAGAAGTACAGCCTCAGGAAAACTTCCTGGGCTACATCCTCCACATCTTCCGGCCGGGAGATCAAACGCGCGATCGTCCCCAGGGTTCGTTTCCGGTATGCCAGTACGACCTCGTTAAACGCGGCACTCTCGCCAGTCTGCGCGCGTTTGATCAGTTCAAAATCAACTAGCATGCGGCCCCGAACCAGCCGGCCGCTGAAGGCGCTCCACCTTCCGAGTGTATAGGCGTACCGGCAAATACCCAGGTTACAAGGGCTTGAGCGGAAACGCAAAGGTGGACGCACCTTCGCTTGTCCGGCGGCGCCGTGGGGTAAGATCGCATGTGATGCGTACGCCCTTGAAAATCATCCTCGCCGGCGTGTTTCTGGTGGCTGGGATGACGGCCCAGATCCCGGCCACCGATGCCCGCAACACCTACATCCCGCACACCGATTTCCATTTCACCATGCCGAAATACGCCACACTCGATGAGTGGGAGGTGCAACGGACGCATCTGAAGCGCCAGATCCTGGTGGCCGCGGGCTTGTTCCCGCTGCCGGAGAAGACGCCCCTTCACCCCCAGATCTTCGGGCGCATCGAGCGCGCGGATTATTCGATCGAGAAAGTCGCGCTCGAAACCATGCCGGGCTACTACCTCGGCGGCAACCTTTACCGGCCCCAGCACCCACGCGGCAAGGTTCCCGCGGTTCTGACCCCGCACGGCCACTGGACCTACGGGCGCCTGGAGAATTCCGAAACGTTCTCCGGCCAGGCGCTGGGGATCAATCTGGCAATGCAGGGCTATGTGGCGTTCGCCTACGATATGGTGGGCTACAACGACACCTTCCAGACCGTGCACCGGTTCACTACCCCTGCGTACCAGCTCTGGAGCTTTGGTCCACTCGGTCTGCAATTGTGGAACTCCATTCGCGCGCTGGATTTCGTAGAGTCGCTCCCGGAAGTGGACAGCCAGCGGATTGCCATAGCCGGCGCCTCGGGCGGCGGAACGCAGACTATGCTGCTGGCCGGCGTGGACGAACGCATCCACGCCGCCGCGCCCGTGAACATGGTTTCTTTTCTGATGCAGGGTGGCTGCCAGTGCGAGAACGCCCCCGGTCTGCGCATCGGCGCCTCCAACGTCGAGATCGCCGCGATGATGGCGCCGCGGCCCATGCTGCTGGTCTCGGCGACAGGCGACTGGACCAGGAACGTACCGCGCGAGGAATATCCGGCGATCCGCTCCATTTATGAACTCTACAAACAGCCCGGCAACCTAGCGGTGGTTCAGTTTCAGGCGGAGCACAACTTCAACCGCAGCAGCCGTGAGGCCGTATATAGCTTCTTTGGCAAGCACCTATTGGGCGCCGACGACTCGCGGAAATTCGCCGAAGTTCCGGTGGAAGTGGAGCCTCTGCTCGACATGCTGGTGTGGCAGGGACGCAGCCTGCCGCCCGGTGCGCTCAACCAGCAACAGCTTTTTGAACAATGGAAGTCATCCGGCAGGGCACGCATAGCCGCGCTCGACCCGGTGGCGCGCCGCCAAGTCATGCTGGACATGTTCCACGCCGAATGGCCCGCCAGAGTGCTCAGCGAGCGCCACGGCGAGAACATCGTGCTGGGCCGCCCAGGACGCGGCGATCGCGTTCCGGGCATTTGGATTCCGGGGCGGGGCACTGCCACGCTGGCGATTCATCCGGGGGGCGCCGAGGCCGCCCGCCGCGATCCGCATGTCGTCGAGCTCGTGCGCGTGGGCAGGCCGGTGCTGCTGATCGATGCTTTTCAAACCGGCAGCGCCGCCGCTCCCCGCGACATCAAGGGAGATTTCTTTCTGACCTTCAATGCCAGCGACGATGCCAATCGCGTGCAGGATATTCTCACGGCGCTCGCGTTTCTCGATGAGCAGCACATGACAAATCCCGTGCTGCTGGGCATCGGAAACGCGGGTGTGTGGGCGCGCTTCGCAAAAGCCATGGCGCCTACCAGCGTCGCGCTCTCGGTGGACCCCGACAGCTTACCCTGCACCGACGACGATTTCATCAAAAACCTCTTTGTGCCCGGAGTGCGGCTGGTGGCGGATGCTTGCACAGCGGTGGGGCAGGCGCTTTCGCCTGCTAACCCAGCACTCGGTGCCGCGCTAGGATCAAGGAAATGATGCGTTGGCTATAAACGAGATTCGCCGAAAAGTACGCCGACGCCAGTAAACCATTACGACGCTTCCTGGAAATCGCCCGCGGAGCCGACTGGCCGCACTTCCCTGCCATCAAGCAGACTTTTCGCGCGACCTTGGTCGCAAGACTGGGAGAGTGATTTTCGACATCGGTGGAAACAAGTACCGCTTGATAGCCGTCGTGAACTTTGAGAAGCAAGTTCTGCTCATCGAGGAAGTGTGGACGCACGAAAAATATGACCGGGAGAATCTGTGATGCCAACGGTTGCCTATCAACAACTCCTCGCCGAGACGATGCCTGCACGCATCCAGGACGACGAGCAATACGATCTGATCCGTGCCCGCTTCGGCGATCTGCTCAGCAAGCGTCGCCGGACCTTTGCTGAAGACAAGTTGATGGACCTGCTTGGGGTGCTGATAGAAGATTACGACCGCCGGCACGCCCTGCCACTCGAAAAATCCACACCAGCCGATCGGCTCCGGTTCCTGTTGGCGCACTCGGGGAAGATGCCAGCCGATCTACTTCCTGTGTTCGGCCAGCGGAGTCACGTCAATGAGGCGGTGAACGCCAAGCGAAAGATCAGTGCCAGTCAGGCCCGGAAACTGGCCAAATTGTTCTCCGTGCAGCCGGGACTGTTCATTTAAACTAAGAAAAATTCCGGATAGGATAACCAGATGGCGGGCGAGGCCAGCACTTGCGGTGCCTGGTGCCGGCGTCTCATGGTAGTTCCCAGTCTTCAATCAACAGGCCGGGAATGCGCGAGAATTCGCGGGTGTTGTGAGTAACCAGAGTCAATTGGCGGCGTCGGGCGATCACGGCGATCATCAGATCGTTCGGCCCGATGGGCGTACCAGCGCCGGCCAGATGCCCGCGAATGCGGCCATATTCCGCCGCCGCGGCGTCGTCGAACGGTAGGACGCGTAAGGCGCGAAAAATGTCTCCAGCCGGGCCAGCGCTGCGGAGACATTATTGGAACGGGATGCACCATAGAGCAGCTCCGCCTTAACGATCGAACACAGCTTGATATTCGAGGGTTTACTTCCCATTAGCCGCCGTCTCACATGAGTCGATGTGCCGTTCAGGAATTGGATGCAGGTGTTCGAATCGAGCATGTACTTGGATCAATAGCGATCGTCACTCGAGGCGCAGGCGCTCCTG
>JBEKUO010000600.1:0-4849 GCA_049514955.1 Bryobacteraceae bacterium | reverse complement strand
ACGAAGAGCCGTGCATCTACGGCATCCGCGGGCAGTTGAACAGTTGGAACCCGGTCTGGGCGAACCTGCATTACTATTGGGCGATGGCGAAGGACTCGTGGTACGCCGGTTCGTGGCGGGACAAAGTGAAGGTCTGGTTCGCGCCTCCGGGCTGGCGTCCGGCGGATGTGGCGGCGCGCTTTCCGAAGCGCCCGTACGATCCGCGCGTGGATTTCGTGAAGTTCGACCCACCGCGCAACGTGCCTCTCAGCGCCTACGGTCTGGCGCAGTTCGTGGCTCTGCTGGTAGCCAATAGCCAGTTTCTGGCTCTGCTTCCCAAGCAGGGAACCGCGCTGAACGTGGCGTACTTCGCGTTTATCCTCGGCAGCCTGGTATGTCTGGGCGGAGTGCTGGAGAACCGGCGCGAGTTTCTGTACGCGGAAGCGGCGCGGCTGACATTGACGGCGTTGGCGGTGCTGGCTGCCGGCGCGTGGTTCGGCGGCGTGCACGACGTGCGGGTATTGGCCGCGGTAGTTTTGTTCCAGTGCGTTTCGCTGGCGTGGTTGTGGCTGGGCTCACGCGCGCGGCCGAGGCCGCAGACCGCCGCCGTGGCTGCTTAAACAAAGATATGAATGTCACTTACGGTAAGGCCGTTGCTTTCGCGGTCCCGGTATTTCTGTTGCTGATCGCGGTGGAATTGATCGCCGACCGCATGAAGCGCACGCATTATTATTGCCTCGCGGATTCCATCAACAGCCTGAGCTGCGGCGTCGTGAGCACCGGCATGCGCGTGTTCTTCGGATTCTTCGGCCTGTTTGTTTATGGCTGGGTGTATGAGCATCTGGCCCCCTGGCACTTACCCTCGAATCGCTGGGGTGTGTGGATCTTCGCATTCGTTCTTTACGATCTTTGCTATTACTGGGACCATCGCTGGGGACACACCGTGAACCTGTTCTGGGCCGCGCACGTCGTGCATCACCAGAGCGAGGAGTTTAACCTGACCACCGCGTTGCGCCAATCCGGCACAGACACGTTCCTGGGCTGGATCTTCTTCGTACCCATGGCTCTGTGCGGCGTGCCGATGGGCGTGTGGTTGATCGTGGCGGTGATTCAGCTTTTCTACCAGTTCTGGCCGCACACGCGGCACATCGGCCGGCTGGGCGTCCTCGATCTCTGGATCCAGACGCCCTCGAACCATCGCGTGCATCATGCGCAGAACGATATCTACCTGGATAAGAACTACGTCGGCGTGTTCCTGATCTGGGACCATCTGTTCGGCAGTTTCCAGGAGGAGCGCGAGGAGGAGCCGTGTATCTTCGGCATTCGCGGGCAATTGAACAGTTGGAACCCCGTGTGGGCGAACCTGCATTATTACTGGGCGATGGCGAAGGATTCGTGGCATGCCCATTCGTGGTGGGACAAGCTCCGGGTGTGGTTCATGAACCCGGGGTGGCGGCCGGCGGATGTGGCCGCGCGCTTTCCCAAGCGCCCCTACGATCCGCGCGTCGATTTCGCGAAGTTCGATCCGCCGCGCAATGCGCTGCTGAGCGCGTATGGCCTGATACAATTCGTGGCGCTGGTCGCCGCCAATAGCCAATTTCTGGCATTGCTGCCCAAGCAGAGTGCGGCGCTCAATATTGCGTATTTCGGTTTCATTCTGGGCAGCCTGGTGTGTCTGGGCGGTGTGCTGGAAAACCGGCGCGAGTTTCTGTACGCGGAGGCGGTGCGCGTGACGGCGACGACTTTGGCCGTACTGGCTGCCGGAACGTGGTTCGGCGGCGTGCGCGACCCACGGGTTTTGATTCCGATTGGGGCGTTCCAGTGCGTGTCACTAGCGTGGTTGTGGCTGGCTTCGCGCGAGCGGACCAAGTCCGGGGCGGAAGCCGTGGCGGCCTAGGTGGGGCAGGCGCTTTCGCCTGCCAATGCGCCTACCATGTGTAGTGCGCGGTGTAGGCGATGGTCCTCTCTTCGTCCGGCTGCAATTGAACGCGGAACTCGACGGTCTGGGCGTCCGTCTTGGCGTAAGGCATGGAACTGGTCGCGATCTCCCAGGTGGTCCAACGGTAGAGGTGCTCCACGACCCGCACCTCCGCCGGCTCCTTCTTGTGATTCCGCAACTTGATCTCGAAAGCCTCGTCCATCGTTTGACGGCCCATGTCGCTGTGGAAGATGGTGCGTTTGCGCTCGCCGGTCAAATCGAAAGCCGCACCGGTAAACACGCGGATCTTCTCGTCCCTGGGCGTATGGTCGATGGCGTCCTCGCCAGTGAACTCCAGACGTCCGTCTGTATCGCGGCGATAGAAGCGCACCTTGCCTTTGGGCAGCGGCATGCCTAGGTGATTGGCGTCGGAGTTCACGAACTCTCGCATTACCCAGACCTTGGGGTTTGACTCGGTGCCATAGAACGCGTCGTTGCGGATCATATCCGTGTTCCAGCCTCGATAGCAGTTCGTATCGATCTTGGCGCCATCGTAAACGTAGATCAGTTGGGATGTGACGCCGCCCGCCCGCACGAACTCCACTTGTTTCGATTCTCTGTCGTGAAGCGTGACAGGCCGCTGGAGCGTGTAGAGGTGATATTCGTCGAAGGTTTTCTCGACGACTGGAACGCCGCCCGGAATCCCGCCAATCCCTCCGCCCACGGCACCCCTGTATGCGACCGCGAACTGCTCGCGCGGCTTTGATCTTATTCACATCGCCGGCCATGAGTTTCACGCGCGCGTTCGCGAACTCCTTGCCGCTGCGGTTCTCCATGGTGACCCAACCGATGATATCGAGCACATTCGCATCGCCCTGCACGATGTTGTAATCCGTGCTCCAGTCGAATCCGCCGGACACGTAGGCCAACTCCGCATCCACCGGCCCGGCGCGATCCGTCTCGATGGTCCAGTCGATCGTAGGTTTCAGGATCATGCCGGAAGCCAGGCCCGGAAACAGCGGTACTCCTGGAAGATCGAAGCGCAGTTTTCCGGCGGCTTCGATAATCGCTTGCGAGACGACGGGCTGTCCCGGCAACGCCAGATCCCCGGCCCGCACGATCTTGCCGCTGACGGTTTCCACGCGATCGCCGTTGCGGACCTCGAAATCGATGGTCTGGCCTTCGTAGCGCCGCAGCAGCGCTTCGAGCGAGACCGGGTCGGCCCGGTAGCTCTGCTCCAGAATTTGCAGCATGCGCCCGCTCGGGCCGCGCAGCATCACGGACTCCGGCTCCAGCTCGGCAGTCGTGCCCGAGAATTCGATAGTGTTGACACCAGCTTTCAGGTCGAGCGGAATTGTCTCGCGCACAACGGCGAACTGCTGGTTGTAAATCGTGAGCGCGGGATCGGCGGAAAAGGCGTCCGAAGCGAGAAAGCAAGATAAAGCCAGGATTTGTACGCGCACGCCATTAGTTCCTTCAGCCTCATTCGACACCGGGGTCAGCGCCGCAGTTCCCGAATCGCCGATAATGCGCGATAATCCACTGCCCAAAACTGCGCGTTCTGAGCACAAGTCGAGGCAGTCGAGTTTCAGGCTGCTAATATGTTGTTTAATGAAAGCCAACCACGTTACGGTTGCGGCCCTGACAGGTGTTGTGTGGGTTGCTCTTTTCGCCGCGGCAGCCCGAACGCAGGAGGTCGCCCCACCGGCTTCGGATATTCCGCCAGACAAATCGGTCGTCATCATATACGTCCTTCCCGGGGAAGGCGCAAATAAATTTGCCCCGGATGTTGAGATCGACCACAAGGTGGCGGTTTGCCTCCGAAAGGGCGTCTTCTTTAGGACTACGCTGGAACCGGGGAAGCACGATTTTCGGGTTGCGGGACCATACGGCAAATCATATACGTTTCGATTGGATCCCGGCCAGGAGACATACCTCCGATTGGTGCAACGGATTGGCGCGTCCAGTCTTTCGCTGCGAACCTTCACCAGGTTTGAGATGGTCACACCAGAGCATGGCAAGCTGGATGTTTCGCAAGGCGCGTTGCACCCGCCGGCCCCCAAGGATCTGCGCCTTCGCAAGAAGTGATCGTGCCATCGGTGCGTTCTGAACGTACGGCCTTCCGGCTGCCGAATCGCCGATAATAGGACATACGCGGTAACTTTGCCAGCATGCCGGACATCGCGCTGCTATACTCTCCGCCGAATCGCGCGCGGGCGCTCACCGCGGCCGGCGCGCTGGTCGCCATCATCGCCGCGACGGACTGGGCGGCCAAGCCGAATTTTTCGCTGCACTTCTTATACCTGTTTCCGATCATGCTGGCCGGCGGGTTTCTGGCGCGCTGGCAGATCGCCGTCTTGGGAGTCTTCTGCGCGGTTCTCGGAGAGCTGTTCAGCCCCTTTCCGCGCGCCGACGCCGGCACGCGCCTGGCGATGATGAGCTTGGCCTTTACCGGTACCGGGCTGTTCATCTCCGAACTGGTGCATAAGCGGCAACTGGCGATGGAGCACCTCCAGCAATTAACGGAACAGGTACGGCACCGCGAAGACGCCGAACAGCAGATCCAGATTCTGATCGAGAGCAGCCCTGCGGCGATCGTGACGGTGGATTCCTCCGGCTCCATTGTTTTGGCCAACCAGGCCGCCCAGCAACTGCTGGATGCAGGCGGCCATCCCTTAGCCGGCGAGCCGATTCGCGACTACTTCCCCACGCTGCAATCGGTAGCGCAGAGCCACCGGTCGCAATCGTTCCGCACCACGATGCAGTGCAAAGGCCAGCGGCGGGATGGTGAGGTTTTCCTGGCCGCCATCTGGTTCTCCACCTACAAGACGCTCTCCGGGCCCAAATTGGCGGCCATTATTGTGGACCTTTCCGAAGATCTGCGCGACCGGGAAGATCTCAGCCTGAATCATCTTCTCAAAAACACGCGCATTCTCATGGGCGCGATGTCCC
>JBEKUO010000599.1:0-8425 GCA_049514955.1 Bryobacteraceae bacterium | reverse complement strand
GATAGCTTATGTCTCGAACGTTGGATAAGGACGGTACTCCGGTGGATTTATCGACCACGAAGTCGGCCACATAAAGTTTCCAATAGCCCTGCAAGTTTGTACTATCCGGTGGCTTGTACGTTTCGGGAAAGGCGACCATCTTCCCATCGGAGGACCACATAGGATTCAACATCCCTACCGCGCCGGGATTTCCGCCTGGCGGTGGAGAGAAGTGCGTGAGCTGGTACCACTTGGCGCCATCCGGAGTTGTAATCCATAGATTTGTCCAGTATCCATTGTTTCTTTCTACTTGAAGAATCGGCTGGCTTTGCTGGTTAATTACCGGCCCGTTTGGATTTTCGACGTCCAGAAGTATCCAATCGCCTTGCGGCCGGAGCTTGGCGAAATGCTTGAATCTGTTCACGGGCGGCGCGCTCGGGTTATTACAGGATAAGCACTTGCTGTTCTTGAGTGAACCATCTGGCGCGATATCTCCGATCAGCAGTTGGTCGACATCGCTGCTGGGCTCGGGATATCCAACCGTCCAGACTCGCTTGTTTGCGATAGAAGGCCAAGATTTCGGCGGAAGCAGCATTGCAGTGTCGACGCGAACTATGCTTGCTATGGCGCAATTGCCAGGAACATTCTTGGGGAAGCTATACGGAGGCTTTGTCCATGCGGTACATCCAGCACAAGCAAGCGGACCAGCGGCGCTGGAGGCTGCAGTTTGGCTTGACGCTGGATAGAACGAGTTACACGCAGCTGCCAAAAAGGCAACGACGGAAAGCGCAGACAATAACTGTTTCATAGGTAGAGTTTCAGGCCCGCCCTGCTATCCATATTATTCCAGGTTCGCAGAGGACCCTTTACGGCAAAACCACGAAGCAGTTGCCACCCCAAGCTCGGTTTATGCCGCCATTCGCCAATGCCTTCCTTGAGTGAGTGTAGCATGAGTGCGATGGGCCATCGTGGCACAAGCAAATCGATATGTGCATATGATTACGTATTGTGGACGTAGCCGGACGACGAGGACTGTCAGTACAAAGCCGTGGTGGGTCGGGATGGTGTAGGATGACCTGACACAGGAACAGCGGGCCGCACGGTGCAAAGAGACGGCGGCCCGGTGAAGCTGCCGTTCCGGCCACCTGCGGGAGTTCGCTGGCTGATGGCTCATGGAGGTTTCGCCGCGATTTGGCGTACTCTGTTTTCATGGATGAATTCAGAGACGCTGCCGGGCGATCTCGCGAGCGTTTACCGCCGGCAATCGATGCGATAGGCCGGCGGGAGTTCGTCGCGCTTGGCGCTATGGGGATTGCGCTCTTTGCGCCAAAGAAGCCTCTAAGGCCCATCGTAATCAGTGTGCAAGCGATGTTGGACAGGGGGGCGCACTTCGGAAAAGGTCTCGCAGAAGACCAAATCGCCAGGTTCAGGTATCTCCAGGAAAAGGCGCGCCGCGAGTACGCAACAAGTGGAATTCGCTTCGACGTTCATGTGCTGGAAGGCGCTTATCTGCGACAACAGGGATACTCGGAAATTCCTTCAAAATTCCTGGCGCGGGGAACGATCAATCTCTTCGTAACGGAGTCGCTTGGCTACGACATCGATCGAGATCGTACAGGAGGCTGTTCGATGGGGCCGCGTGCGCCTTCGCGGAGATCCGGAGGAGACCCATTCTACAAAAGCTTCCTGGGTTTGCGGGAAGCTGGTGAAAACACCCTAGCGCACGAGTACGCCCATCACTTTACTCTGGACACGCGCCGAAATCCAACGGCCGCGCGCAATATCTGGGCCGATATCCGGAACGATTACTGGCTCTGGCTGCAGCGACACGGTATGGCGATTATGGAGTTCCGCGCTTGCGCCACTTCGGAGTGGGCTAAGGTTGAGTGAGCGCCGCGCCTTTAGCGATACAGCCGCACCACCCATTCGGCGTAAAGCGCTGGCTTGCGGGCGCCTTCGGCCTCCACGGTCACCGCCCAGATCACCTGAAAGCCTTCCTCGATGTCTTCCAGCGACTGCAAGGTGAATCGCGGGCGGATGCGTGCGCCGGCCGGGACAGGCGCCGGGAAACGCACCCGGTTCAATCCATAATTGATCCGCATCTTGAAATCGCCGCGGATCTCGAAGCACTCGTGCGAGAGGCAGCTCAGCAGCGACAACGTCAGGAACCCGTGCGCGATGGTGCCGCCGTAAGGCGATTCTGTTTTGGCGCGCTCGACATCTTGGTGGATCCATTGATGGTCTCCAGTCACATCGGCGAATCCGTCGATGCGCGTCTGGTCGACCGTGAACCATTCGCCAACAGCAACCTCCTTCCCAATCAGGGACCGAAACTCATCGACATCTTCGAAAACTCGCATAATGTTTACCGGAAGGTGCGCAGGCGCGGCTCGTTCAAATGCGGCACGCCGTTGAAGCCGAACAGCATCAGATCGTCATCCCGCAGACGCAGAGTGCTGACGGCCGAATTGTACATCGCGCCGGCCAGTCGCATGATGTGGCCGTTGGACACCCCCAGGGTCGCGGCCACCCAGATGGCTATGGGAGTGGCGGAGGTGAAGACGGCGACCGCTTCTCCAGACGCGTAATCCGCCAGGGATGCGCGGCGGCTCAGGACGCGCTCGCTGAAGGCCGCCCAGGATTCCGTGCGGGAGGGGTACCGGCCTTCCATCCAGGCACGCATGGCCTGCGTATCGCAGTCAGTCCAGGCTTGATGGATCGGCGAGTTCGCATCCTCGAGCTTCCGCAACAAATCCTGGTAATCCTGTTTGAACTGCGGATCGGCCTCGCTCAACAGCGGTGCAAACTCGCTGAACACCGCGGTCATGTCAAACTCGTTCCAATTGGGATCGGAGACGATGTCCGGAACGGCCGCACCAGCTTCGCGATAGGCGCGCAGGACTCCGGCGGCGGTTTGCTGCTGGCGATTGAGGCATCCGGCGATCAACGCTTTGAACTGGATCTTCTGGCCGGCCAGGTATTGCCCAAGCAAGTACGCCTGTTGGTGTCCCAGATCGGAGAGCGCATCGTAGTGGCCGCGCGTGCCGGCCTGGCCGTGGCGGATCAGGTAGAGCGAGCTCAACCGGCTTTCTCCGCCACATCCGCCGCAATCTCCACGAGACCTCGAACGCGCTCGTCGAAGTTGCGAAACCGCTCGTCCCGAGTCTGCCCGCGATGGTAACGGAAATAGATCTGTTGTAGAACCACGGCGATCTTGAAAATCCCGAACACTTCATAATAGCCGAGGCCGGAAACGTCCCGTCCAGTGATCAGCGCGTAGCGATCCACGAGCTGTGCTCGGGTGAACCAGCCGGGAAGCGTGGTGATGCTGCTGAGGGCCTCGCGGCGCACCAGCGGATCTCCGGCCTCAGGCCAGTAGCAGAGCACGCAGCCCAGGTCCACCAGCGGATCGCCGGCGGTGGCCATCTCCCAATCCAGCACGGCCTCCACGCGGCGGGGGTCGTTGAGGTCCAGCATGAGGTTATCGAGCTTGTAGTCGTTATGCACCAGCGTGGGGGGCGGCGATTCCGGCAGGCGGTCGGTGAGCCAGCGGACGAGCTGGTCCATTTGCGGAAGCGTTTCCGTTTGCGCGCGCTTGCCAGCGCTCGGCCCAGCCGCTCACCTGCCGCTCGAGGAAACCTGCGGGCTTGCCCAGCATCACCCGGTTCACGTCCACGGCGTGCAGCGCGGCCAGGCAATCCACAAATGCTTCGCTGACGCAGCGGCCGAAATCGGGATCGCTCGCATACTGGCTCGGGAGTTCGCGGCGCAGCACCAGCCCGTGCCGGCGCTCCATGATGAAGAAGATGGCGCCGATCACGGCCGGGTCGTCGCACAGCAGGAAGACGCGCGGCGCAGGCGGAAAAAGCGGGTGCACGGCGCGCAGCACGTTGTACTCGCGCGCCATGTCGTGGGCCTTGGGCGCGACCGGGCCCAGCGGCGGGCGGCGGAGCACATATTCACGCCCGCCGGTCTCCAAGAGATAAGTCAGGTTGGAGTGGCCACCCGGAAACTGGCGGACCGTCAAGCCAGCCTCGACTCCTTCGAGCTTGCCGCGCAGGTAGCCGGCTAGCGCTTGTGTGTCGATCTGTTCCCCTTCGCGGACGGGCGTGAATTCGGGCGGCATGGGGCTCATACGATAGCCAGCGGGCGGATGGGGGAGCCGGTGCCGCCGCGAATTTTCAGCGGCACGGCTACGAACAGAAAAGTGTAACGGCGCTCCGCGGCAAGCTGCTCCAGGTTGAGGCACTCGATGATGTGTATGCCGTTTTCGACCAGCAGATGGACATGCACCGGCATGTTCGGCGAAGGCACCTTCTCAAACGCGACCGTATCGGACCCGGCGGCGAACACGCCACGTCCACTCAGCCAGCGCGCGCCGGGCTCGCCCGGTCCCGGCCCGTGCACTTGCGCGATGAAGCGCGCAGCGTCGGGCCAGAAGCGCGCCCATCCGGTGCGCAGCAGCACGACATCGCCCGCTTCGACCGCGACCTGTTGCGCAGCCGCGGCCCGTTCCAAGTGTTGCGGCGCGATCTCGAAATCGGCGGGCAACGCCTCCACGCCGGCCTGCCCCGCGATGTCCAGCAGGATGCCGCGGCGAAAAATGGGCGCGATGGTATCCACCGTGTACCGCTCCAGGCCGCTCGCGTAGCTCTGCAGACCGGCCGCTTCCTCGCCGCCGTGCAGCTTCCCGCCGCACGAGAAATGGCACAGCGCGTCGATATGCGTGCCCACGTGGCCGCCCAGCGTCAGGGCTTCGGAAGCCGAGCTCGCACCATTGGGCGCCACGTAATCGCCATGCTTCTTGTTCAACCCGAACAGGAAGGGCGGATGATTGGGATGGTGCGGCATGCCGGGGTAATACGGCTGTGCCAGATCGAAAACCCGGGCCGACCGAATCAGTTCGAGTAGTTGCTCCATGCGGGCGCTCTAAGATTCTCGCACAGCGCGATACAATCGGAGCAAGCGTGAAGATCACCATTTCCAAGGAAAACTACCTCAAGGCCATCGCCGAAGCGGAGTCCGAAGGCGAGAGTGTCAAGGCGGCCACGCTTTCGCGCTGGGTAAACGTCTCGGCGCCCGCGGTGACCATGGCCATCAAGCGCCTGAAACGCGATGCGCTGATTCGCGTGGACGAGGAAGGCCACATCACCCTGACCGCCGCTGGGCGCGAAATCGCCAATCGCATTCTGAACCGCCATCACCTGATCGAGCGCATGTTGACCGAGATCTTCGGCATGGAGTGGTACAAGGTACACGAGGAGGCCGAGCAGCTCGAGCATGCCGTTTCCGGCGACTTCGAGCGCAAGCTGATCGAAAAACTGGGCACCGAGGGCGCCTGCCCGCACGGCAACCAGGTGGGCATGGATACGCCGGCGGACCGGCGGCGGCGCGGGCTAAAAACCTTGGATGAGAGCGCTGCCAGCGAAACTGTGGCGGTAGTGAGCGTGTACGAGCGCGACCGCCGTCTGCTGGAATATCTGGAAGGCCTGGGCGTACGGCCGGGGTCCCTGGTGAGCGTGGCAGCCCGCAACTATGACGACACCCTGACTTTGCGGCTAGACGGCAAGTCCGTGCAACTGGGGCAGTCGGCCGCGCAGAAGGTTTGGGTGAAGGCGCGCGCGTGAGGGAGACACCGTCGTAAGCCGTGAAGAAATTGGTTGGCAGGCGAAAGCGCCCGCCCCACTTGCCCGGCAAAAGAAGCCTCCCGCAGCGGAGTGGGACAGGCGGTTTCGCCTGTCAACCCGGCGCTACGCCCAATTTCTTCACAGTTCCTCAGTGAGCGATTTCGCGCGCTCAATGGCTATCGCCTTCGTGTTCCAGCGCAGGGCGCCCCCGCGAACTGGAATGCTTGCTGGGCGCTACCGGATTGCGTGAACGCCAGCACGCCGATCATGGACAGTAGCCAATCGCATGGAAAGACTGTTTCATGTGGGTCCTCTTCTGGTTTGGATTCATCATGCCGCTATTTCATGTAGCTCGATACTCACCTATTTGAGTCTTGCCCAACACGGTAACAGCGTCGGACTCAACGATGTGGGGCAGGGTCCCGACACCCGCGCCGAGCCCCTGGCTCGGCTGCCGGACCGGGGGTCCGACGCGGGCGAGGGCGCTCGCCCCACACTCCGATTGTCACTAAGTTATGCGAGCCTGAACAATCGTAACCCCGGCACGCGAACGCTGGACGCAAGGGTGCCAGCGCCCCGGATTGGCCCATCATTTTCGCTCCGGCCGCGCCATCAGGTCCTTCACTGCCAGCGATAACACCCGGCCTGAAGGATGTCCACCGCGAAAGGCAATCGCTTTCACCACGGAGGCGTCGCCGGGAATCGCCACTGGCTCGCCCGCGTATTTTGGCATGAACTGGTCGGGGTTGGTGCCGTCGAACGTGTAGTAGATGTCGCAGCCGGTCAGTTCCGTACTCATGCGCACGGCCAGGTTTCCGGCGGCGTTCCGCTCGGGAGTAATCGATACGTCGTACATAGTGCGTGCGTAGTTTACCTGTGCGGCGTCCAGGCGCCGGAATTGTGCCTCGACGCGGGTGGCGAAATCGTCCCAATTGCGGCTCGTTTTCGGCGACCAGAAAACCTCGGCCAGCGCGAAAGCCCGCGGCCAAGTCATGTACTCGGCATGCCGGGGGTTGGGCACGGACTCGGTCCACAGGTTTCCCTGGCCGCCCAGAATGTACTTCGGGTCCACTCCATCGGGCGCGGGCTCGAAACGGTAGCAGGTACTCAGCAGCAGCCGGCCGAAAGTGCTGGGCTCCAACGACGGGTCGCCCTGATAGTAATCCAGGTAGACAAAGTTTGTGGGAGTCATGACCACCTGGTGGTTCATTTTCGCCGCGGCGATGCCTCCCTCCATTCCGCGCCAGGACATCACGGCCGCATTGGGCGCCAGGCCGCCTTCCAGGATCTCGTCCCACCCGATCAGTTTCTTGCCCTTCGATTCGAGGATTTTCTCCGCGCGGCGGACCAGGTAACTCTGCAGTTCCTCAACGCTCGAGAGATGCTCATCGGCCATGCGCCGCTGGCACTTCGCGCAAGTCTTCCAAAAGCCCTTGAAACACTCGTCGCCGCCGATGTGCACGTACTCGGAAGGGAACAGCAACGCTACTTCGCTGAATACCTTGTCGATGAGCTCGAAGGTCTTTTCGTTGCCCGGACAAAAGGCATTATCGACCTTCGTGTAGAAATTCGAGCCGGGGTTTACCTGGAACGGCCCACCCGTGCAGGATAGCTCGGGATACGCGGCCAGGGCCGCCAGCGAATGGCCGGGCATCTCGATCTCGGGAACCACCGTGACGAAGCGTTGCCGGGCGTAGGCGACCACCTCGCGGATGTCGTCCTGTGTGTAGAACCCACCGTCGGTGGCAGCTTCGCCTTCGCTCGGCGCTTCGCGGGTGCCCCACTTTGCCAAGCGAGGAACACGCCACGCGCCGACCTGAGTCAGTTGGGGAAGGCCTTTGATCTCGATCCGCCAGCCGTTGTCGTCGGTGAGATGCCAGTGGAAGACGTTCATTTTGTAGCGGGCCATGCGATCGATGTACTGCTTGACGAACTCCTTCGTGAAGAAGTGGCGGCTCACATCGAGCATCAGGCCGCGCCGGGCGAAGCGCGGGTAGTCCACGATGTGGACCGAGGGAACGGTCCAGGCGGCGTCGCGGCGCGTCTGGCTTTCGATCTCTGGAGGAAGCAGTTGCAGCAGCGTCTGGATGCCGTAGAATAAGCCCGCAGGTGTTGGGGACTGGATACGTATGGCGCGTGGCGTGACGGACAATTCGTATCCGTCGGGATTGGCAGGGGCGGCGGCGGGTCCGGTTAACGCTAGGACGATGGCGTCGCGGCGGGCGGACGAACGGGCCGATTCAGAGGTCTTCAACTTCCAGCCCGTGGGCGCCGCGAGGGCGCTGGCGAGGTAGGCTGCGACTTGGCGCACTTCAGGCGCGCCATGGGGAACCACGATGGCCGTGCCGGAACGCAGCCGGAACGCGCCTGGCTGCATCTCGACCGAAACAGGCTGGGGGATGAGGCCGAGCGTGGCGGCGGGCGCTGCGATCGAGATGAGAATGAGGGCAGTGAGAAGGATGATGGTCGTCTTCATATGCGCGGCCATTATATCGCCCGGCATGCCAATGTGAGGTGAAGAATATGGAGTCGTCTAAGGACGCCGCGCGGATTGTTTGCGGCTTGCCGCAATGCCGGGACCCGCATTCAGCCTTCTACCACGGTTGGAAAGGCGGCCTGCAGAATTAGATTGGCTGCCCCACGAAAATCGTCGCGGCAGGCTGAACGCATGCCCCACCAACATCCCAAACTGGTGATTCGCAGTGGAGCACGCGGTTTCGCCTGCCGAGCCGCAGTTCAACAAGCCTTCTTGAGCATGGAGATCTGGCCGGCATGGTACAGATTGTGCTGCACGACTCCGTGCAGCAGCGTGTAGATCG
>JBEKUO010000598.1:0-4852 GCA_049514955.1 Bryobacteraceae bacterium | reverse complement strand
GTCGCCGACACCTACACCGTCAGCGGTCCCGGCGGCACACAGGTCGGCGCATTCTCGGGCACCATCCCTGTATCGTCGGCCGCGGCATCGTTTAACTGGACCAACGAGAGTTCTCTCACGGCTGGCTCCATATCCCGCAGCAGCCCGCTCACGATCAACTGGACCGGCGGCGATCCGAACGGCTTCGTCGATATCACCGCGGTCGCTTCTACCGTCACGGCCCTGTTACCCTCGGCGAACACGCCGGGTGTTCTTGCGGAGTGCATCGTGCCGGCGAACCTCAATACGTTCACCATACCGACTTTTGTGCTTCAGGCGATGCCGGCTTCCACCGGCGGCGCGGCTCTTGCGGGCGAATTACTGGTGGGTCCCGCCAGCGGGGGCGTGAAGATCACGCCGGTGCCGACCGGACTGGACGCCGCCTACGTGTTCTACCACTTCATCGCCGGCGCAACCGTGGCCTGGCAGTAAAGCTACGGGTTCTGGGTGTTGGGTTTTGGCAAACTGGTCTCCCATCTGGGGGCGAGTACGCCAGCACCCAACGCCCAGGACCAATTTAAGGCTCTGGCTGGGTCGGCGCCAGCATTTCACCGATCTTCCGCGCCCTTTCCTGTTTACGCTTCCGGTTATCGAGCCGGATCTCGCCGAACAGCGCGATACCCCACAGGATAAAAATAAAAGGCGTGACCAGAAATTGCATCTGGGATAATTGTTGCCTTTTCGGCAGAAAGAACGCAATTAGACAAAAGGTATAGAGGTGCGGCGAACTGAAGTTCGCTGTTGGCAGGCGAAGGCGCCTGCCCCACCTGCTAGCCGCGCCGCCGGAATCTGG
This sequence comes from Bryobacteraceae bacterium, assembly GCA_049514955.1. Taxonomy (GTDB): domain Bacteria; phylum Acidobacteriota; class Terriglobia; order Bryobacterales; family Bryobacteraceae; genus Bog-159. Next base: position 4,020 of record JBEKUO010000598.1, on the reverse strand, counting down.
CGAAGCGGCCCTTATCGGCGCCGTTTGTGGTTTTGACGCCCGCCAGCTTCGCTGCTAAGCGCGCGACGTGCATCTCAAACGCCCGGCTGGTGCCGAGCACATGGCTGCTGGAATAACCCGACTTGAAATCGTAATCGCATTCCGGCAGCATGGCTTCCATGGGAACGTCAACCAGTTTTTCGATCTCAGGCTCGGAAAGCGCTGGCGTCTTGGGAGCTTTATTGATCGCCAGACGCACGCTGCCGGGCTCGTTACCCGACTCGTGCAGCCGGTGCGCCGCCCGCGCGCATTCGTTCAGGGCGGCCGCCTCCAGGGAACTCACCAGTAAAATCTGGCTGCATTCGGCGGCCACCCGGGCCGAAAAAGGACTCAATCGCCCGAGGTCGATCACAATCCATTGATAAAACGTCCGTATAAAGCGCAGAAGGCAGCGAAGCCTTTCGATCTTGGGCTGCTGCAATTCCAGCCATGCCGGCCCGCCCGACGGAATAATCTCGAGTCCTTCGCCTCCCCGCACAATCATGTCGTCCCAGCGCGATTGGTTCATGTGCAGAATGTTGTTGGAGGCATCCAGGATGGTGTGCCTTGGGCTTACCTTCATAAAGAAGGCGACCGCATTGCTGCAAAGGTCTAGATCCATCAGTAGGACCCGGCCGTCCGCCAGCCGTTTCAGCTCAGTGCCCAGGTGGCAAGCAATGGTCGTGGTCCCCACACCGCCTTTCGACCCAAGACACCCGACGATCGTCGCCAGTTTCGCATCGGCCCCGCCGCGGCCGTTCTCGGCCGGTGGGCCTGTTTTCACTGCGGCGCGGCGCACAACCCGCGTCAGCCGTTCTGAATCCAGATTGTCTTTTGCGAGGTAGTCTCGCGCTCCGCTTTGCACCGCGCGCAACGCGATGGCGTCGCTGTCCATGCCGGTCAAAACGACGACAGGCACCCCCGGCGCGTGGGTATGAATCGCGTGCAGACCGTCCAGTCCCTGACCGTCGAAGACAGAAAGGTCCAGAAGCACCAAATCGATGTCGCCGTCTGCGAGGCGGTCCAATCCCGCCAGCAGGGCCTCGGCCTCATAGATCCTGATGCCACCGTCCGCTCGCTCGACGGCGTCGCGCATCGCCGCCACATCAGAAGGGTTATCCTCAATGAGCAGGATCCGCAGCGAGGTGTGAGAGGTCAAAATATCGTCACTGTATGTTTCCACTGAAAACCTCCTGTGGCGCCCAAGAATGCGCCAGCAAAGTTTGGATCGATTCCGCCGGAGCGGGTCCGGCTAGCAGGAAGCTTTGGGCCCGGTCGCAACCCATGGCCTTGAGCAACTCCAACTGCCGCGGGGTTTCGGCGCCTTCGGCGATCGCCCGCATTCCCAAGCCATGCGCCAGATCCACGATAGCTTCCACCAGCGTCCGGGAATTCCCGGCGTCGCTCATGCGCCGCACGAATTTCCGGTCGATTTTCAAATTGTCGATCGGCAGTTCCTCGAGGTAGCTCAAAGAGGAATAGCCTGTCCCAAAGTCGTCCAAAGAGACACTGACACCCAGTTTCTTTAATTCCGTTAGTTGCCGGGCGGATTCCTGTATGTCTTGCATCAGCACGCTCTCGGTGACTTCCAGATCCAGTTGCGACGCCTCCAGGCCCGTCTCCGCCAGCGCCCGCGCGACCATCTCCGTGAGGTTCCCCTGCGCAAACTGTACCGCCGAGGTGTTGACGGCTACTTCAATCGGCGCGCAGCCGGCTTCCCGCCACGATCTTCCCTGGCGGCATGCATCCCGCAAAACCCGGGCGCTGATCGGCACGATCAACCCGGTCTCCTCCGCGATCGGAATCAGATCGGATACCGGCATGTGTCCGAACTTCGGATTCTTCCAGCGCAGCAGGGCTTCCACTCCGGCGATGCGGTTGGTCGCCAGATCGAATTGCGGCTGATAATGCAGCGACACCTCGTCGCGCTCCAAAGCATGATGCAGTTCGCTTTCGACGGCCAGACGGCGGCTGGCGGCGATACTGAGCTCCGGGGTGAAAATCTCGAAGCGGTGCTTGCCTTGGCGCTTGGCGGCGTATAGTGCACTGTCCGCGGCTTTCTGCAGGCTCGCCAGATCCGGACCATCCTGGGGGAACAGCGCGATCCCAATGCTGGCGCTCAGAAACACTTCGTTGCCTTTCACGTGAAAGGGCGCGGAGAGCGTCCCAAGGATGCGCTCCGCCACGACTGCGGCGGCTTGCGGACCGCCTACGTCGCTCAGGATCAGCATGAACCGGTCGCCGCCGGTGCGCGACAGCGTCTCCGATTCGCGCAGGCAGCCGGCCAGCCGCCGCGCCGCCGACTGTAACAGGCTGTCGCCCGCCTGGTGCCCCAGCGTATCGTTGATTCGCTTGAAACGATCCAGATCCAGATAAAGCAGGGCCAGCATGCCGCCGTGCCGCCGCACGCGCGCCATCGCCTGCTGAAAGCGGTCTTCGAATACGAGGCGGTTGGGAAGGCCCGTCAACAGGTCGTGGGTGGCCTGGTGCGCCAGCCTTTGCTCCATGCGCTTCCGCTCGGTGATGTCCGAAATGAGCCCATCCCGATAACGTTTCCCATCCCGTTCATGGCTGTTCACCGCCCTGACGTGCAGCCAGATCCAGTTCCCATCTTTCTTCTGAAACCGGAATTCCGCGTTGAAAGCTTCGCCTTTTTCGAACAGCGCGCGATACGCGGCGTCCACCCTGTCGTAGTCTTGCTGATGAACGCGCTCCAGCCAAAAACCCGGCTGCGAAATCTCGTCCGCGGTGTATCCGCTCACCTCTTTGCAATTGGGGCTGACGAAGACGGGGCGGCCGTCCGCGTCGGCCACCCACACGACATCGGGGAGATTGGCGGCCAATAACCGGTACTTCTCCTCGCTTTGCCGGAGGGCCTCCTCGGCTCGTTTGCGGTCGCCGATGTCGCGTGCGACGGTGGAGGCGCCCACCACCTCCCCGGCGGCATTCCGGATTGGAGATATGGTCAAGGAGACGTGCATCATGCTGCCGTCACGCTTCATCCTCACCGTCTCCAACTGCGAGATCGTTTCCCCCTTCCTAACCCTGTCCATTAACAGGCGGGGTTCGTGGAGGCGGTCGGTCGGCGCCAAAGCCGAAACAGGTTTTCCCAGAATCTCGTCGGCGCGGTACCCGTACATGACTTCCGCGCCTTTGTTCCAACTGACGACCGCTCCATCCAGTGCCGTGCCGAAGATGGCGTCGTTGGCGGAGTCCACGATGGACGCCAGCAGCGCGGTGGCCTCTTGCGCCTGAATACGCGTGGTGATGTCGCGGACAATGGCTGCGTGGGCCGTCACCTGCCCCCTGGCGTCTTTGATCGGGCACATGCAGATCGAGACATCGATCCTTTTCCCTTGCTTCGAGATGCCGGCGCTTTCGAAGTATCCCACGCTTTCGCCGCGCTCCAGTTTGTCCGCGAGCAGCCGCAAGTCGACTTGGCGGTCGTCCGGCACGAGCATGGAGACCGGCTGTCCCACCGCCTCTTCGGGAGAATAGCCGTAGAGCGATTCCGCGCCCCGGTTCCAGCTCACAATGACGCCTTGCGGAGTGGCGCCAATGATCGCATCTTCGGAGAACTCCACGATCGACGCCAAAAAAGCCCGCGTTTCCTCTGCCGCTCTACGTTCCGTCAGATCGTGGCTGATCGCGATGTAGTGGCTGATGCCGCCGCCGGCGCTGCGCACCGGCGTGATCGTCATGTCCTTCTTGTAGAACGTGCCATCCTTGCGCCGGTTGGTCAGCTCGCCTCGCCAAACTTTGCCTGCCCGGATCGTCTCCCACAGCTCCTTGTAAAATGCGGGATCCTGCAGGCCCGACTTCAGAATACGGGGATTCCGGCCTAAGGCTTCCTCGTTGTGGTAGCCCGTGAGCCTGGTGAACGCGGCATTGACGTACTGAATGGCGCCATCGCCATCGGTGATCACGATGGCGTCGGAAGCTTCTTCGATGGCGCTCGCCAGGCCGGCCTTTTCCACTTCAGCCCGCTGGAATCGGGCATTC
>JBEKUO010000597.1:0-4853 GCA_049514955.1 Bryobacteraceae bacterium | reverse complement strand
GCCGCCCACAAACAGATGGCCCACGGTAAGCTCGCCCAGCATCTCGGTGAAGAGATAGTTCAGATCGGCGCGCGAAGTGACTCCTTCAAGGTAGGGCTGGTACTTCTTCGCGGCAGCGGTCAGATCCAGGCCGTGATAGTGCGGATCGTAGAAGAAGTCGCGCTCGATGCGCCAGATCTCACGGTAGATCTGCTTCCATTCGGCTACGGGATCGACGCGCACTTCCATGCCGTCGAGCTTCAGGTTGCCTTCACCCGGCTTGGGCGCTGTACCGGCGGCCGTGATGATCCACTGCTCTCCGTGCGCTCCCTGCGAATAGAGCATCTTCTCCCCGTTGAAAGAGACGGCGAACGCGCGCACGCCGTCGAGCACCTTCTCAGTCTTCCGGGTCTTCAGCTCGAACTTGTGCAGCGTGTGGCCCGGCTGGGAGGGCGCGCCGGGCGCGGCGGGTGTGTCTACTTCTTCGAGGAGATACAGGATACCAGTCTTGCCGCCATACATACCCGAATAGTTGCGCGCGGGGATGGGAAGCGCCAGTATACGCTGGCCGATATTCTCCAGATCGACGCGCACCTTCACCGGCTCTTTCTCCTTGTCTTTATCTTTGTCTTTATCTTTGTCTTTATCTTTATCTTTATCTTTGTCCTTGTCTTTATCGGCGTCCTTCTTATCGCCGTCTTTGGCGTCGTCTTTCTTAGTGTCGTCCTTCTTGGCCTCTTCCCCCTTTTCCTCGTCGCTCTCAGGCGCGAGCGGCGAAGCTTCCTCCTTGCTGAGCACGGTCACGTACACGTGCCGCGAAACCTGGCGGCCGATGCTGGACATATCCAGCCACGCCGTAGTTAAGCCTGTGTTCGTGCTGGCGGTGAAGTACAGATACTTGCCGTTCTTATCGAACACCGCATATTCGGCGTCGCTCATACCGTCGGAGACCTGGTGAGTTTGGGCGGTCTCCACGGAGTACAGATAGACGGCGCGCAGATGATTCTTGAGCAGCTTGGTGTACGCGATCCATTTGCTGTCCGGCGACCAGGCTGGGTTCATATCGAAGCTGGGAGACTGGTAAGTGTCCTCGTCCACGCGAACTGGCGTTTGCTTGTCGAGGTCGATATACCAGAGCTTCAGGCGGTTGTCGGTGTAGGCGATCTTTTTGCTATCCGGAGACCATGTTGGCGAGTAGTAGAAAGCCGGCGGCTTGCCCAGGTCGATCTTGCGCGTTTCCCCCATGCCGTGCTGTGCGCGCAGGTGCAACTGGTATTCGCCGGATTCGTCGGAGAAATAAGCGATCTGCTTCCCGTCGGGCGACCAGGACGGAGAGCGTTCCGCAACCCCTGGCGTATTGGTCAGGTTGCGTATGTCGCCCTTTTCGGCGGGCACGGTCAGGATCTCGCCGCGCGCTTCGAAAACGGCGCGCACGCCGGTGGGCGAAAGGTCCGCGGAGGTGATGCGATCGGCCACTTTCTCGAGCGACGCGCGCACGGATGGAAGATCGCCGCTCACCCGTATCTCCACCGCCTTGGTCTTGCCGGATTTCAGGTCATAGAGGTAGATGGCGCCGAACTGCTCGTAGACAATCGCGCCTGGGCCGGCGGACGCGGATTTGATGTCGAGCCCATCGTTATGGATCAATTGTGTCACCTTGTGAGTGCCTGCGTCGAAGGCAAACAGCGTCATAGAACCGTTGCGGTCCGAGAGGAAATAGATGCGGTCGCCAACCCACATCGGGTTGAAGTCGTTGGAATTTTCGCGGGGCAGTTTCTCTATGCGGGAGTCGGCCAGGTTCGCGATCCAGATAGGCGTAGTGCGGCCGCCGCGATAGTGCTTCCAGGCTTCGAATGCGGGCGAAATCGGCATGTAGGCAAGGCGCGTTCCGTCGGGCGAGAACGATCCGGTATAGGCCATAGGCAACTCGACCTTCCTGGGAAAGCCGCCGGCCGCGGGCACCGTATACAGGCACGTGAACCGGGAGTAGCTGTCGCGCGGCGATCGGAACAGGATCTGCTTGCCATCCGGTGACCAGGCGACCGGGATGTCGGCGCCGGGATGCCAGGTGAGGCGCCGCGGGACGCCGCCCTCGGCCGGCATCACGAAGACATCCACGTTGCCGTCGTATTCGCCTTGAAAAGCGATCTCGGTGCCATCCGGCGAAAACAGCGGACTGGTTTCAATTCCCGCGCCGGTGGTGAGGCGCACGGCATCGCCGCCATCGCGGCTCACGCGCCAGAGATCGCCCGCATAGGAGAAGACGATCTCGGTCTTGTTCAGCGTGGGCCGCTGTAAAAGCGGCTTCGCCGTTTCGGCAAAGCACAGCGAAGCGCTGAGGATGAAGGCTATGAGCAGTGGGGCAGGCGCTTTCGCCTGCCAACCGACTAGCTGCTGAACACTTTCCGAACGTTGAGAGACCCAGTGCATGGCGCGCTCCTTTCAAAAAGACGAAGACCTATCTTATCGCGAGGCCGTCGTCGACGGGCTTTTACCGCGTGGCCGCGCGCAATTTGGTGCAGGCATAAACGGCGCGCGTCGCGGGCATGGCGACGCCCAGGCGCTCGCCGAGCTCCAGCACTGCGCCCACCAGGGCTTCCAATTCGAGCGGCCGGCCGGCTTCGAGATCCTGCAGCATGGAGGTCTTGTGCGCGCCGACTTTGGCCGCGCCGGCCATGCGCTGCTCGATGGTTACCGGCAGTTTTATTCCCAGGCGTGCGGCCACGCATTCGGCCTCGGCCATGATCGCGCGGACCAGCGCCGCCACGTCCGGGTCCGCGACCATGCCGGCGAGCGTGGCGCCGGTAAGCGCGCTAATGGGATTGAAGGCCACGTTGCCCAGGATCTTGACCCAGATCTCCTCGCGTATGTGGGTCGTGACAGGACAGCGCAGACCCGCGGCAATGAGGGCTTCGGCGATGGCGCGGCACCGTGCGGACCGTATGCCATCGGGCTCGCCTATGGAGATGCGGCGGCCTTCGATGTGGCGCACCACGCCGGGCTCCGCAACCTCCGTGGCGAAATAGACCAGCGAGCCGATGACGCGGCGCGCTTCGATGGCCGCTGCGATTGAGCCTCCTGGGTCCACGCGCTCCAAATGGGTGAACCACCAGGGCACGCCGTTCTGCAAGCTGACTACGCTCGTGTCGGCGCCGAGCAGTGGGGGCAAGCGCGGCGCCAGATCCGGCAGGCTGTGCGCCTTCACTGCCAGAAACACCACATCGGCGGGACCGATGGATTCGAGATCGCCGGTGGCTTTCGGCCGCGCTTCGAAATCGCCTTCCGGACTGACGACGCGCACGCCGCGCTCCGCGATGGCACGCAGTTGGGCGCCGCGCGCGAATAGCGTGACATCCAGTCCGGCCCGCGCCATTGCGGCGCCTAGATATGCTCCCACGGCTCCGGCCCCAGCGATGACGAACTTCACCGCGCAGCTCCGTTCATGAGCATTCCTGGGTCAAAAAAGTGGGGCAGCCAATTCTGGCTGCCGCCTGCCTTCGGACGGCGACTGGAGTTTCTACATTTGCTGGCCCGCGTGGGGCAGGCGCTTTCGCCTGCCAACCGCCGAGCTTCAGTTCGCCGGTATCGGGACTTCGTCCCTCTGCCGCCGGCTTTCAGGCGATGGCCGAATACAAGGAGTCGTGCTGCACCCGAAAGTGTGGCCCGGAAAACGGCTGCCGGCAGGATTGTCCACCCCACAAGAATGGCCAAGAACATTTTGTAGCAGAGTAATACTTGCGCGGCTCCACTCATTTGGCATGCCCCACCAGCGCGGCGGCCACATTCATCCGCTGGATCTTGCCGGTCGCGGTGCGTGGAATCGTAGCGACGATGTGGATCTTCTTGGGACACTTGAAATCCGCCAGGCGGTCGCGGCAGAACCGGATCACCTCGGCTTCGTCCGCCGGAATCTCGGGACGCAGCACCACCGCGGCTTCCACCTCTTCGCCCCAGGTGGGATGCGGCACGCCGAAGCAGACGGCCTCGGCCACGGCGGGATGCGTGAGCAGCAGCTCGTCGATTTCGCGCGGGGCGATCTTCTCACCACCCCGGTTGATCAGTTCCTTGATGCGGCCGGTCAAGCGCAGATAGCCGTCTTCGTCCAGGATGCCCTGATCGCCGGTGCGGAACCAGTCGCCGAAGAATGCGCTGGCGGTGGCTTGCGGATTGTTTTCATACTCGCGTATGACGCCGGGGCCATCGATACAAACCTCACCCGCCTGCCCGCCGGGCAACTCCCGGCCACCTTCGTCACGAATGCTGATGCGCACACCAGTTCCGGGGCCGACCGATCCAGCTTTACGCGCGGCGGGCGGCAGGGGATTAGACGCCATCTGGTGGGACGCTTCGGTCATCCCATAAGCTTCCAGCACGGGAGCCGCGAAGTAGTCTTCCATGCGGCGCATCAGGTCCGGCGTGAGCGCGGCGCTGCACGAGCGCACAAAGCGCAAATGTTCCGGACCGCCGCTCCTGCGCGTCAGGATGAGCTGGTGAATCGACGGCACCGCCGAATACCAGGTAACGCCGTAGTCGCGCACCGTGCGCCAGAACGAAAGCGGATTGAAGCGCGCCGGCACCACCAACGTTCCGCCGGTGAGCAGCGTCGCCATTGTCGAAGCCATCAAGCCATGCACGTGAAAAAGCGGCATGAGGCAGAGAGAAACGTCGCCTGGGCCGAGCGCGTAGGTGTCGGCGATGTTGCGCGCGGATGCAGCCAGATTGCGATGGCGCAACGGCACACGCTTGGGGCGCCCCGTGCTGCCGCTGGTGTGCAAGACGAGCGCGATGTCGTCCGGGCCGGGTTCTGGCGCGCCACCGGAGCCCTCCGTGGTGGGCGCCAGGACCGGAATGCCGGCCTCGGCCGCCGCGCGGCG
>JBEKUO010000596.1:0-4875 GCA_049514955.1 Bryobacteraceae bacterium | reverse complement strand
CACCCCGGCTCGACGAACAGGAGCAGGAGGGCATTGCCTCCCTCGCGCAGTTCCTCGAGAGTCACCATCGCTCCGTCCAGCCGCGCCAGGCTGAAGGAAGGCGCGGGACTGTCCACCGGCAAGCCTGGCGCTGCCGGCGCGGGCGCGGTGATGCCGAGCTTGGCCTCGACCGCTTCCAAACGTAACAGCAGGCGTCCGTTCTGACGCAGCAGGTGGAAAAGAGACCAGATCCCGAATGCGGCCAGGATGGCAATGACAAGCGTGAATGCCAGGACAGCGGCGTCGAAACGGCTCATGGCGCCGAGCCAGTCCACGTAGCTCACCGCTGAGTTCTTGCGTCCCTGCGATAGGATCAAGACGGCCATACCGGAAAAGACTGCATTGCGAGCGAGTGTTCGCCAGCCGATGGGCGATGAGTACAATTGGCCGAAACAATGGCAATCGGGCCGGCGTCCGCGAACCAGGCTGATGCCGACACCGGCGATGAACAAAAGAAGCAGCGCCAATGTTCCGGCCGCACCCCACCAGGCCGAGGCGGCGGGGATCAGGGCCACGGCACATGCCAGCTCGACCCACGGCAGAAGCAGGGCGAGTGGCAGCGCCAGAAATGCGGGCGCTCCGAAATCGACGATCGACTTTCGCGTTCCCGCAGGGTCGGCCAGCTTGGTAATGCCTGCCAGGGCGAAGGTCGCGGACAACAGCAGGCGCACCAGAAGCAAAGCACCCGTCATAAGCAAATCATTTTAGCAACCGCGTTCCGCGCACAGGCACTTGCGCCCGGGGTGAGCGCCGGTCGAGTGAACTGTTCGCATGTCACCGGAAGTAAAACAAGTGTCACATCCATCCCCGCAGACGGTAGACAAGAATGCCGAGCCACTCGCGCAAGGCTTCCTCGGAGAAGCGTAGGTTGTCTGGTTTGGGTAACAAGCGGAACAGCAGAGGCTGTTCCGCCCAACCGGTGCGGAAGTCGGCAGGAACGGCGAGGACCTCGAACCCCACCTTGCGAAAGGCTCCCGCCGCGCGCTTCAAATGCATCGCCGAGGTCACCAGAATGATACGGCGGATGCCGCGAGGCGCCAGCGCCTGGTAACTCAACAAAGCGTTCTCGCGGGTGTTGATGGAGCCTTTTTCCACTTGGATCGCCGTGGAGGGAATGCTCCATTCCTCGAGCAGGCGGGCCATCCAGGTGGCCTCCGGAAGCTGGCTCGCGGGGCTTCCGATCGGATTGTTTCCGCCACTGCAAAATATCAGTGGCGCCTTACCCGAGCGGAAGAGGCGAAAAGCCTCTAAGAGGCGGTCGGTGGGATCGATCAGCGCGGTTAGGCCGTGCCGGCCAGAAGGCATGCGCAGCGCTCCACCCAGGACCACGATGGCCTGCGCCGGAGGGACGTCCACTCCGGCATCCCTGTACTGCTCCTCCAAGGAGCGAACCAGCAGGTTCGGGACGAATGAAATTGAGAAGACCAGCAGAAGGAGAATCGAGGCGAGCAGGAATCGCAGCGCCAGCCGTCTGCGGCTCCAGGTCAGAAGCGACGCGACGGCCAGCAGGATCGCGAGCGTGAAGGGATCGAAGAGGGGGGCTAGCAGCTTGCTGGCGATGTTATACATCGGTTAGAAAGCGATATGGAGCCGGCCGGTCATCGTCTAAACAATATGTTAGCAATTCGCCGCCGCCGCCGCGCGACCTCGGTTCTCGACCCAGGGGGCTTAGGCGGGGCCCGGTTTGTCGACCGGTGAGAGCTTGACGCTATCGATCCAGGCCGTACCGCCGATATTATTGTCGAACTTCAGCGATGGTTGGCGAGTTACCTGGATCTGGATGACCTTGGTTTGAAGGGGAACCAGGATAATTCGTTCGATTCTTGTCCAGTCATTCGTTCCCGTGAGCCGTTCGGTAGACACATCGACGCGATTGGGGCCTTCGGGGTCGAAGATATGGAAGCTAATCCCATGGTCAGTGGTGATCTCTTGAGTCCGGATGTAGGCCTCAAAGCGGTATCGGCCAGGCGCCACAAACGCTGTCTGACCAACCTGATTGTAGTTGACGTTGCCCTTGCTCTCGAATCGGATGCGCAGGGAATGCGAACCCGTGTGAGCGACGCTGGCATCCCGCGCGACCTCGACGTCATCGCGCTCGTCGATTCGCCAGTCAAGAGCTAACCTGGAAAGCTCGAATTCGAAGTCACCGTTAAAGACCCAGTTCGATTCCAGATAGCCGTCGCGGCGGACACCGAGAAAGCGTGCCCAGGACTGCGCGGCGTCCTCATACTTCTGATTGCCGGCCAGATAGTTGACGTAGTCGCGCGCCAGGCGGTCATCCGCGTAACCGTGTGAGAAAGTCCAATTCCAAACCTCGACGCCTTCGGTCACATGGTCGCCGTTTATCAAGTAGCGTAGATAGGCCTCGGCAGCTCGCCGGCCTGAAGGCAGCCCGTGTGCCAGGATCTCGCTCACCGGTATCTTTTTGTCCGTGTACCAATCGAATATCCCGGCGTCGTAGGCATCTGTTTCTTCTAGTATGCGCGACCTTTGCTCAAGCGACCGCTCAGTGCGTCGAAGGCTGTAGTAAAAGTCACCAGCCCTCATCAAAATCGGTGGGATGTCTGGGCCTAGCGCGACTGCCTCTGAGAAGCAATACTCAGCCGCTGCGAACTGGCCCGCCTTCAACATGGCTGCCCCAGCGTCGCACCACCGATTTGGCTCATTTGGATCTCTGCGCAGGGCCGTCAGCAGTACAGGAGGGGACACGTCGGCAACTTTGCCACCGTGGTCGAGGGCCTGGCGGGTCACGACGGCATCCGTGTCGCAGATGCCAAAGTTGCAGAATATACTCTCGGCTTGCAAATCGCTTCGGAACTCACTCTCAAACAGAATCCAGGTTGACGCATAGGCGATCAGCAGACAGCCTAGGGCGAGCGCAAGTGTCGTAAAGAGCGGGCGGCGCGTGTCACGGCCGGCTGTGTCCAAAGGCAAGGGCAAACTGGCGGCGATTCCCGAAATCCAGGCGAGGGCCAAGGCGTTAGCCGGAATATACAGGTTGAAATCCGCAAGGCTGTGAAGACCGATCGCGGCGAAGGCGCCGGCGCATCCCAACCCGAGATATCGGGTGTGCGTATCACGAGCTTGCGTCGCGGCACGGAAAGCTCTCGTGAAGACAGGCAGAGCTACGGCGCACAAGAGCAAGAAGCCGGTCGCGCCGAGCTCGGCAGTCAGTTGAAGATAATCGTTGTGGGCGAAAGTAAAGACACGGTCGACTACGCTCGTCTGATACTTTAGAAAAGCGGTTTCATAAGTACCTAAGCCGCAACCGAAGGCCGGATATGCGGCAATCAGACGGAGCGTGTCAAGCCATACGGGCCAGCGTCCTTCGCTGGAATCATTGGAGGAGAGGCCTCCGAACCTTCCGACCAATTCGTCGGGCGGCAGGAACAAAAAGACAAAGACGACAAACGCGGCCATTGAGGCCAGGGCGAGCCACTTTTGCCAGGTGCGGAGTCTGGTTGTGACAGCCAGAGCCGCCATTACAAACAGTCCGCCAAGGCCGGCCACAAAACCCATTTTCGATAGCGAATAGAGCAGCCCGCCGAAAATCAGCACCGCGATCGCCAGGAGCGCACCGGCTTTGACGAAGCGTGAGGCCGCCGGAGCACGGCGCGCGTGCCCGTACCGGTATAGGGCGATTCCGTACGCGACGGCGAGGGGCAACGCCATCTCAAGGAGACCGGCGAAGTGATTCCTGCTGACGTAGGTTCCTTGTACCTCTTCCCCGCGCGCATTCTGCAAGAGACCCCATCCGGCTTCGATGGCGGCAAAGCCGATGAGAGGAATCGCCGGCAACCAAGGCCGCCGCTCCCATGACCGCCGCGCGACGTCGCGGATAATCAGGAAAGTAAGTGTGTAGCAGACGATCCTGAAGAGATGGGCGGCGGTCGTGGCTGGAGTTACACTGAGGGATGCGAACCTGACCGGCTGCATAAGGTACCCCAGACTGTCGAGAATCCGTGCCCGGGCTGGGGACAGAATCCGCAGCAGGAACATAGGCGCCGGCAGGAGTTGCAGAGCGACGTAGCCGGGCACCAGCAGCACTGCCCACCGCCACGGATCGTTGAAGCCGGCGGGATCGGAGGCGGCAGCGCGAGGCCGATACACTACCGCCGCGAGGCCGACTAGCAGCAGGCAGACGTTCCAATCGGCGAGAACCACGCCGCCGTATTGGAAAATGCTGTAGCCGAGCGCAATTGCCAGAAACGTCAGACACAACCGCTCGACTGTTCGGCTCGGCATGCGAGATGCTTTATCATACGATGAAATAGTCCCGAATGCCTTTGAGGTTGAGCTCATTACTCTGCCTGGCTACGAACGCGGTGGGTTTGAGGTCGACATAGTAGAGCCGTTCGTCGCTTTCGTCAAAAACGAAGTTCTGGATATTCCAGTCGACGTGATTCAACAAGCCGGAGTCCAGCAGGTTCGACAACTGGGCGGAAATCACGGAGAGGCACCTGTGCCATTGTGGTTTGACCCTGAGGGCGTCGAAATCGTACATGTCCCAGAGCGACATTCCGTGAACGCGCTCCTGGAACAAAGCCGGCTTGGCCCTTCCGAAGACTGCCAGCCGGGTCGCGCGCAACAATCCGAACTTCGCTCGTGGAATACCCACGGCTGTCTGGTTGCGTAGCCTCTCGTGCTGGATTTTGTGAACCGCAAGATAGTGCGTTACTTCGGCATCCATGGCCATTAACGGTTTCAGGCTGGGGTAACGTTGGAGGGCCAGATCCAGCCTTTCGAAGCGCTCGGCTGCCTCGATGGAGCGTATGTCTTCCGGATTAGACTCGGCCAGCTTGATGAACCTTCGGTAGTCTCCGAACCCGCGCTCCG
>JBEKUO010000595.1:0-4877 GCA_049514955.1 Bryobacteraceae bacterium | reverse complement strand
ACAGGCGCGCTAAATTCCCAGTTGATAGTGGCGGATACCGCGCTCAGACTGGAAAGATTCCGGATCCCGGTTCCATAGAGGCTCACGTATACACTGTCGGTTGGCGCGCCAAGGTCGATTGGGATGGCCGTGATGCCGCCGTTCTGATTGGTTTGATAGATCGATTCGAAAGTCCGATCCCCGTTCTGGCTTATGCGCAGCACATTTGCCGCAGCCAGATTGTCCGAGTTTACAGTGAACAGAGCCGGAGCCACTGGTATGACCTGGATCTGGCCAGTCGCCGCCACATGGCCGCTGGCGTTGATATCGACAGTTGCCAAGCCGGGCGCCGTATCGGACGGGATCAGATAGTTCACCTGTGCTGGCGAGACGTAGTCAAGTTGCGCCGCGCGAGTTGCACCCGCGGAGTCGGTCACCGAGACCGTGGTACCGCCGAGCGAAACCGGCGGCGTACCGGTTGCAGTTGCGGATCCAGCCGCCAGGTTGGAGCCGAAAGCGGTCGCGATGCTGCCGGGGGCCAGCGGACCTAGCCCAAAGCCCGCAGCGGAAACATTCGCGACTGTCAGCGACGGCCAGACGGCGCGCGGCAAGATGACGATGTTCCCATTGGTTTCGCCTGAGGGCGTTACGAGAACGTTAGTGCCGGCAAAGCCCATCACCCCGCTGCCCGTGAAATCGGCGAGCGCCAGGCTGCTGCCAATACTTCCGGAACCGCCAAATGGGAAGCCGGTTTCAAACGTTCCGTCTCCGCGGCCGGCATAGAACACCAGCGTGTCGAGTCCCTCGGCCAGATCCACGTGGCCATCGCCATTCAGATCCACGGCGATGAGCTGGCCGTATCCGTTTGTTTGCAGACTGGGCGCGGCTTGAAAGGTTCCGTTGCCCTTGCCGAGCAAAACCGCGACGATTCCAAGTTGGAGGTTAGCCGCCGACTGGCCCGAAACCGCCAAATCGACCAGGCCGTCGCCGTTGAAGTCGCCCGCGGCGATCGCTGGCGCATAGTTCCACGGCTCGCCAACGGAGGCGATCGGTTTGAAATTGGCCTTTCCGTCGTTCAGAAAGACTGTCAGTGTGCCCTCGGTAGCAACCGCGACGTCCGGCTTGCCGTCCTGGTTGAAATCGGCGATCGCGAGCACCGCCCACGGAGTTGGTCCCAACGAGAACTGGGTTGCGGCGCCGAACGTACCGTCGCCGTTTCCTGGCAGGGTGAGGAGATAGGCGCCGGTTGGGATCCCGAAACCACTGGCGATCAGGCAGGTGACTGCCAGATCCGGAACACTGTCGCCATTCAGGTCGGCCACCTGGACTCCGGTTGCCTCCGCACAGCCGGAAACGGGCAGAGGTGACTGAAACGTGCCGTCGCCGTTGCCGAGCAGGACTACCAGTCCAACGCCTGGCAATCCAAGGCCGGGGGTGATGACGACCAGATCGATTTTCCCATCGCCGTTCAGGTCCGCGGCGATCGTGGAAGTGGTTTGTCCCAGGCTAAACGGTGCCAGTGTGGTGAAGCCGCCCGTTGTGTCGTTTAGCAGGATCGTCAGCGAATCGGAGCCGGCATTCGCGATCACCAGGTCGGGCCTGCCATCGCCATTCAGGTCCGCCGCTGTGACGCCGCTGGGAGCTATGCCGGTAGCATATGTCAAATAACCGGTTTGCGCCTGTGCGACTGCTGCAAGACAAAAATACCAAACGCACTCCTTCATCGGCCGGTCTCCAATCCCCGTTTTAACAGCGCGTCTGACACGACAGCGTCTCACACGATTTTACGCGATCCGGAGCGTCAGGGCGCGCCGACATACTTGTTATTTGTTCTCCATCCAGATCGTCCAATACTCCTTTTACTCCACGCTTTCCCCGCCGGCAGTTTCTCGATGGCGTTCAGCCCGTCCAGTATAACCGCGCTCTCGAATGCCATCTTTCCCCTGACTCGCCAGCGCTTTGGGATGGGCCATCGCCGGAGACACCGATGCCTGTGCCACTATTCACGCCCCATACGCCAATGCCCTGATCCCCAATAGCCAATACCACCTTCGATCCCTTGAACATGTGCCATGCCGAATCCCCTTCAGAAAGCTATTGGTTCGTCAGAAGATGACAACTCGAGAGTTGGTTGAAAAACTGTCTCCCCACCCTTCACGGCTCCCCAAAACCTGTCCTCGAAAACCGTCCTCACCAGCTAGTTCTCGTATGCCACGGCGAGTGGGATTCTTTTATGAACGCGATCCCCCGCCGGCGCTGGCTCATCCGCCGGGATGCTCCGGCTGGGGCCTGTTCGACAAGGAGACGAGCAGGGAGCCGTATTACGAGGCCGATGATCTTGCGGCTCTCCTGCACGATTCGGAAGATTAGTCATGCCGCTATCGTGGCCAGTTCACACACCGGCGAGGCCGCACTCACGGGTTGTTTTCCGGCAGACGATCCAGCCAATGTGCCCCGAGATCCTACGGAGCCGCATCGGATGCTCCCGCAATTTAGCCAGCCCAAGCCAAATTGCCATACTTCAAATAACTCAATTAGGTTGTTACACTCAAGCATGGATTTGTTTCAACTGGACGAAATCGAGCGCCGCCGAGCCGGGCTCGGATGGTCCTACCTGGAGTTCCTGCGGGCTCCTTCCCTTAGCGTCGCTGTCTACTCATTACGTGCGGGTAAGGAAGATAGACAGCAGCCGCACATGGAGGACGAAGTCTATTACGTCGCCGCCGGACGTGCCTTGATCCGGGTAGGGGATGAAGACCAAGCGGTTCGCACCGGCAGCCTCGTTTATGTGCCTGCAAGAGCGGAACACCGCTTCCACGACATTGCCGAAGACCTGATCCTAATTGTGTTCTTCGCGCCCGCCGAAGGCACGGCCTCGGGCTAAATCCGGCATAGCCGTAACTGCTAAGTCCCCCGCCGTCTGACGCCGGCCCCCTGTGGCGGCACCAGCTTCGACTCGTGGAATTTCCGCCGCGTGGATCGAGCATGTGCGCGCGGGCCACCTCTGGCCGCAGTAACGCAAAGAGCGCGTTTTGCAGGCCCGCCGTGGGTATCGCATAATGTCGCTTTGTGTGCCCACAGTTCCGCTGGCTCTGCGAGTGCGCAGCCGCGATCCGCTGAGCCTGCCATTAACGTGCTCTCGATTTTGGAGCCATCGCCAGTTTAAGGTTCTTTACCTTTTCCAGAAAGTCACGCCGGTCGACGATATGGTAGAACTTTATCGGAGACTCGCCGCCGCCGAGATAGGCGACGAGCTGTTCGAGGGCGTCGGCTGGATTTTGCGCCTGGATGCCGACGGCGCGCAAATATCCGGCATTGCGGAGCCGGGCAAAGAGTTCGGCAAGCGTGTAGCGTCCTTCGAGGGTCAGTCCGCCGGCCCGGTGAGACCGGCTGACGAGATACTGGACCAGAAGAAGCTCGTCAAACAGGGTCCGCGCCAGAAAGAGGCGGCCATTGTCGACTTCCCAACCTTCCTCCAGGCGGCGCGAACGGCGGATGGAGTGGACTTGGGCAAACTGCGCCGGCCAATCGATTTTAGGTTCCTTGCGACTCAGATAGTGGCGCGAGACCTCGCGAAGCCAGACGGGGTCGTCGAGATCGAGATCTTTACTGACTTTCTCCAGCCATTCGAAGAACGCTTCCTGCTGGGTGGCTTTTTCTTCGAGGACCGCGAACTGGTTTTCCGATTGGGGCAAGGATTTGAGTAACTCACGGCGCAAGGCATCCGTCGCTTTGCCGCTTTCGATGCGATAGACGTGGAGATGCGTGTGCCATTTTGGAGCCGATCCGCAGTAAGGACAAGATTTCTGAGTAGGCTCCTTGAGAAACCAGGGCCTCGCCAAGGTGGGGGCGTAGAGTTCGGGTATTGTGGGTGTGTATCGCTTGATTTCGAGGTACGCGGTTCGGGCGGCGAGTTCCAGGTGGCGCGTGAAGACTTCCGATACGCAGGCGAGGCAGAGCCACTTTTCGAGCACGGTGATGGATTCGGGTGGAAAAGCCGAGACGTCGAGGGGCTGGATTTTTTTGGCATCTTTGGGCTTCGCCGCCGCGGCTTTCCTGGCGGGAGACTTCTTCCGTAGAGCGGGTTTCGCCGTTTTCGATGGCTTGACGGAGGGCTTTGAGCGCCGTGCAGGCTTCTTGACTGGTTTGGATGCTGGCTTCGGCTTCCGAGTCGGCATGGGAAGATCCTCTGCTTTTCAGGTTTACCAGAGATCAGGCCCGGCAGGAGGCGCCTTCCGCAACCAGCCTAGTTCACAGCGTCTAACGGCCACACCACAGTCGCCGGCATCGCGGGAGAAGCGGCTCCGCAGTTCGCAGAGCGAGCGATCAAAATGTGATGCTCCGGCTCCCGTTCCGGCATGGCGCCTGCGATTTCGTGCTTTGCTGGTCGCTGCATCGCTTTTCAGGACGCCCAGGCGGCCGATCCGACCCCGCCCTTGCGCACGTTGCGCGCCGCGCGATAATAATTTGGATCTGGAGCGGCACCGCTGGCGTACTGCTTTCTGCCGCTGACCAAATGGTTTCTGAACTGGACTCGAATGCCGGTACATGGCGGCTTCATCTCGGTGGGAGCTGCCTCCCCCGCGGAGATTGGCCTCTCGCGCATGCGGCAGGAGCGGTGCCCGTTTTCCTCCGCAGGCACCGGCTATGGTTTCGAGCTTCTCTGGTGATACCGTTTTAGATGGAGAAAGAAATGAAGACAATTAGAATCGTTTTCGCTGGTTTGGTGGTGTTAGCTACTGCCTCTTTGCAAGCTACCGCGCAAACAACCCCAAACGAGATCAAGGTCAGCGCCAAGAAGTACGAATTCGATCCGAGCGCGATCAAGGTCAAGCAGGGCGACCATGTTCGCTTGGTCGTCACGGCGCTCGACCATGATCATGGATTCAAGTTGGAGG
>JBEKUO010000594.1:0-4878 GCA_049514955.1 Bryobacteraceae bacterium | reverse complement strand
GAATTGATCGAAGAGCAGTTGGTTTTTTATACGCTGGAGAAGTTGCGCAACTTGTGGCGGTTCTTCGACGCCCGAACCTACCGGTCGGGGCCGTGCGACGTGGACTACTTGATCGGCCTGATGGAACAACTGGTGTAGGCGCGCGGCATTCATTGCGGAGTGACGCTGTCGGGATCCGGGAACCGCCGGCGCATGACCGCTAAGCCCATCACCAGTTCCCGCCGCAGCGGTTCGCCGCCGGCCGCATCGGACTCGTCGTCCAACCGGTCCAGCCTGGCACGCAGCAGCTCTATATCGCCAGCCTCCGCGAATTGCGACAGAACATAGGCTGCGGTGGCGGCAGCCTTGAGGTCCGTGCTATTCAGCCTGCGCTTCAGGATGCCCGCTACGGCTGGCGAGTAGTAGGCGCGCGCCAGCGGATGGAGCAGAAACTGATCTGTGCCGTTCGATTGCGTGACGTTGGCGATCTCGCGCTCGATCATGGGAATCGCGCGGCTGCCCTGCCATCGGGCGAAGTATGCCAGAAGATTCGCGCGCCCTTCCGGCTGCCATTTGGACGAGCAAGCTTCGTAGATTTTCATCAGATCGGGCGCGATCGCGGGTGAGGCATAGCGGGCCGCCAGTTGGGTCTTGATCTCCAGCCGCAGACTTTCGCCGGGTTGTTTCAGCGGGGCCATGCTGCGAATCAGGGAAAGCAGCGGCTGATCCAGGTCGGGCAACTGCGCGTCGGGCAAGCGGACCAGGACATCGGCGCCGACCAGGGAATCGGCGCTCCGGATCTCGGCAAGCACATGCGGCTTGGCGCGCTCCGGGGCTACATCCAGCAGCGCCGAGATCAGCGCCTGGCGCAGGCCGGAGTTTACGCCCTCCTCCACGCGGGGATTCTCCAGCAACGCTTCGAGCGCTGGGGCCAGCGACGGATCCTTCAACTTCGGCCAGAAAAGCCGCAACACGGTTTCCAGGTCGTCGAGGTCGACCGCTGCAAAGCTGCTCCGCAGAGCGGCATAGGCGGCCTGCTCCATTTCCGGATTGATACTTCCCGGCGCAGCCAGCAGCAGCGTCTGCGCGGCGGCCACGCGGGCGGCTGCCGGACGCGCCGCCAGAGTTGCGAATAACTCGCGCAGATACGCTGCGCGGACTTCGCCCTCTTCGGCTTTATCCTTTGGATCGTGCAGCGCCGTCATCGTGCCGATCAGCGCGGCGCGGACTTCGGCGTTTGGACCGCGAAATTCCTGTTCCAGCAAATCGAGCACCAATCGATGGTTGCGGCAGGACAGCAGCAAGGATGAATCGATCACGGCAAACGGCGAATCGGCGCTGGGATGCAAATAAAGCCGGACTTTCTCGCGCGCCGCCGCATCGCCGTCCAGATAAGACAAGCGGTGCAGAGCTTCGCGCCGTTGCGGCCCGTCCGGCGTCGAGTCTATCGTGAATGCGAGCCGTGCCGCCTCCGCCGCGTCTTCTTCGGGAGTGGTGGCGACAATGTCGAAGCTCACGGGGTTGGTGACGAGTTCGCCGCCGCGCGACAACGTATCCAGCTTCGTCCCCGATGACACCCGCGAGGTGTGGATCTCGACAGTGTAGTGGCCGGGTTTGTCGAATCGGAACCAGTCATTCAACGTGACCCGGATCTCGACCGGCTGCTCCGTCAGCTCCGCCATCACGGCGTAATCCGGTAAGTAAGAGTCGGGATAAATGCTCGTAACGCCGGCGCTGGGTGTGATAACGACTTCGTCGGGCCGCGGAGTCTGTGTAACGGCCGTGCTGACCGTATACCGATGGGGAGTTCCCGAGAACGAGAGCCGTAGTACGATCGGCTCGTCCATGCGATAGAGCGCGCCGGCGCCGGCGAGCGAAAGCTCGGCGCGAACCTCCGGCGTGTCCTGCGGGAAGATCGGCGCGCCCGCCGCCGCGGCCAGGAAGAATGGCGCCAGAAAGCGCAATCCCGGACCCGTGGCACAATTGCCATGCATATCGAACAAAGGCAGAGACGACACCGGGGCCGTCGCGGTTTCGCTTCCTTGTTGGCGAAGGTGCAGGCGCGCCCTGCCTGCCCGATCAGGGGAGCGGATTCTGCGGGTTCCCGTTCCCGCCGCGGCGCATGGAGTCGATGAAGGCGTCCATTTTGCCGGAGAGGGCTTGCACCTTTTCTTCGGTGATCAGTTGCGCCGCCGCGACCTGGCCGATTTTCTCGTCCAGTTCCCGCCGGCGGCTCCGCTCGGTGCGCGCCTCACGTACACCCATGGCGAAGGCCCGCCGCAGATCGGTACGCATGGTGACGGCCTCCCGTCGAATATCGGCCATTTCGCGCTCGTGCCGCTCCTCCGCTGCAATTTGCCGCTCCTCCGCGTCAGCCTGGCGATGCACGAGCAACTCCAGGCTCTGCGTCAGGGCTTCGTGGCGCTCCGCCAGTTTTTCCAGCCGTTCATCGATTGTCACGCTTATTTGATCGTGGCTCTTCCGGGCCGATATGTCAAACTACCACGTGGCCGCGTCAGTATTCCTTAATCTGCTATAGCGAAATATGCTATAGTTAGCGCATGCGGCCCTTTACCCTTTCCAGGGACACCTTTCACATCCTGGTTGCTCTGGCCGATTGCGACCGGCACGGATACTCCATCATGCAGGAGGTCGGCGAGCGCACCGGCGGCGAGGTGCGCCTGAGCCCCAGCACCCTATATAGCGCCATCAAGCGCCTGCTCGACGAAGGTTATATCGAGGAGTTGGAAGAGCGCCCCGACCCCACCCACGACGACGAACGCCGCCGTTATTACCGCCTCACCAAGGCTGGCCGGCGCGCCGCCATGGAAGAAGCCCGGCAGTTGGAAAAGCTGCTGTCCGACGCCCGGTCGACCGGCCTGGCGCCCAAGAGGGTTTGAGATCGTGGCGCAGGTCCGCACATGGGAAGCCGGGGTTCTCCGCCTGTACCGCGGCTTTTTGCTCGCGTATCCGTCAGCTTTCCGCAACGAATATGGGCGAGAACTCTGCCTGGCGTTTGCGGACCGCTGCCGCGAGGCGCGTTCGGCGGCGGCTGTGGCGCTAGTCTGGGCGGAAGCGATTTTTGGAATTCTCAACGAAGCCCCCAAGGAGCACCTACTCATGATCCTGCAAGATCTCCGTTACGCGATGCGCATTTTGCGCAAGGATGGCGCGGTCACGGCGGCCGCCGTCGGGATACTGGCCCTGGGCATCGGTTCCACCGGCGAACGGGCTGCTCTTGCGCCCGCTGCCCTACCCTCAGCCGGACCGCGTGGTGGCAGTAGAAGAGTACAGCCACAAAGATCCGAACGAGAAAGGGACCGTGTCCTTTCCCAATTACGTCGATTTCCGGGCGCGCATGCGGTTGCTCGAGGAACTCGGGGTCTATGATACCGGGGAGATGTCGATCCTCGGGCAGGGCGCGGCGGAGCGCGTTTCGGGGGCACTGGTCAGCGATGGAGTTTTTCGCGCGCTCGGAGTAGCGCCTTCGCTGGGCCGCGCTTTCACGCGCGAAGACTGTCTTCCCAACGGCCCCAAGGTTGTGGTGATCAGCGGGGAGTTCTGGGAACGGCGCTATGGGCGCGATCCTAACATCGCCGGCAAATCCCTGGACACCGCGAACGCGCGCTATACCATCATCGGGGTGATGCCCGCCGGTTTTCATTTCCCGGCGCGCGCGGAAATGTGGTTTCCTCTCCAGATGGACCCGGCGAAGTCCCCGCGCACCGATTATTTCCTGGGCGCGATTGCGCGCCTGAAGCCGGGCGTTTCCGTCGAGCAGGCCAGCACCGAGCTGCAAGCGATGCTGGAGCAGATTCATCGCGAGAATCCAGCGGCCAATAATGGCTGGGGTGCGCGGGCCACCCCCATTCGCGATTCCGTGGCGGGCTCCTATCGCCGCGCGGTAATCACGCTGCTGGTGGCGGTCGGATTCCTGCTGCTGATCGCCTGCGCGAACGTCAGCAATCTGCTGCTGGTGAAGGCCTCGGGGCGCGTACGGGAAATGGCGGTACGCGCGGCCCTGGGCGCTACCCGCACCAGGCTGATTCGCCAGCTCGTTTCGGAGAGCATCCTGTTGGGGGCGGCGGGCGGTGTTCTGGGCGTCCTGCTTGCGTACCTCGGAATTCCCGCGCTTCTCTCGATCATTCCGGTGGAACTGCCGCGCTGGATGGATTTCTCGGTCGATCATCGCGTGCTGGGCTTTGCGCTAGCCCTTTCGCTTTTGACGAGTATCGGTTTCGGCATCGCTCCGGCTCTGGGCTCCTCCGGGGGCGATCTAACATCCGCGCTCAAAGAAGCCGGCCGCGGGGGTACTGCGGGTGTACGCCAGAAGCTTCTCCGCCACGGCTTGGTGGTCGCAGAAGTAGCGCTTTCGGTCACCCTGTTGGTCGGTGCGGGACTGATGATCCGCAGCTTCGTGGCCCTGCGCACGCAGAGCCTCGGCTACCATCCGGAAAACGTTCTGTCCCTGAGTATCGACTACCCGGAGAAGCGCTATCCGGACGGTCCGCCAGCACGCGCGTTGATCGACCGCCTGACGCGGGAGGTGGCGTCGCTGCCGGGAGTTACCTCCACAGCCTTCACAACCGAGCCGCCGTTGCAGAGCGGCTGGACGCGCATCTTCACCATCGAAGGGCGCCCCGTGCCGCTGCAGGATATGCCCTTCGTCAGGCATCTGGTCGTTGCTCCCGGATACTTTCAAACGCTCGGCATACCGTTGGTGCAGGGCCGCGACTTCACTCCCGCCGATTATGACGCGCCGCATATTCTGATCGTCGCCCAGGAGTTCGCCCGCAAACATTGGCCGCATGAGAGCGCGCTCGGGAAACGCGTACGCTTCGGACCTCCCAAGAACAACGAGCCCTGGCATACGGTTGTCGGGGTAGCCGCCGACAGCAA
>JBEKUO010000593.1:0-4882 GCA_049514955.1 Bryobacteraceae bacterium | reverse complement strand
CGCGTTGTTGCACGACGCCGGCAAGCCCCCGACTTTTCGTGTGGCGGAGCGCATACGCTTCGACGGGCACGTGGAGGAAGGCGTAGGGCTGGCGCATGGCATCCTGGCGCGGCTGCGATTCTCTTACGAGCAGACCGAGCAGATATTGGCTCTCATCGACCAGCATATGCGCTTCAAGGATGCCGGCAAGATGCGCGAGAGTACTTTGAAGCGTTTCCTGCGGATGGAGAACTTCGCCGAGCACCTGGAACTGCACCGGCTGGACTGCCTGTCGAGCAATGGAAAGCTGGATTCTTACAGGTTGGTTCGGTCGCGGCTCGCGGAGTTCGGCGCGGAGGAGTTGAAGCCCACGCCGCTGCTGACGGGGCATGACCTGATCGCAGCGGGCTATGCGCCGGGACCGGCTTTCGGGAAGATGTTGGCGGCAGTGGAGGATGCTCAACTGGAAGCGAGGGTGCGGAGCAAGGAGGAGGCGCTGGCGCTGGTGCGGGCGGAGTTCGGGGCGCCGGCGTGAGGGCGCGCTTCGCTCGCCGGGGCCGGGGGTCGGGGGCCGGGGTTGTGCTTCGAGGTGTTTCGCTGGATCGGCTGGAGTTTGCCATTAGAGATGAGGATCACGGCAACCACCGATCCAAATGATACAGCGCCGGGAATTGGGAGGGGCGGCACCTGGCGCGGTCGTGAGGTCGTCGCAAGACGCTCGGAAGACAGACCGGCCGGGAACGCCGATCAGGCGGCCGGCCGCGAGCGAATGCTGCGGACGATCCGATCGCCATGGCGCTGACGGATGAGGCGAAGATCGTGGTCGATCTGAAGGCCCAACCAAGTTTCGGGCGAAACACGGAAGTACGTTCCCAACCTCAAAGCCGTGTCGGCAGTGATGGAACGGGCGCCATTCACGATTGCGCCAATGCGGTTGGGCGGGACATCCAGGTCGCGAGCCAACTGGTTGATGCTGATTCCCAACGGCTTCATGAAGTCTTCCAGGAGAATCTCCCCAGGATGGATTGGATCGAGTTGCTTTGACGGCTTCATTGGTCGTACCCCCAGCGCGTTAGTGGTAATCGATTATCGCAACGTCGTGCGCATCGCCGCTACGCCAAGCGAAGCAGATGCGCCATTGGTCATTAATTCGAATGCTATACTTTCCCGCGCGGTCGCCTTTCAACAGTTCAAGCCGGTTTCCAGGAGGCACGCGAAGATCCTCCAGTCGCAGCGCCCGGTGCAAGTACAAAAGTTTCCGCCGGGCAGGCCGTTCGATGGATTGAAATCGCCGCACCCTGTGGTCCTCAAAGAGCGACGCGGTATCCGAGCACTTGAACGACCGGATCAAGCTTCAGTCTATGACGTGTCGGGCATTATGTCAAACGTAATGGTCAGGAAGGGTGTGGTGCGGCGCGCGGTTTGGAGGTTCGCGGCCATTGTTTCTGGGAGGCTAGCGCTGTCTGCGGGGCGGATGATAGGTGGTGCACGATCGCCTCGTCGTTGCCCCCGCACGCAGTGGCGCCTTATCCTTGGTTTAGTCGTGGGAAGCAGAGCCGCCGGCGCCCGCCTTCAGTTGCGCATCAAAGAACCGCGCGGCCGCTTCATACGCGGCCAGCCAGTGCGCGTGCGTCAGGAAATCGTGGATTTCGTCGGGGAAGATCAACTGCTCCACGTGCACGCGGCCACGTAGCGCCTCCACCAGTTCCACGGTCTGGCGGAAATTCACGTTGCGGTCGTCGTCGCCGTGAATCAACAGCACCGGCGAGCGCCAGTCCTTGACGCTGGCCATGGGCGAAGAGTTGAAGGCCAGGCGTCCGGCGGCATCCTCCTTGCCGATGCCCAGTTCTTCGGTCCAGTCGTGGACGCCGTGCAGATCCACGCCAGCGGCGAACAGGTCCGAGGCGCGGGCCAGGCCTAGCGCGGTCAGGTATCCGCCGTAGGAGCCACCCCACAATCCTATGCGGGCTGGATCGACCGCCGCGTGGCTCTTCAGAAACAGGCCGGCGCCCAGCACGTCGTTGAACTCGCTTGCGCCGGTGGGGCCGTAATTCAACGCTTCGCGAAAATTCAGCCCGTAGCCGATGCCGCTGCGGTAATTCACCGAGAGCACCACGTAGCCGCGGCTCGCCAAATACTGATTCATAGCGTAGGCGTTGTTGTAGTAGTACATGTAATGCCAACCCAGCAGCATCTGGCGCTGCGATCCGCCATGAAAGAAGATCACCGCGGGATGGCGCTGGCCGGCGTCCGGCTTGGGCAGAAACAACTGGCCATGCAGCTCGATGCCGTCGGCGGCGGAGAAGATCACCTGTTGCGGAGTAACCAGCGCATCGCGCGGGAAGCCGGTGGCGATGGCCTCTGGCGCGAGATCGCGTACCTCGCCCGAGGCGAGCCGAATGGCGGGCCGCGCCTGCCGCTGCGCGTCCGCATGAATGAAGACCAGCTTTCCATCACTGGTGACTTCGGGCGACCACTCCAGGCCGTTGCCGCCCACTACCCGGACAGGCGCCCCACCCGCCGCGGACACCCGCCAGATGTGCCGGCGATCGATATCGTCCTGGTTCGACGAATAGACCATTTCGAGGCCATCCGGAGACATAGCCACGTGCTCTACTTCGAAATTTCCGGGAGTCAGCAGCGTAGCATCGCCGCCCGATACCGGCACGGAGTACAGATGGGTCCAGCCGTCGTGCTCCCAAGGGAATACCAGCCGGTCGCCTGCCCAGAACAACTGCTGCTCCGAGCCCAACCCGCGGAACACGCTGCCGGCGCCTTCCGAGGCTTTCCATGCTTCCATACCGGCCGCCGCGCCACCGGCGTCCGCCACCTGGATGGACCACGGCGGCCCGCTGCGCACGGCGGCGAAGTACGTGCGCTCGTCCACGGTGGGGATGCGCAGAAACGCGACGCGCTTGCTGTCGGGCGACCAGACAGGGGCATCGTCGCGATCCACGCTGGGGTCCAGATAGCGCACAGTCTTGGCGGCCAAGTCGTAGACTCCGACGAACCCGTGATTCCCCCGGCCGCTCACGAACGCCAGGCGCGCGCCGTCTGGCGACCAGCGCAGCCCGCGATTCTGCCCGCGCGCATGGATCAGTTGCTCCGCTTTCTCCTTGCTGTCGAGCGATGCCGACCACACTTGCCCTTTGCGCACGAAGGCCACGCGGCCGCCGCGCGGCGATACGGCCGGCTGGTTGCCTTCTCCGATCGACCGGGGTGCGTGGTCCGCGGCGACTTCGACCGAAACCACCCACACGGCTTGCTCGACGCCTTTCGGGTCGCTGTTCGGATTCGGATATTCGCCCGCGCCGTTGGCGGCCTCGCCGCGCACGTAGACGATCTCACGCGCGTCGGGCGTCCACTGTAATTCGGAGATTTCCTGCCCATCGTCTTCGGCGTACGCGGTGATGCTGCGTCCGTGGTAGTCGGGCGGCTCGGCCACCCAGATGTTGCGCACTCCGCGCGCGTTGTAGACCCAGGCGATCTTGCCGCCGGAGGGCGATACGGCCGGGGCCGAGGGAAACGGAGCGCTCAATACCTGCTCGAGGGTGAAGGAAGTTTGCGCGAGCGCGCAGGCGGCGCACGCCAGCGCCGCGGCGATTGACCACGAAATCCGCATTAGTAGATTATGGCGCAGTATACGCTCCATAGAAGCCTCCGGGTGGTGGGGTTATCGTGAGACCGGACGGGACTGAAGTCCCGCTGCAGGCTGAGGCCTGCGCCACGCACGCCGGCGCTACTCATGCCGCAGGGCTTCGACAGGATCCACGCGGCTGGCCCGCATGGCGGGCGCGGCGCAGGCTGCGAGTGCCACCACGGCCAGCACGGCTGGGGCGGCCAGGAACGTTACCGGATCGGCCGGCTTGACTCCGTAAAGTAGCGCCGTAAGGGAACGCGTCAGCGCCGCCGCTCCGGCCAATCCGATGGCGATGCCAATCAGCGTGATCTTTAAGCCGTTGGCGGCCACCATGCGCAGCACGTCGGCCGACTGCGCGCCCAGCGCCATGCGAATGCCGAATTCGCGGGTGCGCTGGCTCACCGAAAACGCCAGGACGCCGAAGATGCCGATCGCCGCCAGCACCAGCGCCAGCGCAGCGAACGATCCTACGAGTTGGGCTCGGAAGCGCGGCTGGGTCATGGACTGGGCGGCGACTTCATCCATGGTGCGGACGCGCGTCACGGCCTGGTCTTTATCCACGCGTGCGATAGCCGCTTTGACGGCCGGGGCCAGCGACATTGGGTCCCCCGCGGTGCGCACGGCTATGGAAGCGGCGAACCAGGGATTCTGAGTGATCGGAACGTAGATCTCCAGCGCGTTCTCCCGCTCGCCGATCCCCTCCACCTTCACTTGCCGGATTACGCCCACAACCTCCCGCACGATGGGCTTTGGTCCGGTGGGGTCCATGGCCTGCACGCTCACGTGCGCGCCGATTGGGTGCCGGCCCTTGAGATACCGCCGCACGAATTCCTCGTTGACGATACAGACCTGCGTGGTGGCGCTGGTGTCGTGCTCGGTAAAGGCGCGCCCTTGTAGCAACCGGATGCCCAGCGTCTCGAAGTACTTCGCGCTGACGATTTGATAATGGGCCGCCGGCTGATCGGACGTGCCCACGGGCGGCGCGCCTACGATGGTGAATCCCTGGCCGATTTCCCAGCCATCGAGCGGCAGGCTGAATCCCAGACCGACGGATCGCACGCCTGGCAGGCTAGCGATTTCGCGCTCGGCCGCTTGATGGAAGGCGAGGGCGTTCTCGGGCGTCGGATAGCGCTTCAAAGGCAGGCTGATGTACATGGTCAGGGCGCGATCCGCGTGATAGCCGGGATCCAGACTGTTCAACGCGAGCACGGAACGCAGCAGCAATCCAGCGCCGGTGACGAGCATGATGGCCACGGCGATCTC
>JBEKUO010000592.1:0-4883 GCA_049514955.1 Bryobacteraceae bacterium | reverse complement strand
CCAGCATCGCGCGCGATCGTGTTTTGGCCGATATATAAACCGGGAGGGTTACCGGAACGCGTCATGCGCCTACTTTCGTCTGCTCCACCGTGCTGCTCGGCTTCTGCGCAGTGGCGCTAGCGGCGGATCCGGACGCCGCGCCGGACGTATCCGTCCCGCCGCCTGCACCGCCGTCGGCCCCGGCCGCCGCATGGGTCTATAAAGGGTTCTCCGCCAGTGGTTACCTGGACGCTTACTACAACCTCAACTTCAACGATCCTTCCAACCGTATCTCCCAAGACATGGCCCTGAACACCACGTCCAACCAGCTCAGCCTGAACAGCGTGACCGGCTCTTTCCAGCTCGATCCGGCGCCGTTAGGGTTCCGCGTCGACACCGGCTACGGCCGCACGTACGACGCCTTCTACAACAGCGAGCCGAAGCACACAGACTGGTCGCAGTACCTTCTGAACGCCTTCGTCAGTTACAAGGTCAAAGAGTGGAAGGGCCTCCAGTTCGACTTCGGGAAGTTCGTCACCAGCGCCGGCGCCGAAGTCACCGAGACGTATTTGAATTGGAATTACTCCCGTTCGCTGCTGTTCGCGCTTGGGCCGTACTACCACACCGGCCTGCGCGTGACGATGCCGGTCGACTCCAACTGGACTCTCGGCACCCAGGTGGTCACCGGTTGGAACCTGGTGCGCGACAACAACACCGGCAAGACCATAGGAATCAACAGCTCCAATACCTTAGCCCGGGGCAAAGTGACGATCGCCAACAACTATTACGCGGGTCCCGAGAACGACAACGCCAACGCCGGCTGGAGGAATTTCTACGATCTGGTGGTCACGGCCACCGAAAGCCAGAAGCTCGCGACCTATCTGAACGTGGACATCGGTAGCAACCGCAACATCGACCACACTATGTCGCGCTTCTATGGCATCGCCGGCGCGGGGCGCTACCAGATCCTCCACACATTCGCGATCAGCCCACGCCTGGAATACTACTGCGACTGCGACGGCTTTTGGAGCGGCGTCCCGCAGCACCTGAAAGAATTCACTCTGACGGGCGAACGCAAGCTGAACGACAGTCTCATCGCCCGGCTCGAGTGGCGCCGCGACTGGTCGGATAAACCGTTTTTTCAGAGCGGCGGCGCTCCACTGGCCCTGGACCACCAGAGCATGTTGACCCTGGGGGTGGTGCTGCTCTTCAAGCCTGGGATGTTCCAGTCCGCGCGCGAGTGATCGGACCGCAGCCGCAGCTCGCCCTCGCCTTGATAATCTGAATAGATGGACCTGCGCTATCCCATCGGCCGCTTCAAGTATCAGAGCGAAAACACGGAAGAACAGCGGCACGAGTATATCGATCGCATCGAAAGGACGCCCGGCCGCCTGCGGTCGGCTGTCGAAGGATTAACTCCGGAGCAGTTCGACACCGCCTACCGCCCCGGCGGGTGGACTGTCCGCCAGTTGGTTCACCATGTCGCCGACAGCCACATCAACAGTTTCACCCGCTTCCGCCTGGCGCTGACCGAAGACGCGCCCGCCGTCAAAGGCTACGATCAGGAGCTCTGGGCCGAGCTCGCGGACTCCCGCACAGCGCCCGTCGAGGTCTCCCTTACCTTGCTGGAATCCCTGCACCGGCGGTGGGTACTGCTGCTGCGGTCCCTCACGGCCGCCGATTTCGCGCGCACGTTTGTGCACTCGGAGCTGGGTCCGGTCACGCTGGACGGGAATCTGGCGCTGTATGCTTGGCACGGCGATCATCACACCGCGCATATCACGGCGTTGCGCGCGCGCATGGGATGGCGGTAACCCGCCGCGCGGCGGTTCACCCGATGGTAGGTGAGGACGCCTCGCGGGCTGACGGCGGCCAAGCGGGCATGCCCCGAGTAAGGTAATCGGGCTTCCGTCGGCGCGTGCGGCGCTATCTGTTCCAGCGCCTGTTCTTTCGATCCGGACGTGCAGTCCAGAAGCGCCGCGGATCGGGACCTGCTGCTCTCTCGACGCAAGCGCGCCTCGATCAAGCGGCTGTCCAGAACACCGAGGGCCGGGAACTGGAGACCGCCCCGATCTCTTCGGGATCTTCGTGAAAGCTTGCCTGTCCCGGAAGATGTAGGGTACGATGAATGTTCGCCTGGTTTTCGCTGCCGCCACAGTACTCGTAACCATCACGCGCAGAATTGCATCAAGATAGTATCTCTGGGTGTGGTGTACTTAGATATCGACCAGGAACTTTTCAATGACATGGCGCTTCCGCCCTACGGGGCGCATACTTTCTGACTTGTCCGTTTTTGTTCTTTTTGTATTGATTCCGGTGTGCGCTTGCGCCCAGGGATCTGACGCGGGATCCGCGAAGCCGCCGGATCCGGCAGTGAGTCCGGCCGCATCCGGAAAGCCAACGGATCCGTCCGTACTCCCCACTCAAAATCCGCCGGACGCAACAAACGGCTCCCAACCGGAAAAGCAGGACAAGCGCGTGTTCGGGGTTTTCCCAAACTACCGGACCACTGATGGCAACGTGCCGTTTCAGGAGATCACCAGCAGGCAGAAGGTTCTGATTGGCTTGAAGGACTCGTTCGATTGGCCCGTCTATCTAACGGGGGGCGCCTTCGCGCTTCTGTACCAACTCGAAAACCAAAACCCGTCGTTCGGACAAGGCATGAAGGGTTATGCGCGGCGATACGGCACGGCACTGGCCGACCAAGTCATCGGCAACATGATGACGGAGAGCTTCATGCCGATCCTGTTTCATCAGGACCCGCGCTATTTCCGTGTCGGCAAGCAAGGTGGTAGCGCGCTGCACCGGGCGGCATACGCGGCATCGCGTATTTTCGTGAGCCGCACCGATAGCGGCGGCCAGCAATTCAATTTCTCAGAATGGGTCGGGAACGGAGCTGCCGTCGCTATATCGAACGCCTATTATCCCGATACGCGCACAGTGGGCGACAACATCGAAAGGTTGGGGATCGCGTGTGCCACGGACGCCTTCTCGCAGGTGATGAAGGAATTCTGGCCGGATGTGAAACATGCCCTGTTCCACCGGCACGATCCCGATCAACAGCCGCTGCTGAGTAATCAGAACGAAGCGCACCCGGTCACTCGCTGAGCGGGAGCCCCGCAGCGCGCTGCATGGCCGCCTTTGAGTCGCGGGCAAACCGCTTCTGCAACCTTCTGGCGAGCGGATAACCGATGCGTGCGAATCCCTTGGGCCGCGAGAAGGCGTAGATGTCGTACCAGACGGTTTGATCCTCGGCCCGTAATTCGACTGTGAACCGCTCCTCGCCGATTTCCGCGTGCTCCGTTAAAGTGCCATAGGCGAAGCCGTACCGCAATGGCGCGCCGCGATCGTCCACCAAGTAAACCACGCGGCACGCGTTCAAGGACCAGAATCCGTAGTGCCGGGCAACCACGGCAACCGTGGTTCCCGCGGAAATCGGCGTGTCCGGCCAGCAGAGATCGATCCAGCCGGTGTCGAACATTTTCCACTGCCGCAGGGCCTCCACGGCGCGCGCAAAGACCGCCGCTCCGCGCCCTAATCGGATGCAATTGCGATCGACGGTATAGCCGCGCGGCGCGAGCCCTCGTGTGGCTCCCTGCTCCGGGTAAGAAAACGGCTGGCTGCGCTGAGACTCGATGAATGCGCGAATCCGGTCGCGGGACGGCCTGGTCAACAGAAGCACGTTACGCTGGTGGCCTTCAGCGGTCGAGGACGGCGTTCATCGTGATCTTGGTGTTGAACAGCTTGGAAACGGGGCAGCCGGCCTTGGCGTTGCCGGCCGCTTTGTCGAAGGCGGCAGGATCGGCGCCGGGGATGCGGGCCTTTAGTTCGAGGTGGCTTTCGGTGATGGCAAAGCCGCTCTCGGTCTTTTCCAGCGCGATGGTGGCGGTGACGTCGATGCGCTCGGCGGTGAGTCCGGCCTCCCCAAGCTGCGCCGAAAGCGCCATGGCGAAGCAGCCGGCGTGCGCGGCGGCCAGCAATTCTTCGGGATTGGTTCCGGCGCCGTTTTCAAAGCGGGTGCTGAACGAATATTGCGTGTTGGAAAGCACGCCGCTGGCGGTGGACACGGTGCCCTTGCCCTGTTTGAGATTGCCTTGCCAGACGGCCGATCCGTTGCGTTTCATGAATCCTCCTCCAAACCAGCATAATGGATGCGCGGGAAGCGTAGGGAGATCCAAATTCCAGACGGGGGGGGATCGGCAGGGTGCGGGCGAACTGGAGAGGCCGCGCCCGCAGGAGGTGGGGCGGAATCCGGGGCGCGACCGTCAGCAGGGTGCGGGCGACCTGGAGAGGGCCGCAGGTCACGACCGTCAGCAGGGTACGGGCGAAATGGAGTGGCCAGCGTCGGCAGGTGGTGGGATGCGGCGGCCGGCCGCGACCGTCAGCAGGGTGCGGGCGAAGTGGACAGCTCCGCGCTGGCAGGCGGCGGGGCGGCTGCCGTCAGATCGTTTAAGGGCTGCGAGACCAAGGACCAAGCCGTCTCCCGGTCCGCGGGCCGTGCGAAGTAGTAGCCTTGAGCATATTCGCAATGCAGGGCTTTCAGATGGGCGAGTTGGGGCGCCGTTTCCACGCCCTCCGCGATTACGTCCATGCCGAGATTGTGGGCCAGCGCGACGATGGTCCGGATAATCTCCAGGCTTTCCTCATCCTGGCCGAGACGGGCGACAAAGGAGCGGTCGATTTTGAGGGTCTGCACCGGTAAGTGCTGCAACTGGCTGAGCGAGGAGTAGCCGGTGCCGAAATCGTCGATATCCAGGCCGATATTTAGGTCTCGCAGGCGCGCCAGCAGGGTCGAAATCGTTTTGGAGTTGCGCATCATGGTGCTTTCGGTGATCTCGAAGCTCAACCGGAAAGCGCGGGTGTCCGGCCAGCTCTGCCGCACGATACGCTCGATTTCCTCAATT
>JBEKUO010000591.1:0-4909 GCA_049514955.1 Bryobacteraceae bacterium | reverse complement strand
CGTGATCGACGAGGAGATTCTTCATCACACGGCTGACCAGCCTCACATAGTGGGAGCTGTCGTTAACGTTCAATTTCCGTGACCTGGCGAGCGAAATCCAGGCCTCGTGAACCAACTCGGTGGGGCTCAGCGAATAGCCATTTTGTTCGCCGCGCAGATACTGACGGGCCTGCGCGCGCAGTGCGCCATAGATGGATTCGAAAGTGTAATTCCCGGCTAGTAAGGGCGTTGGAGCGGAAGCAGTCATCTTGTCTCCTCCGTATGTGGATGGAGACGAGATCGGGGTGGGAAATCCTTCAAGAAAAGCGCGGGAAGCGATTCAGTGGGCGCTTCCCGCGCGTTGGGGATTAGCCGCCGGTGCCGCCGCCGGTGATTGGGCCGCAATTGCCGGAACTGGAAAGAAGCACTCTATCGCGGTCGAAGGGCAGATTCTTTGGTTCGTCGTCCTGAATGAGCCCAGGATCGTGTGGGTTCGTGTATCCAAGGATCTGCCAGAGAAATAGGTTGACCTGGGCCCAGGACAAGCCGGCAGGTGGAGTCGCGAAAATTGTACGGAACAACGAAGGGGAGGTGTCCTTCCAGTCAACCTGCGCGTTCGCCCCCAGAAGACCTGCCGCAGCAGCAAACGCATCCTTGGCGTGCTGTTCTGTTTCTTCCTTCTCGCTCGAAGCGTAAATATGGATTGACTGGAAATCATCGGAGGGACCTCCGGAAGGCCAACCGTAGCCGGACTCCTGGTCCCAGAGACCGGGCCGGTTGCCGGCATACCACTTATAAACCAGGATTGGAATCACGGTCGGTCGGGGCGGAACCGGGGGATAGACGTAGGACCCGTCTGGTTGCTTCACCCTGATAAATACCGACGGCGTGGTTTCGATCAATCCAGGCAGTATAGCCAGTGGCATGGGAGCCGAGATATCCAGACGGGCATTCTGAGGGCAGAGCTTCTCGGTTCCCACCGTCGCGATGATGTCAGTGTTCTCTTCCGGGACTGCACGGGCGCGGTGTCGTCCGTACTGTTTGCGGTCCCCGAACGCATTCGTCAGGCTCAGGACACGGGGGAGCTCAGGCGCGTTCTTCCAATCCGTGAGCCAGGGTCCTGCTTTGTACACATGATCGCAAAGATATGGGGCCAGGATGCGTAGCGTGTCATGGTCAGGGTTATCCGTAACTTGGTGATACAGGGCGAACTCGCCCTGCAAGACCACATACAGGGTTCGAGTCTGCGTCCAATCGTACGTTGCCTTATGGCATGCTTCACTCATACTTTTTCTCCTCTAAATCCACCAGCCTTGTTAGGCCGCACCAAAGACATCGAAGCCGGCCCAGAAATACGGGTGACTCCAGCCTGGGGACGCCGCAACGTCCGCAGCGGCCCCGGATAACGCCTCGGGCACGGACTTCCCCGAGACGAGACGTGCGTAAAACCCGTCCATCAGTGCGCGCGTGGCCTCGGAGTCGATGCTCCATCTGGCGGCCACCACGCGGCGGGCACCAGCGCCGAGCAGCGCCTGCACCAGGCTCTGGTTGTTCACCACGCCGCGAGTCTCACCCGCCGCCGTCAAGCATGCCGACAAGACCGCCAGTTGGCATCGCGACCAATTCTGTTCGGCGAGATTGGCCGAAGTGACGAAACGCGGCTCGCCATTCGGTCCGGGAGGCAGAATCAGCGCGCCATTCCCTCCGTTTGCCCAGCCGTGCCCGCAAAAATGGAACACGCTGGCGCGAGGTGCATTCGCGGCGAGCCACTCCACAGTCGCCTCGCGCTGCATGACTGCGTTGGAAAATCGCGCCGCCACCTGAGCCGCTTCCCGCTCCGCCGTCGGCAGGATGGGCAGCGGACGCCGACCCGGCGCGACCGCCGCGGGAGCAGTCACAATCAGCGCCGTCGATTCCGGCGCTATGGCACCGGCGGTCCCTTCAGCACCGGGCCCATAGCCCTGCACGAAGTGAAATCGGCGGAACAGATAGTCGCCCGAGTCGTCGGTGAGAGCCCCAAAAGGTATTTCGGAAAGCCATGATTCCGTCGTCAGGAAAACTGTTCCGGGGCCGAGCCTCCGCAGCTCCGGACTTACCAGTGCGCGATATAACCGGTTCCCTTGCCGCCGTATCTCGCTCGGGTTCGACGTGGGTGAAGCGCACAGAGCCAGAAACTCCCCGCTGGCGCGGCGCAGTTCCTCGGCGTCGCCTTCCACCCACCTCGCCTTGACGATATTGCCGTCCGCGGTCAATATTGCGATGCCGGCGGGCAGTAAAGCCATGATGACCGAACGCCGCGCCTC
This sequence comes from Bryobacteraceae bacterium, assembly GCA_049514955.1. GTDB lineage: Bacteria > Acidobacteriota > Terriglobia > Bryobacterales > Bryobacteraceae > Bog-159. The sequence goes on along the minus strand of JBEKUO010000591.1, from coordinate 2,627 downwards.
GCCCGAACCCGGCCGGAACTGGCGCCAGGTCGCCAGGGCCTTGGCTGGATCGCCATCCCGGACGAGTTCGATCTTTGTCAGATTCCGGTAAGCCGGGGCAGCCGACTCGATGATAGGAATGCGTCGCACCCACAAGGGCGCGGATTGCGCTGCCTGCTTGTTTAACTCAACCGCCCGGGAGAACGCGGCCGTCGCGCCGTGGAAATCCCCGCGAGCCTGCAGCGCGATGCCTCGCGTCTGTTCCAGATCGATTCGTTGCGTCGCCTCTCTAGCCGAAGCTTCGGCGGCAAGCCGATCCAGCTCGGGCAGCGGGTCTCTTTCTGCCTTCGTCGCGATATCGGCTGCCACGCGGCGCAAGGCGGCCTCCCACAGCATATTGCGTACGTCCGGGCTTTGGCTGGCGCGATCCAGCAAGCGGCTGACCTCGTTCAGTTCGCGCACTTCGCCGGGATAGTCTTCCAGTTGCTGGAGCACCTGCGCGAGGCGCGAGCGAAGAGATGCTTCCATCTCGCCGTTGCCTGCGTCATGGGCGAAGCGAATCGCTGCACGATAGAAGACGACGGAGCATACGCGCCAGCCCAACGCCGAGGCCGCCTGTTGCAGTGCAAACTGAGACGCCTGCGCCCGGTAGGGGGACGCCTGGGTGGTCCAATAGCGGCGAAGCCCTTCCGGGGCCGTCTCCCAGACCGGACCGTAGTTCCCGGTGTAAGCGTCTATGTCGCTGATCGACAGGGTGGCGCGTAACGCCGCGGGCCACAAACCGGCCTGTGCCAGCTTGGCGCCAGCCCTTTCGACTTCGGTCCTGGCCGGGCCAGGCTCTCCCAGACGCTGCAAGCATGCGGCATGCTCGAGATGCGCGTTTCCCGCAATCCACGGATATCTCGGCCCGAGCGAATGCAGCAGCAATTCCGATGTCTGCAGGCATTCCCGGTTCATGGCGGCCCACCGCGTGGCATAGACGAATTCATTCCGCGCGAGCGCGGCGGCGCCCCGCAAGCCCGCAGCGTCCAGCTTCGCGGCCGCTCCGCGCGCAGTGGCGAGAGCGTCGCTCGGATGTCCGCTTCGATTGGCGGCCATGGCGCTCGCGAGCAGCGCCAGACCGCTGTCCTTCGCCGCGCTCGCGGGAGCGTCGAGGCTTTCGATAAGGGAATACTCCCCGAACCGCGTGAAGCCGCTCGCGATCAATCGCGCCGCGCCGGCCGCGGCCTTATCGCGCGCCGCTTCCGGCAGCCAATCCATCCAGAACACGTCGTACCACGGGAGCGGATCGAAAGCCGCCCCGGAATAGGCGGCCAGAAACTGGCTTGGGTCGTGCAGAATCCGGGCGTCGGCCTTCTTTTTCTCGGCCTTGATCTTCTCCATCGCGGCCAGATGCGTCTCGGCTTCCTGCCGCCATCCCCCGGCGGGACTCTCGCGCAGGAACTGGCGCCAGGTCTCGATGGCCTCGTCGACCAGCCACAATTTCTCGTAGGTGAGCGCCAAGTTGAACAGAATGCGCTGATCGGCAGGCCGCTGCTTGAGAGCCTGCAGCAAGAGCTCCATGGCATGGCCATAATCGATGTTCCGATTCTCGGCTTCGCCGCGGACCGCATAGGCGGTCGCCAGATCGGCCAGCGCATCCGGATCGCCGCCCGCCGCCGAGGTCGCGCGAGTCAGGGACTCAATGGCGGATTCGTAGTCGCGTTCCAGCAGTTCCGCGCGCCCTTTCAGCGCAAAAAGAGCGGGAGCTTGCGGCCGGGACGCCAGGCCGCGGCGAATTGCCGCGACGGCGGATTCCAGCGCCTCCGGGCGGTCGAAGGCGGACCCGGTTCCGCGTTGCTGCCGCACTGGCGCGTAGCCCGCATCGGGCAGCCGGTAGGCGAACGGCCGCTCCGCTGTGTATGCCCTGGCGAGCAAAACCGCCGTATCGGAGGTGCGCCGGCTGCTCCACCACAGCGTCGCGCCGCCCGCTATAGCCAGAAAAATCGCCGCGGCGGCTCCGTATTTCCAATAGGGCGGCCTGGCGGTTGGGCGCTGGGCAGCGAAGGTTTCCGCCATCCGGCGACGCCATTCGCGCCCGCTCGATATCGACAGCGGAGTCGCCGCTTCCGCGGTTTCCGGAATTTCCGCCAGACTGTCGCGGAGAATTGCCGCACAGCGGTCGCAACCGCCGATATGTTCGGAGATGGCATCCGAGCCCTCGCCCGTCTGGCCTCCGCTGGCGTAGCTGGCTAACTCTTCCATAGTCGGACACTCAGGGCCTACCCCAGCCGTGGGACCGGCGCGGACAGGCGCAATCCAGGCGCGTGCATCGCGCCATTGCGCCACCCGTTCCCGGCACTCCGCGCACGACTCCACATGCAGCGCGGCCGCGGCATCGCCGCCCCCGTCCGTCAGGGCAATGATCTGCCCATCGGTCAGGTGCGCCGTCTCATGCTCAGACACGCAACACCTTTTCCCGTTCTATGAAGACGTAGTTCACGCGCGACCTCCTTCAACAGCCGTACGAAAATAACCGCCTCTTTTCATGCAATCGGCCACCACTTTTGTCAAACGGTAAAGAAGCGTCTCGATCCCGCTGGTCCCCATTTCGATCGCCGGTAGGGCCGAAATCGATTTCGGCGTGAATCCGTGACGGTGATACAGCC
>JBEKUO010000590.1:0-8328 GCA_049514955.1 Bryobacteraceae bacterium | reverse complement strand
GTCCAAAAAGGGAAAAAACCAATGAGATACAAAAAGTGTGCAAGGCGTAGCCTGACGTTGATCGGCGCTGCGTTTCTTTCGGCGATGAGCTCGTTTGCTATCACCACTTGGTCCGGCAATTACACGGCGGTGACTTATGCCAGCGTCACCGAGTCCACCCACGGCATTAACTCGCCATACCTGGGCGTCAGGGCCGTGGACAGTACCGGCCACAAGCTGACGCTGTCGGAGGTGTCTTGGGACATAAACGCCACAACTTACGAAGTGGACGTGACTTTCACCAATTCGTTCACCGGCACGCTGTACATCACCGGTCCGTGGCCGTCGGGCAGCTCGGCGCCCGCGGGATTCATGGTGTCGGTCGGCAGCGACGAAGACAACCTGTTGGTGTGCGCCGGTTGCGAGACCACGGCTGTGCGCCGTGTCTGGGGCGGGCAACCCTACAGTAGCGACAACTACGGCGCGCTGAACTGGCCGCACACCTGCAATTCAGGCGGCGGCGTCACCGTGTTCGTCTACATCAGCGGCAATGGCGCGGTGTTCGGGGTCGACGCCGACTCCTCCCAGGTCCCCACTCTGACCGCTACGCGGGCCACCATCGCCTATAACATCAGTGGAGTGCCATCCGGGGCCGTGCCACTTGGCAGTGCAGTCAATAACTGCGGCTTCGGTTCGGTAACCGATCTAAGGACGCCGGACAACTAAGACGCATGCGCTGCGGCGAGGCGGGCGTCAATCACTTGCGGGGCGTTTGGCCGGCCCGGTGGACTTCTCCCGCCTTCCCGCGGCGCACTCTTTGTGCGCCGGGTCCTAGTTCTCGGCGTTGATTCGCGTGGGTTGCGCACAAGTAGTGGCCGCGCGCATCTTGCACCAAAATGCAATATATTTCGGAATAATTACTCCCAATATAACCGCTTTCCCGACCATTGTATAAGCGCAACTACGGCAGACTCCGCTCTTGGCGGAGGACGCACCGCGCCTCGATGAGAAATAAGCAATACCGTAGGGGTATTCCACGTCCGGAGGCCATTCACACACTTCTCCAGGATTATTTTTCCCGTGTTTTCAGATGCTTAGCTCTTTTAGCAGCCGGTTCCGGCGCGGGCTGACCGCTAGGTTAAGGACAAAGGACGGTTCCCCACGCGGGAAACCTTGGGGACAGAGCTAGTGCACGAACCTATCATCATCATTTTCGACGGGTTCTGGTTCTGAAGTCGAAGTAAGAAAAAAGAAATGCGGCGCTTTCCCGAGCGCGTTACTTAAAATTCCGCGAAAACGGTTGCCAAATACACGGCAAAAGCTGATATGATTCTTTGGGGATGCTTTCAGAGGGTATCCCCAAAGAATACCAGGCCGGAAATACCTCGATTCGCACAACTGGAGCTGGATTTTGAAGACCAGGGTTTTGGTGTCTTTGCTTTTGATGATCCCGCTCGACGGTACGGTACTGCACTCCATTCCGTCGCCCAGGACGAAGTTGCTGGCAACTTCTCCGGGGAAGACTGCCCGTAGAGACCAGCTCACCTCGCGACTGAAGCAATCCAGCATGGTGTATCGCACTGGGAACTTCCATGAATCCGCCGCCCTCGCCCAACAGGGTTACCAGGACTCACTGCAGGCGGGAGAACCGCGGCTTGCGGTACGATTTCTGGGCAATTTGGGCGGCTGCCGTTTTGCCCTTCACCAATATCGGGAGGCGCTGCAGGCATTTCTCAAAGCGCGCGATCTAGCGGAAGCCTCCGGCGACCAAACCGCCGCAGGCGCACTAGATTTCAATATTTCGTCGCTTTATTCCCAACTCGGACAAATCGACGCGGCTGTCGAAGCGGCGGCCCGCGCCATGGGGCGGCTCTCTGGCGAGGATCGCATCCGGCAACTGCCCAAATTGCTGATCCACCAGGCTGCCCTGCGCGCCGAACAGGACCTAATGCCGGAGGCGCTGGCGCTGTACCAGCAGGGCATCGCAGCCGCGGACCGCGCTGGCGATCAAGAGATGTATGCCTTCGGATGGAACGATTTGGGCTTGGTCCGCCTCAAACGCAAGGAACTTCCGCAAGCCGAGCACGCCCTGCTGGAAGCGTATCGCATTCGGAAGCTCAACCAGCTTCGAAGCGTCGATAATTCCTATTGCAATCTCGGAATGTTGCGCCTAGAGCAGGGAGATCTGCGCTCGGCTGCCGCCCTGTTAGACGCGGCCGTGCAACGATCCAAGCGCCCCAGTGGGGCGGTGCCGACATGGCATCTCTATTTCTCGCGAGGCCGCGTACGCCTGGCTCAAAACCGGCTCGATGATGCCCTGGACGATCTCCGCATAGCCGCGCGTCTGGCGCGCAACTGGCGGCGCGACGCTCCCCCCGATGACGCCACCCGCGTCAGCGCCGAGAATTCGGTTCAGGAAGTCCACGCCGCGCTGGTCCAAGCCGGAAACGAGCTTTACTTCGCGACTCACCGCCGTTCGCTCGCGGAAGAGACCTTCGAGGCCGCGGAAGCCAACCGCGCCGCCAGTCTGCGGGCGCTGGTGGGCGATCCGCGGGACTGGCGCCGGAGCCTGCCTCCGGAATACTGGGAGACCCTGCAAAGGCTGGAGTCCGCCGAGGTGGCGCTGCTCCGCGGCCAGAACCCATCCTCTGGGCCAAGCACCGTTGAGCGCATCCAGATGCTGCGAGGAGCCTTGATCCAATGGGAATCCCGCGCGGGATCGAATACCGACGTGGAGATGCCCGATCTCCTGGAACGCACCCGCCGCAGCCTGGCCCCGGATGCCGCTCTCTTCAGTTTTCACCTGAGCTCACACAATTCCTATCTCTGGGCGGTTTCGCGGGACCGTTTTGCGCTCTACCGGCTGCCCCCGGCTGCGGAAATCGGCGGCCTGGTGGACCGGTTCCGAAAGGCAGTGAGCGAGGGAAGCGGTGAAGTGCCGACTATCGGGGAACGCCTGTTCGCGATGTTATTCGGCCAACTCGATCCCGCCTTCCAAGGGAAAGCACGCTGGCTGCTGGCGCTCGATTCGCAATTGTTCGAACTGCCCTTTGCGGCACTTACCGTCGAGACCGCTCCGCACGGGCCCGTCTTTCTCGCCCAGCGCCACTCGCTCGAAACGATCTCGGGCGCCGGGATGCTGGCAGCAACCGGCCCGGCGCGCGGAGACTCTTCCTCGGGTCCCTTCGTGGGTGTCGCGGACGCCGTGTACAACATGGCCGATCCGCGCTGGGCGAAGTCCAGACGGTCCGGGTGGTCTGGCTTGGCTTCCTTTTGGAACTTCTTTACGGCGCGCGCCAGCGCCTCTGCGGCTTCCGACGATCTGCACTTGCCGCGCCTGGCCGGCAGCGGGCTGGAGGTCAAGGCCTGCGCTGCGGCCTGGGGCGGTACGCAGCCGCCAGTCCTGCTCGAAGGCGCGGCAGCTTCCCGCCCACGGTTACGAACCGGTCCGGGCTAATCGTGCTGAGCCTCACCGATACCGGGCAACATGAGGTTCTAAGCCCGGCGGAGATCGCCACATGGAATCTGGAGGGCGCCCTGGTTTCTCTGAGCGGCTGCAGCTCCGGATCGGCCGATATCCTCCCCGCCACGGGCCTGATGGGTCTCACGCGCGCATGGCTGGCGGCTGGCGCCAAAGCGGTCGTAGCTAGCCTCTGGCCGAGTCCGGACGATGCCGGCGCGCTCTTTCTGTCCTTCTATCGCTACTTGCGCGAAGCCCCGCAGGCCGGACCGGCTGTCGCGCTGCAAAACGCCCAAATGGACATGCTTCGGTCAAATACTTGGCGCTCCAGCCCGCTCTACTGGGGCGCTTATTTCATTACTGGCAACCAAAAATGATCGTCACCGGCACCACCCCTGACTCTTCGGACTCCCGCGAGGCTGCCGCCCAGCCGCAGTGGGCCGAATTGGTCGATCGAATCAGACAAAACGACTCAAGTGGATTGGAAGATCTGTATCGCGTTTTTTCCCGCGGTGTCCGTTTTTATTTGTGCAGACAGCTCGGACCCCAAGACCTGGACGATAAGGTACACGATACGTTCCTGATCGTGGCGCAAGCCATCCAACGAGGGGAACTCCGCGAGCCAGAGCGCCTGATGGGATATGTGCGTACGATTGTCCGCCGCCAGGTTGCGGCCCAGATCGAAGATAATGTGCACAACCGCAGGCACCAGATCGATCTGGACTGGGGCCTGGCCGTGCACGATGCTGGAAGCAACCCCGAGCAGACCGCTATGCAGCAGGAAAGTCAGGAGATAGCGCGAAAAGTGCTGAAAAGCATCGCACCGCGGGATCGTGAAATTCTGATACGCTTCTACTTGCGCGAACAACCCGCGGACCAGATCTGTAACGAAATGGGCCTGACGGAGACGCAGTTCCGTCTGCTTAAATCGCGTGCCAAGGCGCGCTTTGGGGAACTGGGCAAACGAAAGGTTACAAAACGTCTGCCATCTTTTTGATGAGAATTACCACAGGCTAGTACCACTCTAGGGAAATGGGGGTATTCGCCAAAAGGACGCTGTTATGCGGCTAGGGAGCAATCGGCACGCCGACGACGACTTGTTGGAACGGTATTCCATGGGTCGCTTGGCAGGGCCGGAACTGGAAAGGTTTGAAGAGCACTTGCTCATCTGCCCACAGTGTCAGGACAATCTGGCCTCTGCGGACGCCTACGTGGGGGGTATCCGGAGCGCCGCCGCCGAATTCGAGCAGCAATCCACGGTCGCGGGACGGCCCCAATCGCGCAGGCTCTTCAATCTGCCAAGACCGGCAGGGGTCTTGGGCTTGGCCGCGCTGGGCCTGTTCCTCGCCGCTGGGATCGAATGGCGCCTCCTGCATCGCTCCAGTGCTCCGCCGGCGCTCGTTGTGCTCAAAGCCACGCGGGGAACAGAGAACCCGTCAAACGCCGCCACGCCGGCCGGCAAGCCCTTCATCCTGATCCTCGATTTAACGGATTTGCGGCCGCTATCCGGCTACAGGCTGGAAATCGTGGATGGGGCCGGCCATCGGGTTTTCGAGTCCGCCGCAGCCCCAGCGAACAACAAACTTCAAACTACGGTTGCTCAGGGTCTCCCCGCCGGCATGTATTACGTCCGGGTGTACGCGCCCGGTGCGGACTTACTACGCGAATACGGCATGCAGGTGCGCTAGGCGGCGCGCGGCGGAATTCGCCGTGGGGGCGGTTGGCAGGCGAAAGCGCCTGCCCCACCTCGGCAAACCAACAGCATGCGACGTTAGGTGGAGGAGGCATTCAGCCTGCCGGGACTTCTACAACGGGCTGCTGGGCGGCGCGCGGCCCACATTCCCGCGGCCGCGTCTCTAAAACACCCGCCGCTTGAGTCTTTCCACGTTGAACTTGGCGGTATCGGCGACGGCCATCACCGCCATCACGCCGGCCTGCACGGGGTCGCTGACCACCAGGTCCGCAGCTTCGGGTACGCTACCCGCCATATTCAGGCTGATCACCAGCAGCCCCTCCTGACGGACTTCCCGTACGGCCTGTTCGATCTCCCCGCCCATCAACGAGCCCGCCAGCACCAGCGCTTTGGCGCGCGGCAGCCGCGCCACCGCGCGCACGGCGTCCGCCAAAGCCTGCTCGCCCACCAGTGGAATCGTATCCACCGAGATGTGCTCGCCGCGGATATTGTGCCGGTCCGCTTCCGACACCGCGCCGATGGCTACCTGGCCCACCTGCGCTCCGCCCCCCATGATGATGATGCGCTTGCCGTAGATCTTCTGCAGCGTCTCGACGACCTCCACCCTGCGCACAATGGCCAGCGCGCGCAGATCCGCGGCCAGTTCCAGGGCGCCAGCCGGCAGGGCGATCTCGAAATAGATGCGCGCTTCGACCGGGCGCTGTTCGATGATCTCCACCGATGTAATATCGCCGCGGTGGCGCGCGATCACGCCCGTCAATTCATGCAGAACGCCCAGGCCGGAATCGGCATGAATCATCAGGCCGATATTTTCATTCGTCATCGCTTGTATAAGTAATCTTATCCCCATCCACCTTCGCGAATGGAGGCAGCGCGTGCGGCCTCCGGCTGGCCGCGGTCATGATGTGCTCGACCGGGATGCCGCGCACGCTGAGCGCATCGGCAATCAACGAGCGGTGGCAGCGCCAGGGCACGGCCTCCGCGCACATCAGGGCTACCCGGCTGGCGCGGGAAAGCTCGATCGGCTTTTCCAGCGCCGCGGCGAATTCGGGCGTCTGCATGTAATCGGCGAATCCCCGGAAGCTGAGGTTGCGCCAGCCGGTGTTCACCGAGTCGCGCCGCGCATGGCGCAAGCCACCCAGCTCGGGCATGTGCAGATACCGAATTCCGGCGGCCTTGAGAGACACGGGGAGCGCATCCCGGTTGAACTGCGGATTATGCCGCGAGCGGGGCACTGTGCGCACATCCACCAGCGTCTCGACGCCGTGGGCCGCGAGCATGGCGATGAACTCATCAATCGGATGCGTGGAGTGTCCGATGGTCAACAACGGTCTTTCCCAACGGCAGGTGGATGCGCAGCACCCGCTCGCGATGCCGCTCCTCTTCGAGACTGCGCGTGCGCGCGTGCAGCAGATCGCTCAACGACACCATGCCAGCGAGCTTGCGCTCCTTATTATTATTGACCACCGGAAAGCGGGTGAGGCCGGTTTCCGACATGCGGTAGACGACCACGCGCAGCGGTTCGTCCGGATAAGCCACCACCGGCTCTCTCTGCGGCAGAGCCACACCGCTCTGGGTGAACCGCTCCAGGTCCCCGCGCGTCACCACGCCTACCACGCGCCGCTCGTCATCCACCAGCGGGTAGAGATGTTGCCCTTTGCGCACGAAGTGATCGCCGTGTAGCGCTTGGGCCAGTTCCGTCGGCGTCACCTGCGCGGGGATGGCTGCAATGTTGGTGCGCATCACTTCCCGCACGAACAGAATCTCCAGCGGGTCCACCGCATATTCGCGGCTCAGGTGATAGCCGCGGCGCGCCACCTTCTCGGTGAGGATGGAGCGCCGCAGCGTGAGCACCGTAAAGCCGTGCGCTACCGTGACCGCCAGCAGCAGCGGCAGCAGCATGTTCACATCGTGCGTCAGCTCGAGTGCGAAGATCACGCCCGTGAACGGCGATCGCATCGTGCCGCCCAGAATGGCGCCCATGCTCACCAGCGGCCAGAAACCTGCGCCTTCGTGCGGCAGAAACATCGCCTCGATGCCGCCCAGCGCGCCGCCCATCATCAATAGCGGCGCGAGCACCCCGCCGGAGGTGCCCGAACCGAGCGATACGGCCCAGATCACGGACTTCACCAGCAAAACGCCGATGATCATTTTGCGCGGCACGTCGCCCTGCAAGAGCGCGCCGATAGTGTCGTATCCCACGCCGAGCGCCTGCGGGAAGATCAACCCGCCCAGTCCGATCACCAGGCCGCCTATAGCCGGCCACCACATCCAATGAATCGGCAGGAGGCGAAAGGCGTCCTCCGCCGCATAGACCGCCAAGGTCAGGAGCGCGGATAGCCCGCCCGCTAGCAGACCCACCAGCAGGCAGGAAGCCATGCCGGCCGGACCGATAAACACCGGATGTGGCGCAACCGGAAACAGAGGACCGATCCCGATGATGTAGCGCCGCGCCGCAGCCGCGGTGACGCTGGCCAGCGCCACGGGGACCAGGCTGCGCGGCTTCCATTCGAACAGCAACAGTTCGACAGCCAGCAGCACGGCCGCCACCGGCGCAGCAAACGTGGCCGCCATGCCGCCCGCAGCCCCGGCCACCAGCAGCGTCTTGCGCTCGTTGCTGGTCAACTTGAATAGCTGCGCGATCATCGAGCCGAACGCGCCGCCCGTCATGATGATGGGGCCTTCCGCGCCGAACGGGCCTCCCGTGCCGATCGAAATCGCCGAAGAGAGCGGCTTGAGGATCGCGACTTTCGGCTCCACGCGGCTGCCGTTGATGAGGATGGCTTCGATGGCCTCGGGAATTCCGTGGCCGCGTATGCGCTCCGAGCCGTAGCGGGCCATGACGCCAACGATCAGCGCTCCGGCGACCGGCACCAGGATCTCCAGCCAGCCCAGCCGGTTGCCCGCCGGAGAAACCAGCGCCGCGCTCCAGCGTCCGAAGAAGGCCAGGTTCGTAACGAGGCCGATCAGCTTGAGCAGGCCGAGAGCCACGAATGCGGACACGAATCCGATGAAAACGGCCAGCGCCGAAATGCCGATCACGCGCGGCGTGGTTGTGAAATCGCCTAGCTTTTGCATGTCTCCCGCCTGGAGGAGGCAACCCGTTTCCGCGCGACGATGGCTTGCAAGGCCGCGGCTAGCTCCCGGCCCACGGATTGCAGCTCGGCGCGATGGTCCCGCGACAGTTTGTGCAGCA
>JBEKUO010000589.1:0-4927 GCA_049514955.1 Bryobacteraceae bacterium | reverse complement strand
GTAGCCGTTGGTCTTTCCATTGAAGCTAAAGATCAGTTTCCAGGTCCATGCGCCGCCGGTCTTAGCCGGCGGAGTCAATGAGAATATCGTGCCACCGTTGGCAGTTCCGCCAGTTAATGTGACGCCGTACAACACGCCGCCGCTGCCCAATGCCAGCCGGGCTTGAGGATTCGCTCCGTCGATTCCTCCGGTGAAGCTATAGAGCACGGATTCGGTGGAGAACACGCCATTCGGCGTCACTGAGAAGATCGTTCCGCATCCGCCGCTGCAGGCGGCGCTGGTGCCGCCGTAGTATGTCGGGCCGTAGAGGGTGCCTTGCCTGTCCATGACCAAACCGGTGTACGGCCCTCCGCCGTCCCCCGTCCCGAGTTGATTGCCGAAGAAGTCGTGGAGAAGGGTGAAGGTCCAAGCGCCGCTACCGGATGTTGGTGGCGTTAACGAATAAACCACGCCTTCCTGGTCGCGCCAAAGGTGGTGCCGTAGAGTACGGGCTGCCCGTTCGATTGCGTGGCGGCGATTACGCCGCCATACGGAGACTCCGGCGCGTCTTCACCGGTGAAGTTGTAGAGGATGGTTTCGGTCCACGTGCCGCCCGGCGATGCCGGCGGCGTCAGTTCGTACACTGTGCCCATTTCTTGCGGGCCGCCATAAACGGTCGTGCCGTAAAGCTCTCCGTGGTTACCGACGGCGACACCCGCCCAGGGCACGGCGCCGTCACTGCCGCTGACGTTGTCAAAGCTATGGAGAATCGCCTCCGTCCAGGGTCCGCCGGGAGTGGCGGGCGGCGTCAAGGAAAAAACCGTCCCTTCATACGCTGTGCCGCCTGCATAAGTGGTTCCATAGAGCACGCCACCTGTTCCGACCGTTACGCCGGATAGGGGACCAACGGGGCCGGTGCTCCCGAACTCGAAAAGCTCGGCTTCTGTCCACGCGCCGCCGGGCGTCGCGGGTCGTGTCAACGAGAATACGGTTCCGCTACCGTTGGCTCCGCCATCGTAGGTGGTGCCGTAGAGCACGCCGCCCGGTCCGACCGCGATGCCGCCGTACGGGCTGGGCCGCGCAGCCTGGAAGCGATACAACGTCTTCGGCTGGGCGGATGCGCGATGCGGAGCGGAAGCCGTGAAGATGACCAGCGCTGCGACGAGCGCTCTCGAGGAGACTTGAAATGTGCGCAATGCATTACTCCACAGTGAAGGGTCCCGTGCCGGTATCCGCAGTGTAGCGGCCGCGACCAATGACTCCGTCAGCGCCGGGTGGCGCTGACGGCACCGTGAACGGGAACGCTGCGCTGCCGTTGAAGGTTCCATTTGCATCGGCGGTAGCGGTTCCGAGGTAAGTGCGAGGATTATCCCAGTAAATTCTGACGGGTTCGAATGAGCCAAAGCCATAGCCCACAGCGGACACGGTGCTGCCGGCAGCGCCTGAATTCGGCATCACCTGTAAGTGCGGCAGCATGGTAAAGGTCGCCGCGCCGAGCTTTGCGCTGCTTTGCCCCAGGCCCGCGAAGAACCGGGGACACCGAATAAGTCTGGCGATGCGGGCGCCAGGGCCGAGACCGTAAACGACCCGCTGGCATCCGCCGTGGCGGTGGCGAGTACATTGCCGCCGACCCCTCGCGCGTAGATTTGGACGCTCTCGTTGGGGGCGAACCCACTGCCGGTAAATTCGAGGCTCTGATCGAAATAGCCGCTGGACGGCGTGACACTCAGGTTCGCGGTAACGAAAACGAATTCTCCGATCAGGCCCGGTGTGTAATCGCCGCCGTAACCTGTGCCGCCGCTGAACCACAACTCGCCGTCGGGTCCCGTAGTGATGTCAAGCGCACCGCTGGGCTGGGGCAAAGGGTATGTCGTGACAGCCCCGGCAGGAGTGATGCGCCCCAGACTGCCGCCGAGCGTGAACCACAGAGCGCCGTCGGGCCCCGTGGTAATGCTCCTGGGGCTGCCGGCGGTTACGGGAAACTTGGTAATCGTGCCACTGGTGGTGATGCGGCCGATGCTCTGACCGGTCGTAAACCAGAGGGCGCCGTCCGGCCCCGGCGTGATGTTTTCGACGTACGAACTGCCGGCGGGCAAAGGGAACTCCGTGACCACGCCGGCGAGACTAATTCGGCCGATATCGTTATCGCTGGGGCCGTCCACGAACCACATAGCGTTGTCCGGCCCCCTGGTAATGCTGACAGGGCGGGCATCGGGCGTGGGAATGAGATATTCCGTGACCACGCCCGCGGTGGTGATGCGACCGATCATATTGGTGCCACCGTCGGTAAACCAGAGCGCTCCGTCCGCTCCGGCGGCGATGCTCCCAGGAAAGCTCGCAGGATTGGGCAGGGGGTAGTTGGTGACGGCTCCCGAAGTGGTAATGCGCCCGATGGCGCCCTCGGCACTAGCGTAGGTAAACCAAATTGCGCCGTCTGGACCGGCAGTGAGCCCAGACGGCTCCCCGGGTACCGTAAACATAGCGATCTGCCCGGAAGGACTGACGCGCCCGACCACACCGATAGCAATGAACCAAACGGCGCCGCCCGGCCCGGGAACCACGGCATTCGGGAAATTCTGCGGGTTGGGCACATACTCGCCGATCGCGTACTGCTGGGCGAGCTATATCCAAGGCGCCATCAAGAGTAAAGCTGTTGCGGCTTTCATCAGATAAGCCCCCTCGATCCATCGCAGCTTATCATGCCTCGGGTAACTTCAACTGCTTCCGGGTACTAGTACTGTCCTGCAAGGACACTACCTAGTAATCCGGTGCGCACATCGGCACGGCGCGCGGCAGAGGCATCCCCTTGAGGTCGCGGATCGAAAGGTGCTGTGTGAGTAGCGGAGTTCTGGTCGTCGCCATCGCGAATATCTCCACCTACAGGCATATAGCTGGGTCAAGCGGAATAACTATTCACGATGAAGATTAAAGTAACAGGTAAGTTGCGCGGAGTTATAGCCCGCCCGCCGGCTCGTCTGCGTGATGTATGTCACTCAACAACTCGCGCAGTCTGCCGTTGCGCACCTTCCGCAACTGGGCATCTCCGAAACGCAATTGCTCGCCGGCGAGCTCTGCACCCGTGTAGCAGGCCTTGGCGATACCGCTGTGCGCGTGGTTTGTGGTGTTGGTGAAGAAATGGTACAGCTCGTGGGCCAGCACGCGTGCCATGGCACGCCCCAGCAGGCGTGCGCGCTCGCCGGGTCCCGCCGCGGCTAGCGGCGAAGTCATGAGTCCCCGAATCCGGTCGCAATCCACCTCGCTGAACGGGAGCACCTGGCCGTCGGTGATATGCGTCCAACCCAGGGCGCGCATGGGTGACTCCTCTGGGAGCAGTTGATCGCTCCGGCAGGTTCCCTGGAAGCTCACCACCACGATTTCGAACAGGGCTTCATGGCCGTTGACTTGTTCCAGGGAGCGCCATGCGAAGTGCAGGTCGAGAGGCGCCATGATCGCATCGAGTTCGGTTTTCATGTGCCCGACCGATACGGCGGAGGGTGGGTGAGCGAACTGCGTATAGATCGTAACCGGCTCTTTGTTGGCAGTGCCTTCGCCGGTTGGGCCAGAGAACGTCACCGTGGGCAGAGCCAGCCACAGGGGCAGCATCGAGCGTCGCATCGCGGCTGTCCGCTAAATATGCCGCGCCCGATCTAAGACCAGTTCCGGGTGCTGCGCGGCCAGGCTGTTGACGATGTGGCAGTTCCAGCAGACCGGCTGGTGCGATGCCAGAACGTCAGGCACGGCCTCCGCCGGCACATACTGCCACTCGACGGTTTTATGCTCCGCGTTCAATAGCGCGGGTTTGTGGTCGTTCCAATGAATCTCGCCCACGGGTTTGCCGCACAACGCACAAGCTTTGCCTGCGTACCACTTGGTAAGAATGTTGCGAACCAGGCAATCTTCCGGCGCGGCCTCGATCTGCCGCAGGCATTCCTGGCCACAATCCTGCTTCTCCGGCCACCGGGAGCACGACCTGAGCCGGACATCCTCATGGCCTTCCAGGGCGCTAAACAGGGCATGCGCGGCATCTACTTTGACGCCAGCCGGCCTGTGATTCTCGGGGCAGGTAATCACGCGCGCGCCCCGCAGCTTCAAATAAACACGTCCGAACGCGCGTCCCAACAGCACCAGCAGGCCTGCCAGGATTAGAGCGCCGGCAATAACGCTGAACGTGAACATAGGGTCCACCTTCCGCCTCCCGCCGTGCACGCGCCACACCACAGTGTATGTGTTGCAAATGGGAGCTCTTGTGCGATCAGCGCCAGCGTGCCGCCCCGCCGGTGCGCCGTTTTCCACAGGACTATGCGTACCTTGCCCCTGATGGCCCCTACCAAGCCGGGCAACCGGGCCATCTGCTACAACGTATTAACTGATATGCGGAAATCCACCCTCGTGCTTTTGGCGCTTCTGGCCGCCCCGCTGCTCCCTAGCGCCTCTTCCGACTACGAGGCCGCCGCCCACAAGGTCTTTTTGATCGAGCACCATCGCCTGCGGCCGGGATCGCGCGTGGAGCTGACTGCGCCGGAGCTGAACGCCTACGCCCGGCAGGAGATTGCCGATGTGGCGCCCAACGGAGTCCGCAATCCGCGCCTCGAGCTGGGCGCCGGAACGGCCACCGGCTCCGCCCTCATCGATTTCGGAAAACTGCGCCGCGCGGAGGGCAAACCCCCGAGTTTGATCATGTCGTACCTGCTCGACGGAGAGCGTCCCGTTAGCATCACCGCCCGTATAAGGTCGTCGGGCGGAACGGCCACCGTGGACGTGGAACACATCGAGATCTCGGGCGTTACCATCGAGGGCCCCCTGCTCGATTTCCTGATCCGCAACTATCTCACACCAGCCTACCCGAACGCCAAGGTCGGACAGCCCTTCGAGTTAGGGCACGGCATCGAGCGGCTCGACGTGCAGCCGTCGGCCGTGGCCGTCGTCATCGGCCGTTGACACCGTCGCC
>JBEKUO010000588.1:0-4928 GCA_049514955.1 Bryobacteraceae bacterium | reverse complement strand
GCGTCCGGCAGTTCTCCCATATCGCAATTCAGGTCCAGGGTCATGTGAGTATCTCGCCCTTCGTTTCCGGCAGCAGAAAGACCAGAGCGCCGGCTGCGCGAGCCCGCTGGCTACACGGCCTACGTTATAACACAGGCCCTGCATCGTGGCGCGGATGGCGGAAGGAAACAGCTCGTGCAGGCATGGCGCCGAACACGCTTACGTAGCCGTCGCCGAAGAAGCCGATGCGGGGTCTGTGGCCGTCAGCGCGGCGGGCAGCGTCTTCCATTGCGACTCGCGCGATGCAGCTATACCAGCGAATGGAGCCACTTCTCCTGCGCATCGAGCAGCGCGAGCGCGGCGTCGATGGAGATCTGTTCGAAATGCACTTCGTCGCGCGGACGCAACTGCCCCACCGCGTGGAAATCGGCGGAAATCACGTTGGCTATTTTGGGATAACCGCCGGTGGTCTGATGCTCGACGAACAAGACGATGGGCTGGCCATCGGGCGGCACTTGCACGGCGCCGAGCGGCACACCCTCGGTGAGCATGTGGCCGGTGTGACGTTCGAGCGCAGGTCCGCGCAGGCGCAAGCCCATGCGGTCGGAGTCTTCGCGGACGCGCCATGTCTCGCGGCAGAGCGCGGAGGCATCGGCGGGGGCGGTTACGTGGATGTTGCCGACGGTTGGCAGGCGAAAGCGCCTGCCCCACTTGGTTGGCGGGGGGCCTGCGGTTGGCAGGGGGCCTGCAGTTGGCAGGCGAAAGCGCCTGCCCCACGCAAGCACATCGCCTCGTTTCAGCGCGCGGCCTTCGAGTCCACCGAGGCCGGTCAGCAGATGGGTAGACATACTACCCAAGACCAGCGGCACATCGATGCCGCCGTGGACGCACAAATAACATCGCGCCCCGGAGCGTGCGTGGCCGACGCGCACGTGTTCGCCGGGCTGCACCTCGACGGCGCTCCACATGGGAACGCTCGCGTCGAAATCCGCCCCGGTAAGCGCGATCACGGCCGCTGGCTCGAATTCGAAGGCGCCGCCAGCCAGCGTCATTTCCAACGCCGCGGCGCCTTCCGGATTTCCAACCAACAGATTGCCCGCGCGCAGCGAGAGCGCATCGGCGGCGCCGGAAGCGGAGATGCCCAGGTGCGCGTAACCGGGCCGTCCCAGGTCCTGGACCGTGGTCAGCAATCCTGGCGAGATGACGCGAATGTGGTTCACTCCGCAACCGGCACGAACTTTACATGATCGCCCATCTGGAGCAGAACGGGCGGATCGGCGTCCGGCTGAAAGAGTTGCAACGACGTGCGTCCGATGATGCGCCAGCCGCCCGGCGAAGCCATGGGATAGATGCCGGTCTGCCTGCCGCCGATCGCGACACTGCCGGCCGGCACCCGTTTGCGCGGCGTTTCCAGACGCGGCGCTGCGATCGATTCCGGCAGCCCGCCCAGGTACGGAAATCCGGGCGAGAACCCCAGGAAGTAGACCAGGTATTCGGCACCGGAGTGAATGGCGACGACTTCATCGGGTGTGTGTCCGGTCAATGCCGCGAGCGCTTCCAGATCCGGGCCGGACTCGCCGCCGTACGAGACCGGAATTTCCACCGTACGCGGCTCGGGAAACGGCGCCGTCGCGGTTTGCGCGTAAAGCTCTGCCGCAGTGCGCTCGACGTCGCGGTGCCGGATCGCGCGCGGGTCGAAATCAATCAGAATCGAAGCGTACGCCGGGTGCACATTCGTTACGCCAGACGCCGATCTTAGCAGCGGTGTGAGCCGCAGCACCTCGCGGTGAGCGGCCAGCGAGATCTCCTCGCCGAACGCCACCAGCAGCGAACGGTCGCTAGAGTCCACAACGCGGAAGCCTGGGGATTGACTCACTCCCTCCAGTTTGCTACGTTTCTGACTGTTGGGAGGCGATCGAATGACACCGGCACAACTCGCACCGGCACAGAGCGCGGAAGTCTTTTGGAGCGAGAACGACAAGAAGCGCAAAGGCTGGACGGTGCAACTTCACGTTGGGGAGGAAGTGATCAAATATCACTTGCCCCCAGATCGGAACGCCGCCGATACCGAACTGGTCTCGCTGGCAGTGAACGCTGCGAAGGAGGATGGTTACGACCTGAATCCGGCGGCCGTTAAGGTCAAGCGATAGCACCGGGAGCAGTGCAACGACCGCCGACGCCAAGCGACCGGTGCGTGGCTATATCTCTGCGGCCAATGCCACTTAGTTTTCGAGTGGTGCCCGCGAAGTAAAACATTTTCAACCACTTATGTTTCTCCGGAGAAATCGGGTGACATACCGGCGCTTTGTTGGACACCACGCCAATCGCTTGCTCCAAGCCAGGGGCTCGCATCCGACGTCCTCCTGGCATCCAGTTCGTCCCAATGAAATCAATGATTTGCCGACCCGCCCGAAAACTAAGTGGCATTGATCTCTGCGGCACCCCCATTTGCGGGTATAGCACTACCCTCAGATTTTGGCTTTGTTTGGTAATTCTTTCGTTTGTCAAAGAACAGGTTGGTCTCCGGCAGCCGAGGCGCGGCTGCTGTTCGATCCGGACCCAGGCTAGCACGGCGGCGTGAGGCTGTTGCGGCGCGGTTCTTGTAAGTGATTCTTTTTAAAGCGTGTGGTGGGGATTGCGGGCGCGTGACTCGCGGCCTCGCGCCGATTTGCGCCGACAGGAGTGCCGGCGCGGCAGGCGGGAGCGCCTGCGCCACGGGCCTAGCGGGACAGGTAGGCGCGCCAGGATTGCTCCTGACCCGGCGCGTCGAGTTGCGTGGTCCAGTATTGGCGGAACTCGGCCAGGTTGCGGCGGGCGCGGGCGTCCAGGAACCGGTGCAGACGCAGGCGCTGCGGGGAGCGCGGCGGCAACAGTCCGTCGATCGTGCGCCCACAGGCTGCGCAATCGTTGAGTTCTCCCAAGAGCTGTTGCACGCGGCGCAGGGCGAGTAACCGTCGATCGAGCCCGTGACCATAGCAGGGCCGGAAGAGCTCGAGCGTATAGCGCAGCCGCTTGGTGTGCAGGCGCAGGCGGTGGAAGGCGGCGGGTGAGTGTTTGCCGGCCAGAGCCGCGCGCCCTTCCGCGAAGTATTCTTCCACCAGGGGCGGCAGATTGCGGCGCGCGTTGTGGGCCGCGGTGGCCGATTCATCCCATTTGATCGTCTTTGCCATTCAAAGCCTCAGCCAGATGCGCCACTTCTGCGAGAAACTCTGCCGCGCCAGGGTGCGAACGGCGGTCCGCAGCTTGATCTCGGCTTCGCGGCGTTCACGCCGCAGGGTTGCGATCAAAACGGAGGAGGCGGGCGGGCGCGCCTCGCGCAGCAGGTCGAGCGCGATATCGCGATCGCGGACGGCGGCGGCCAAATCCATCACGTCCGAAAGCGTGCGGCGCACTTTCCTGCGCTTGCCGTCCGGCAGGAACTGCGAAAAAATCCGCAAGCAGCGGCTGAAGCGGCGAACTGCCACGCGCAGATCGTGGATCGCTTCGGGATCGCCGGGACGCGACGCGCGGCTCACCTGATATGCGAGCCGGCGCAGCAGCGTGCGCGTTTGCTGCAGGGCGAAGGCGCGAATGGCAGGCGGCTTGTTAACCACGGACGCCACCCGCTGGCACCTTTTGGGTCACGAGGGAACGATTGTAGACCTGGCGAAAGGCCTCGGCCGAACGCTCGGCCGCCCACTGCTCCAGGCTGATATCCGCAGTGGAGCCCACTTGCACGACGACCTGGCTATCGCGTATGCGGCAACTGAGCGATTGCACGCGCGCTTCGTGGCTCACATCCAGGTTGTCGGCCAAACGCAACAGAGGAATCAGCAGCGAGATTACGCGCTTGTCCTCAGCATTCAACGACTGCCAGTTGGAGTGCACGGCGGCGGGCATGCTCTTGCGGTGATAGCGGCATAAGTTGGCGATCACTTCGCGCTCGCGATTGGTGAAGCCGGGCATATCGGAGTTGCTGACCAGGTAATAAGAATGTTTGTGATGGTTGGAGTCGGCCACATAATGGCCGGCGTCGTGCAGATAGGCGGCGGCCTCCAGAAGTTTGCCGAACTGCTGGGGCAACTGGTGCAGCGGCTGCAAATCGGTAAACAATACATGCGCCAGGCCGGCGACTTTGCGGGCGTGCGGCAAGGCCACGCCGAAGCGGCGGCTCATTTGCTCGACTTCCTTGCGTTGCTCGCGGCTGAGCTGGGCGAGCTCGCGCCCGACGCCGCGGGCGTCGAGGTCCGCCAGTATGCCATCGCGCACACCGGCCGCCGAGTAGTACAGGCAGGGCAGCCGGAAATCCTCGAGCACGCGCAGGAGCACACTGACGCCGGGGACGATGATCTCGGCGCGCCGGGGTCCGATGCCGGTGACTTTGCGGCGGTCGGCGAGGTCAAGCTCGCTCAGCTTTTTGTACAGGCGGCGCACCTCGCGGGCGGACGCGCGCATGCGGTCGGTCTGGTCGCGTTTGGTGCGGGGGATGCGGTTGACCGCGCAGACCACGGCCGAAGCGGTCGCCGAAGTGGCGATCACGCGATCCCAATGCCCATTGCCGAAGCGTTTGCCGATGCCGGCCAGTTTCTCCTCGATGTACTCGTGCATCTGGTGCAACTCGCGCGGGAGCGGCGGATCGTTTTGGAGGAAGATCTCGCGCAGACGCACGGCGCCCAGCGGCCGGGAGAACGAGTCGCGCATCTGGCCATGTTCGCTCGAGATCAGCTCCGCGCTGCCGCCGCCGATATCCACGATCAGCAAGCTGCGGTCGGGATGCGGCCAGCGGGCCTGCACGCCGAGGTGGATGAGGCGCGATTCCTCGCGTCCAGAGATGATCTCGACCGGAGCGCCGATGGCGGCGGAGGCGCGCTCCACGAACTCAGCCTGGTTGCGCGCGTCGCGGACCGCGCTGGTGGCCACCGCCCGCACGCCCATCACGTCGAGCTTTTGGTATTGCTGGGCCATGCGGG
>JBEKUO010000587.1:0-4929 GCA_049514955.1 Bryobacteraceae bacterium | reverse complement strand
CTGCTGGTCTATGGGCGCGACTCGCACTTCATCAGCTCGTATGAATATCTGCACCAGGCGTTGCCGAACTGCAAGCCGGTGCTGCTGCCGGGAGGCGAGCATTTCGGCCCGCTGGAGCAGCCTGAGTTGCTCACCCGGCACATCATGGAATTCTTGCGCGAGCCTGTTCCGGAAAGTTCGGAAGAGGTGATGGAGGCCGGCTGTTGATTGAGCCGCGCGCGTAAGCAAGCGGTAAGGGCCTGATCCCATGAGCGTCCCCACCCTCTCTCCCGTCCCCGCCCGGGCCACGGACCCGCGTCCTCTGCCATTTTCCGCCAAGCTGCTCTACGGCGTGGGAGAGATGCCCATCACCGTGTTGATGTTTCTGTCCGGTATCTTTCTTCTCTTCTTTTACAAGACCGTCATGGGCTTGCCGCCCGCGCTAGCCGGCCTGGGACTTTCCGCGAGCCTGGTGCTGGATGCCGTGCTCGACCCCTACATCGGACATCTTTCCGATCGCACGCGCTACCGCTTGGGTCGCCGCCATACCTTCATGCTCCCTGGCGCGCTGGCCATGGGGATCTGCTTCTTTCTTCTTTTCAGCCCGCCGCAGCATCTGAGCCGTCCCATGTTATTTCTGTGGCTGCTGGTCTGTTCCATCGCCTTGCGCGCCACCAGTGCCGTCTACCGCATTCCCTACCTCGGTCTGGGCGCCGAGTTGAGCCGCGACTATGACGACCGCACCAGCACCATGGCCATCCGCGCGCTCTTCGGCTTGCTGGGGATACTGGCCGCCGCCTGGCTTTCCTTCCGGCTGTTCTTTCCGGTTGCCACCGACCGTCTGCAGTACCCCGGCTACCCCCGTTTGGGAATGGCCTTCGGCGCCATTATGACCGGCGCCGGACTGTTCAGCTTTTTCGGCACTCTGGGCTACCGCAATTCGGGCGTATCCACTACCATCGCCGCGCCGCATTTCTTTTCCGGGTTCTGGATCTCCATGCGCAATGCGGCCTTCCGCAAAATCTGGGTCGCCAGCACCATCTTCTTCCTGGCCGTCACCCTGAACTTCAGCATGGCGATCGATTATTTCACCTGGTATGCGAAGATCAACGGCGGCGGAACGCTGAGCGCGATCTGGACGTATTTTGGCGCCGGCGCGCTTCTCGGCGTCCTCATGTGGCTGGTGCTGGCCCGCCGCGCCGAAAAGCGCAACCTGTATCTGTTTGCCATGGCGGCCACCGCCGCGGTGTTGCTTGGAGCATACGTATTTGTCGGCGAAGGGCGCTTGTTCGGCACCGGCCACGCCCTGCCGCTGATGATGGGACACGTGCTGGCCGGCATCTTCGCCAGCGCGTATTGGGTACTCCCGCCATCGATGGTGGCCGACGTAACCGATACCGATGAGCTCTCGACCGGCCTGCGCCGCGAAGGCATCTACTACGGCATTATGAATTTTGGCGAAAAAATCGCCGCCGGCGGAGCCCTGTTCCTGGCCGGCATTCTCTTGACGGTTTTCCGCAAACTGTCGCACGGTGTGGTCGTCAGCGCGCACGGCGGAGCCCTCGGAACGCATGTCATTCCCCTCGGCGCGCAAGCCCCACCCGTTGACGTACCTTACGTCGGCCTCCTGTACGGCCCCGTGCCGGCCGTACTCATCCTCATTTCGTTGATCTCCATTTTGTCTTACCGGCTCGACCGCCGCACCGCGCACGGAGTCCAACAGCAACTGGCGGCGCGAGCCAATGGAACTCAGCATGACTGACGATCGACCTGTGGTGCTGATCACCGGCGCCGGCTCCGGCCTGGGGCTCGCTTCCGCCCTGCTCCTGGCTTCCCGCAATTTCCGGGTCTACGGTACCGCACTCACGGACGCCGAGCAGGGGGACTTGCGCGAGCAGGCGGACCGCCGCAACCTCGAAGTCACCGCCCTGCGCATGGACGTCACCCGCCGGCCCGATATCGATCGCGTGGTGGAAACTTTGATCCGCGAAGCCGGCCGCATCGACGCCATCGTGCACTTCGCCGGCATGGGTCTGCGCGGCTTTTTCGAAGACCTTAGCATGCAGGAGATCCGCCAGCTATACGACGTCAACGTCTTCGGCATCATGGAACTGACCCAGGCCGTGCTGCCGCACATGCGCGCGCGACGCTCCGGACGCATCGTCATTACCGCTTCGGCCGCCGGACGCATGGGCGAGATGAGCATCGCCGGCTACTCTTCCGGTAAGTTCGCCGTGGTGGGCCTCGGCGAATGCCTGCGCCAGGAAATGGCGCTGCTGAACATTCATGTTTCGGTGCTCGAGCCTGGCCTGATTTATACCCCGCACTTCGGCATCAACCGCAACCGCGCGCGCCGCGCACAGGATCCCGCGAGCCCCTACTACTTCTGGTTCTGCCAGCATGAAGCCCTCGTGGACAAGCTGCTGGCCACCAATAAATTCACGGCCGAAGATATCGCCGAAGTGGTCTACAAGATTCTGACAGCGCGCAGGCCCCGCCTGCACTACATGGTGGGATTCAAGTTGAAGCTCATGGTCGCGCTACGCAATATTATCCCCTTTGAGTGGTTTGAGCGCATTCACGAGAAAATCATTGTCCGCATGGTGGCCAGGCCCCGCCATCCGGCCGCCAGCCTCAGCGGCCTGGATGCCGGTATCGGCGAGCGCGCCAAATCGCACCACGCGGCGGAGGCTCTGTCAAAAGTTCATGATTGATCTACACACACACACTGATCGTTCCGATGGCACGGCGTCTCCCGCGCAACTGGTGCGGGATGCAAAGGCGCTGGGCCTCGATGCTCTGGGCATCACCGACCACGATACGCTGGAGGGTTACGACATAGCCGAGCCGCTGGCCGCCGAGGCGGACCTGGAGTTGATCTGCGGCATCGAATTGAGCACGCGCCCCGATCCGCCCCCGGATGGATCCCGCCCGCCGTCGGTACATCTGCTCGGCTATTTTCTGCAAGGGCCGGCTGCGCCGCAATTCCGCGAGTGGATTCGCGGCCACCAGGAGAGCCGCCGCGAGCGCAACCGCAAGCTGATCGCCAAGCTGAATTCTCTCGGCGTCGACATCACCCTGGAAGAAGTGCAAGTGCTGGGCAAGCATCTTACCGGCCGGCCGCACTTCGCCAAGATCCTGCTGAAGAAAGGCTACGTGAAGACCAACCAGGAGGCTTTTGACCGCTACCTGGCGGACAACGCTTCAGCCTCCGTCGAGCGCGACGAGCCGGAACTGGTGGAAGGCGTGCGGCGCATACGCGATGGAGGCGGCATGCCTTCGCTGGCGCACCCGGTGCGTCTGCCGGAACGCGACCGCCTCTCGCTCGAAAAGCTGCTGCGGACTCTGATCGACAAAGGCCTGCAAGGCCTCGAGGTCTACCACAGTGAACACTCGCCGGAAGATACGGCGCTCTACAAGGAACTCGCCGCGCAGTTCCAGTTGATCGAAACCGGCGGCACGGACTACCACGGCGACAACAAGCCGGCCATCCACCTGGGTACGGGCAAGGGCAACAACATGCACGTCAATTACGATCTGCTGGAGAACATGCGGCGGGGCGTGGCGGTGGTGGCGGAACGATAGCCGACTGCGGTCTCTGGGCACTCGTTTGGCAGCCTCGAATCGGCTGATTAGCCCGGCAATGGACGAAATGCAGTCACCACACCCGTATCGCGCGACCGCGTTCTCTCCGGCCATCAGAGTATAGCGTGCCAGGTCACCGCGCAGTCCCTTCATCACCTGGCACCGTCAAGGGGACAACATGCATGTGAGCTTATGGCGGGGTGTGACGCAGTGGTGTAGAGCCGTATAGGGCTGTCCAGTGCCGGAGCTATCCTCTTTCTTTTCAGTCTCCTATTGCCTCCACGCGCGGCCTTCAGACTCTTGGCGGATTAGATTCACACGCGACTGGAAAATTCGTTCCCGTGTCCATCTGCCGCATTTTCAATCGTTTACATCCTCCACCCCGACCGCCTAGGACCCGAACCGCAGCCCCTCTGCTTTATCCTGAGTACGGAAGAGATGGACTGCACAACCCGTAGCCAAAACCGCTAAACATTAGCGGTCGCTATCCGATAACCCTTTTATTTACAAGCAAGGACTTCAGAAAAACCGCTACGATCTTAGCGGTTTTGGATTACCGTTATGAACGATCAACCCCCGGGGCCCAGTCAATCCGTTGAAACCGGCACTTGGATCGGCCGCATCCAGGCGTTTAGCCTGATCGGCAGCCGCTGCTCGGAAGCGCAAGCCGAATGCTTGCGGCACATGCGTGAGGATGGTGTCCATAAGCTCCTCGGTCTTACTTGGGAGGAGTTTTGCCCCCAGTACCTCCAGATGAGCCGAGCCAGTGCCGACGGACTCATCCGCCAACTGGAAGAGTTTGGCACAGAATACTTCCGCCTTTCCGAAATCATGCGCCTCTCTCCGGAGGGCTACCGCGAAATAGCCGGCGCGGTGCACGACAATGCCATCGAAATCGATGGCGAGCTCGTGGCCATCACCGCCGAGAACGCACCCAGAATCCGCGCCGCGGTGCAGGCTATGCGAGCGCAGCTTAACAAATCGTCCCGCCCGCCGTCCGACATTACTGCTTTAAAGGCCCGCGTGGATGCTTGGATCGAAGAAGTCACGGTGATCCTCAGCCGTCCGGCCGACGTCGGCGTCCAGAGCGCTGCCCGCGGCTTGGTGGCATACGCCATGAACAAGCTTACGCGCATTGCCAGCACCTTCCAGGATTGAGCCCCTCGCTAGCCGCCCGAACGGTACTAGGCCCACCCTCTCGCCGTTCTTTCCTTTGGATAGGACGGTACGATTACTGGTGCAACACTGTCGCGGCAAAGTGAGAAATTCCTATTTGGGCAAAGTAGAACGTTCCTCTTGACAGCCGCGAGGCTGGAGGGATGGAACGTATTGCGATGAGCCAAGAGGAACGAGACTGGCTGGATT
>JBEKUO010000586.1:0-4939 GCA_049514955.1 Bryobacteraceae bacterium | reverse complement strand
ACATCGTCGTCGCCCGTCTCGCGCATGATCTCGCACGCGCGCCGCACCACCCGCCGCACGCCGGATTCCCCCACAAACATGTGATGCGCCTCTTCGGTCAGCATGAAGCGCGTGGTGCGCGACAGCGGATCGAAGCCGCTCTCCGCCAGCGCCAGCAACTGATACTTGCCATCCCTGTCGGTGAAAGTGGTGAACATGTAGAACGAGAGCCAGTCTTCAATCGGCTCGTTGAAGGCCTCCAGGATGCGCGGCTTGTCGCTCGATCCACTCCGTCGCTCCAGCAATTCTTCGCTCTCCTCGCGGCCATCGCGCCCGAAGTACGAATGCAGCAGGTAGACCATCGCCCACAGATGCCGGCCCTCCTCCACGTTCACTTGGAACAGATTGCGCAAGTCGTACAGGCAGGGCGCAGATTGGCCCAGCAGCCGCTGCTGCTCCACGCTGGCCGGCTCCGTGTCGCCCTGCGTGACGATGAGGCGCCGCAGCATGTTGCGATACTCGCCCGGCACTTCCTGCCACACCGGCTTGCCGAAGTGATCGCCGAAGCCCACCCGGCGATCGTGCTCCGGAGGCGCCAGGAAGATG
Organism: Bryobacteraceae bacterium; assembly: GCA_049514955.1. Taxonomy (GTDB): domain Bacteria; phylum Acidobacteriota; class Terriglobia; order Bryobacterales; family Bryobacteraceae; genus Bog-159. The sequence goes on along the minus strand of JBEKUO010000586.1, from coordinate 4,354 downwards.
CCCCATCGATAGTCCGGCATCTTCACGTAATCGAAATGCGCCCAACCGCCCGGCTCGACAGATGTGGCCGTGCGCAGGTACACATCGTCGGCCTGAAACCCTTCCGGACCCATGTCGCTCCACCACTGCATGTAGTTCGGAAGCCAGTGCTCCAGCGCGCGCAGCAGGCGTTTGTCGGTCGAAAGGTTTACGTTGTTCGGAATGCGTTCGTAGAGCGACATCAGGTCCTCCGCCAGTTGAATTGCGGCCGTTCCGGCTTGCCGTACAGCGTGAGTGCGCCGCGCTCGCCGGTGGCATTGGGTCGCGAGAAGATCCAGTTTTGCCAGGCCGAAAGCCGCCCGAAGACTTTGCTATCCATGTTCTCGGCGCCTGCGAATCGCAGGTTGGCTTCCATGCCGGTCAGCGCATCGGGCGACAGGCTGACGCGCTCCTCGATGGCCACGCGCAGCTCGTCTTCCCAATCGATCTCATCCACCGCCGCGGTCGCCAGTCCCGCCTCTTCCGCCGCGCTCGTGTCGAACGGTTCGGATTCGCCGACGATTTCTTCCACGCGCGCGGGCTCGGCCATGAACCGCACCTGCAGCCGCGACAGGCCGTGAGTCATGGGCAGCAGGCCGCCGTTCAGTGCGGACGATCCTACCCGCACCTCACCTGCGGAGTCGCGCAGCATGTAGATGCGGTCTGCGGCCAGCGCGATCTCGAGCAGACTACCGGCGAAACAGGAGCCGCCATCCACCACCGCGAACAGACTGCGCGCGGTAAGATCCAGGCGGCGCAGCGTGCGCGCCATCAGCAGCAGGATCTCGTTCACCAACCAATCCTCACGAAGATGATAAAGGGTGGTGTCGATCTGCTTCACGGCCTCGATTGCGCCACGCGTCTTCAGCACGACAACGCCGATCTCGTCATAATGGAAGCGCAGCCGCAGCAGCGCGTCGTCGATCTCGCGGAAAGCGCGCAGCGGCCAGAAGTCCGCGCCGGCGCGCTGAATGGCCTCCGGCGTTTCCGGCTGCTCTCCTTCGGGTCCGTGGACGGTCAGTTCCGCCATACGCTCGCCGGGATTCAGCTTCAGCTCCACATGCCGGTATCGCACCGAGTCGGGAGTCACCTCGGGAGCGAGCGCGTCCAGCACGATGCCCGGCCCCACTGGCTGCGTTTCCCGTGCAGCCAACTCCAACGCGCGCTCGCGCACCGCCTCCTGAAAGCGGCTGCGCGGAAACACGCCATCCACCAGGCGCCACTCCACCGCGCGTTTCCCTTTGATGCCTTCCGCCAACGTCGAGAAGACATCCGCCAGGTCGCGCCGCACCTTGCGCTTGTCCACCACGCGCGTCAATCCGCCAGTGCCCGGCAGCACGCCGAGCAGCGGCACTTCCGGCAGACTCACCGCCGAGTTGCCGTCGTCCACCAAGTAGATCTCCTCGCAGGCGAGCGCCAGTTCGTAGCCGCCGCCCGCGGTGGTGCCGTTGCATGCGGCGATGTAATGCTGTCCGCTGTGCGCGGAGGCATCTTCGATCGCCAGGCGCGTCTCATTCGTGTACTTGCAGAAGTTGACCTTGAATCCGTGCGTCGAGGTTGCCAGCATGTGAATGTTGGCGCCCGCGCAAAAGATGCGGTCCAGGCCGCCGGTGACGATCACCGCGCGCACTTCGGGGTGCTCGAAACGCAGCCGCGCAACCGCGTCAGCCAGTTCGATGTCCACGCCGAGGTCGTAGGAATTGAGCTTGAGCTTGTAGCCGGGGACGAGCGGAGACTCCTCGGCCACCGCCATCGTCAGTGTGGCAAGCGGGGGTTCGACTGCAAGGCGCCAGTGCTTGTACTCGTGCGGATGTGTCTCGAGTGCGATCCCAGTAGAGCGTCCCGGCCCCATACGTTCCTATTCTACCGGGTGCCGCGCCTTGGCGTTTCGTTCCGGGCGCGGATCGGAATTTCCAAATGCCTACGTCTGCTTTAACACGCCGCTTGCCAACCGCTGTAAGGTACGATACAGTTCCTAGGTCGCGCCTTCGCGGCCCGCGGTGCTCGGTGCCGTCCGCTATATTTCGGACGCCCGAGCAAAAGGAGAATACGCCGGATGCACAAAGGTCAAAGGTTCATGTGGATGTTGACAAGCCTCCTCTTCGCCAGCCCCGCCGTATGGGCTCAGAGAGGGGATTCGGGAGCCGCCGGGTGCGCCCTATGCGGGTCGTTGATGTTCATCCCCATCGCCATCATCATCCTCGACATCGCGATGCTGGTCTGGGTAGCGCGTGACGCGAAAGCCCGGGGGATGGATAGCGCCGTGATCTGGATGATACTGGTCATGTTTACCAGCGTCCTCGGGCTGGTCCTCTACATCTTCTCGCGGCCCCAAGGCAATCTGATCCGTTGCCCTAGCTGCGGCAACCAGCGGCTGCAGGCCAGCGCGAAATGTCCGCATTGCGGCAACGCCTAAAGCGGCCGGAAACCTACCTCGCGCCGGTTCTGCTGCTGTACGCCCTGGCCGCGCTGGACTCGTTCCGCCCGCCAAGCGAGCAGATCACGACTCGCGCTTACCTCGCGGCGGTTCACGGCTATCAACACGTCGGACGGCCTTTGCTGCAGCCTTACATCCGTTGCCGCTACCGGCCAACCTGTTCGGAGTACTCGATTCAAGCCGTACGGAAATGGGGCATTCGCCACGGCTTGGTGCTGACCACCAAGAGGCTCTTGTCGTGTACGTCCGCGGTTCCCCTTGGCACGCCAGACCCCGTGCCTTGAGAGAGGCTCCGCGGAGAATCTCGGCTGCGCCTCGCGCGGTCAGATCCGAGTTGGATCGTGTGCTTTCGGTAAGCTTGTGTAGCGTGACGGCTGGGAGCCGATTACTGCTGGAATAGGTCAACGTTGTTCATCAATCAGCGGCGGCAGTTCAGCCACCAGCCGGAATTTGGTGTAAAGATCCTTGATTAAAACAGAAAAGTAGAAATTGCTGAACTTGTAGTGCGTCCGCTCCGCTTCCGGCACTATGCGGGCTTCCAGTTCGCGGTAGTTATCTGCCTCCATGTATACGCCCGGGTACCCTGGGGCTGGATCCTCTTTCATGACGATCCTCTCGCCGCGCTTTAGGATCCCTTTGCCACTGCCTGTGTACGGCGCGAACCAGGAGGTCAGGAAGTCCATCTCGATGTCGTGGAGGGCTTCATAAACATCGCCCTTGCGCGGATGACGCGCGCCAGGCGGCAGATTGCACTGATCTTCCATGCTTTTCGATTATGACACGATGGAGTTGGTTGCCACGCAATCCAGCCCGTTCGGATTACTTCATGCCGAACGAGTCGCTCCTAAGCTAACCATTACACACTACCGTAGTTGGTGTCCTTTCGGTGAGTGTGCGGGACGGAGCAGATTTTCGTCAGCAGGGGGAGATTGCTCACCTTTCGTTCCGGCGGGCACTGCCAGTCTTGAACCCATTCTGTTGGGGGGCATCCCGGCACTTCTGAAACCACCAGAATGCGAAGACAACGGAAAGAACTGTAAATGAAACACCCATCAGCCACTTTCCGCTGTTCCAACCCTGGACGGCTATTGTGCCGTTGATGAAGCACAATATCAGGTCTGCGTAGGCACCTGCCGGTGTGCCACTACGCCGGCGAAGGCTATCCTCCAGCCAGAATAGTGCTGCCGACGTCACGGCCACGATAGCGGGCATGATAGCGGGAAGGAAGAAAGAACCATGATGGGTTAGGACTGCCCAAGCACAGACGAGTAGCCAGACACAACAACAGAAAACGAAAGCAAAGGATGCCCGACGCAAGCTGTTCATCATCAACCTCCGGTTTGCGCCTTTCCCCCGGCGCGCAATCCGTCCAAACGCACTGTCTGCCAGACGGCCCGCCGCGAACCATCTTAACCCGTTTCCGTGCCTGGCCAAAAACGTCTTCGGGTTTTGTCTTTTGGAAAGCCCCTTTTTCTGGGCATTTCAAGAATGTCACCCAACCATAGCCGCAGTCGATCCTTTTCGGTCAGGAAGGAATCGTGATATTACGCGGCGGCGGGCCTTGCCAGCCGCGCCAGCGTCTCGCTTAATTCCAGGGCATCCACTCCGCCGGACTTCGCTTCAGTTCCTCCGCGTGCCTCTGCAGCACGGTCGGATAATCGAACGGATTGGCTCCGTTCAGTTCGCAAGTGTGGATCAGACTCATGAACAGATCGCCGACTGCAGCGCCATTCACCGTCTTGTAGAAGAGAGCGTTCTTGCGGTTCAGGATGGCTTTCTTTAACGCACGTTCCACGATGTTATGCCGACTCCCGGATTATGCCGCGTGAACTGGATTCTGAATGTTCCTCGTTGCGTTAGGGTGATGGCTGGCGCGGCATAATCAGATTGCCTCTCCCG
>JBEKUO010000585.1:0-4953 GCA_049514955.1 Bryobacteraceae bacterium | reverse complement strand
GCAGGCGCTCCGTCATCCAGGGCAAATGTGGATAGTGGCGATCCGCCCAAAGGTTGACGCAGAGCACGCGCAGGACGCTGGCGACCGCGCAGCCTAGAGCGTCGATGGATAGTTCCTGCAAGTTCCAGCGGCGGCCGGCCACAGCCAGCAGCAGGCCGAGCGCGGCCCAGGCGACTGCGGTCCACGCATGGGGCCACGCGATCCATGCGCCGACGAATGCCAGGATCCCGGCCATGTGCGAGAGGCGGCGGAAACATAGGCGCTCGAGGGCGGTGTCGATGAGATCCGGCCAGCGGCGCGGAATCCAGTGCGAGTTCAGATAGAAGACCGTGGCGGCCAATGCGAAGAGCAAGGCCAGGCCGGGCTGGCCGGAATCGCGTATGTCGTACAGGCGCTCGCCGAAGACCGCGCCCGCATCGCTGCCGATCAGTTGGATCCAGGTCGCCAAAAGTGCGAGCATGCCCAGACGGCGGAAGACGATTTCGCGCAGGAAGACTCCGGCGAGCAACAGGGTTTCGGCTTCGGCCAACCAGCTTCCCGAGAGGCGCGCACCGGAGTAACGATAGGGAAAGGCCGCGACCAGCAGGCAGGAGCCGAGGGTCGTCAGAACTACAAACGCGTCGCGGCGTCTTCGCGTGATGGGCAATTGGCCCAACACCAGCTCGACTGCGCCGATGCTCAAGAAGAACTGGAACGCCAGTTCGGGATGGACCGATTGATAGCCACTCACGGCGATGAACAGGGCGACGTTCAGGACGGCGGCGATGGTGGAGAGCAGCTCCTGACGGCGGCTGTCGACGCGGCGCAGAATGTAGGAGGCGCGGAAAACCAACCAATAGCCGTAGAGCAGGGCGACGCTGGCGGTGTATCCGGGGAAATTGTGTATGTGGCCGTGCATCGGCTCGATGATCGGGCGCAACCACAGATAGTGGTTGAAGTAGGCCGCGGCCATGCCGGCGATCTCCATCTCGAACCAGCGGCGGCGCACGGCGACGGTTGCCATGGCGGCGGCAAGAATGGCGCTCGCGACGAGGCTATAGGCGTTGCCGCGGCTGATGTTGACGGTAGTGAGGGCCAGCAGAAACGCGATGCCGGTGACCACCTGCGAGTTGTAGCGAAGCGTGTGGGCCACCATGCCGGCGGCGACGATCAGCAGGAGGGCCAGATCGGCGGGTTCCGCAGTGAGCACGCGCGCGGCGGGCACGTGATACATGGCGTAGGTAGTGAAGTAGGCCAGCGCCCAGCCGCCGCCGAGGCCGGAGCGCGCCAGGATCTGCCATTGCTGGCGCGGCTCGAAGAAGATGCCCGCGCCCAGCATTAGCGCGCTCACCACATAACCTACGGTGATCTTGCCGGCCGGGCCGAGTTCGCGCATTTCGTAGGCGAGGAACAGGGCGACGCCGATCACCAGGATGACGATTCCCAGTTTGTTGAGCCAGTTGGCGCCGAGGGTTTCTTCCAGGTTGAGGAGCTTGTGGAAGGAGAAGCCGGCGGGTTGGGCGAAGGCGGGGGGTGGCGGCGGAGGCTGGGGCGGGGGCGGCGCGATGGATGGGGCGCGCGGTTTGGCGGGGGCGGGCGGCGGTTCGATGGGGCGTTCGGCTATCGGGGCCACGCGGGGCGGTTCGACGGCGGGCGGTTCGACGGCGGGCGCTTTTACGGACGCTTTAACAGGAGGAGGCGCGGCTTCCACCGGCTCGGTTGGCGCCGGTTTTTGGAGCTGCTTTAGCTCTTGTTCGAGGCTGAAGACGCGCGAGGTAAGCTTCGCTACGAGGGCTTCGAGCCGGCCGGCTTTTGACGAGGTGCGGGCGATCCAGATCACTAGCGCGATCGGCGCGATCACGATCAGGATCACGATCAGGAATAGGACAGAGGTGCCCATTGGTGGCGCGGTGGACTCGATGAGTATACCAACTAGGTGGAGGTTCGGCGATAGTTCTCGTTGGGATGCGCATAAGGGCTGCGAAAGGGATCAAATTGGGTTCGTTTCGTTCGGTAATTTTCCTGCGTGTGGCACCCTGGCGCTTGGGTGCGGGGATGCCGACCACGTCAAGCTGATCGGATTGGGTTTGATTCGGGATGCTTGTTCTTGAGTTATTGCAGCAGATAAAGGAGTTAGCGATTGGAATTGGGTTCGTTCGGTTGTTTTTGTGGAAATGGGATTCACCGGCGGTAGCCCGCCAAAGGATTCAGTTGAGAAAGATCCGCAGGGACGCGGTCACGACAGCCCTATGCCAAACAACGTTGCGGCGCGAGGCAGTAGTTCTCACGGCGAGATCCCGAGGGCACCCGAGAGCCGCCGCGCAGAAGGACCAACGTAAAGTCTGTTCCGGCCGCGGCCCGGCGGGCAAGTAATGTTAAAGTGTGTTAATGAATTTGGCGGGGGGGCCTGGTGTGGATGTACAATTTTGTGAACCCAGAAGCCAAAATGGAAATCCGGTTCATAACCACTAGTCGAATCGAGGAACGATGAGCACCGTAACTTCTACTGTCCACCGTGATTCGGAGCTCCTTGGGCAGACCGTTGTTGTGATCGGCGGTAGCGCTGGCATCGGATTCGAAACCGCACGCCGTGCACGTGCAGAAGGGGCCAAGGTGATCCTCACGGGCCGGAATGCCGAGCGCCTCGAACACGCTGCCCGTGAGGTTGATGCCCTGAGTACCGCGGCCTTCGACGCCGCGGATCCTGTTGCTCTCGATCGGTTCTTCCGCGACCTCCCGATAATCGACCACGTGATGGTGACGGCCGGCCTGCCTTACTACGGACGCCTCGCCGATATGGACTTCGCGAAGATTCGCGGTCTCATCGGCGAACACCTATTGCAGGCACTTTACGTCGCGCGCAACGCGGCCAACAAAGTGCGACCCGGAGGAACACTGATCTTCATGGGCGGCACTGGTGGTCGACGCCCGGCGCTCGGCATGAGCATCGCTGGCGCAGTCACCGCTGCGCTCCCCGCCCTCACCGCTAACCTGGCGCTTGAAATCGCGCCCGTGCGAGTCAACCTCATCGCCGCGGGATTCGTGGACACGCCTTTGTCCGCGGAACTGCTGGGCGATCAACTCGAAAAACGTCGCAACCAGCTTCGCACCACGCTTCCCATCGGACGCGTGGTCGGACCGGCGGACGTGGCCGCGCTCGCCGTACACATTATGACCAACACCGCCCTGACGGGTGCAACCTATGACATCGACGGCGGACAGCAGTTCGTCGCCGCCTAGCTTAGCTAAAGAAGCCCGTATGAACAGCATCGACCGGAGTAATCAAGACTAGACTCAGAATCCCGGGAGTCTCGGAAAGCGAAAGAGGGCACGCATGTCCACGATCCACCTGCACCAGACAACCACTTCGACGCCCGGGCGGTACGTCGCCGGGCTCACCGACTTCGGGCCTGGCCGCTCGAAGCTTTTTGGCAACAGCGCCGACGAGTACCTCAAGGGGTTAGGAGCCTTCATGAGAGCGGTCACGGAGTTATTCGGCCCCGAGCAGGCACGGGTTGCGGCAGAGGACTGGGCAGATGAACTGGAGTTCGTGGATATTTTGCCTGAACCGGCCGGCCGCGATTGGCAATCGGTCACTATCGCCGCCGCGGCCCGTCTTGCAAAGCGGCTGAATGTCGACGCGGATCGTCGAACGCCACGGGATACGCCGGCTGATACCAAAGTGTCGCCGATACTTTCGTCCAATTGTCCCGCTGCAATACGTCTGGCTTAATCGTAAGACAAGGAGCTGTGATGAACCAAACAGACAAGGTTTTGTATACCGCCGCGGTTCACACTACAGGTGGACGGGAAGGCCCGAGGCTGCGCCGGCACTGCTGCAAGACGTCGTCGGCAAAGCCAAGAGCCCTTGCCGCTTGGTGTATGGAGTCGCAAGCCTTCCGCTCGGCGCCCCGGCCGAGCTGGAAGTCATTTTTGAGTTAGCGGGGTAAGAGAGGCTACTGAATTCTTAGGAGGCATTATGCCAGCTACAAAACTTGCAACGGCGCCGATGAAGGTGGCGCAGATTCCCAGTCCGGGAGCAGATTTCCAGATCGTCGAGCGCGAGATTCCTAAGCCGGGCGTAGGACAAGTGCGCATCAAAGTGCAGGCCTGTGGGATCTGCCACAGCGATTCGCTCACGAAAGAAGGCGCCTTGCCCGGCATTCAGTATCCCCGCGTTCCCGGACATGAAGTCGCGGGCGTCATCGACGAACTGGGCGCGGAAGTCACTGCGTGGAAGTTGGGACAGCGCGTCGGGGTCGGCTGGCACGGCGGACAGGACGGTACATGTGTTTCTTGCCGGCGCGGAGATTTTCGCAATTGCCGGAACCTGAAAATTCCAGGTATTAGCTACGACGGTGGCTATCAGGAGTACATGGTGGCGCCCGTCGAGGCGTTAGCCGCGATACCGGATACTCTGAGCGCCGTCGAAGCCGCGCCGCTGCTCTGCGCCGGCATCACTACATACAACTCTTTGCGGCATAGCGGGGCGCTTCCCGGCGATCTTGTTGCGGTGCAGGGGATCGGCGGCTTGGGCCATCTCGGAATTCAATTCGCAAATAAGTTTGGATATAAGGTAGCTGCCATCGGTCGCGGGTCCGAAAACGCGACGCTCGCGAAGAAACTCGGAGCGAGCCTATACATAGACAGCAAAGCGACGAACGCAGCACAGGAACTGCAAAAAATGGGAGGCGCCCAGGTGATTCTAGCGACGGCCCCAAACTCTAAGGCAATGTCCGAACTGATCGACGGCCTGGGGCCGAACGGGAAGCTCATGGTGATCGGTGCAACTTTCGACCCCATTGAAGTCACACCGCCACAGCTCATTTTTGGAAGTCGAACGATTCAAGGTTGGGCTGCCGGAACGCCGGCCGATTCCGAGGATACGCTTCGATTCGCCGAGTTGAGCGGCGTGCGTTCGATGATCGAAACCTACCCGCTCGAAAAAGCGGCCGAGGGCTACGCGCGAATGAT
>JBEKUO010000584.1:0-4953 GCA_049514955.1 Bryobacteraceae bacterium | reverse complement strand
GGCTCCCGCCGGGCCTTGCGATCCGGTAGCGCCAGCGTTGGCGACCAGACTCCAAGCAGCCGGAGCAGTGTCAGGTTCGTTGGCGGTATTGTTGGCCGTCAGGCTGATATAGCTCGAACCGTTGTAACTGACTGCGTCGTTCAGGTTATAGGTTTTGGAGATGTTCCAGACACCTTGCCAGCTTAGACCTTGCGGCCCGGCCGCGCCCGTGGGTCCGGTTGCACCTTGTGGACCTTGCGGTCCGGCTAGGCCGCTCGGTCCCATTGAGCCCGTGGCACCCTGCGGCCCCGCGGGTCCTGAAGGCCCCTGCGCGCCGGTGGCGCCCGTGGCCCCCGCCGGCCCCTGTGGTCCGGCAGGCCCGGTGGGACCCGCGGCGCCGTTGGACCCCGCTGGACCAGCGGGTCCCTCGGGACCAACCGCTCCGATCGTGGCGTCGAACGCGGCTTGAAGATCCAATGCGCGATTAGTCAGCACCAATTCGTAAGATCCCGGGCCGATATTGGATGGAAGCAGCGCGGTGACGGCAGTCGACGTATACGTCACAACCACGAGCGGAACGCCATCCAGGTTGACACCCGGAGTGATGGATCCGAAGTATTTGCCATCGATCGTGATTGTGGGTTGACTGATCGCGAAATCCGTCGTCACCGAAGTGATGACGGGGAGTGAGGCAGCTCTTGCCGTTGTCACCCCGAACGTGTACATACCTGCCAGTACTGCCAGGCAAACCGGCACCCGGCTGTTACGTAACCCATGCACCCGTGTGAGCAAATGGTGTCCAAATGAAGTGGCTTGCGTCCTTTGTTCTGACATTTTTCCCCCTTTTGTCTTCAGTACACATCTCCGTGCAAGGGCCGTGGCGATCTGAGATGACCCTCAAAGTACAGAAGCGTAGACTCCGGCCAAAACGGGACACCGCCTGAGCCCTTTTTCCGATGGAGGTTCGCACTCCGCCGCCGCCGGATTAACGAGAGTGCCCGAATTTGCGATTTCGGCGTTAACTGGTGCGGCGGAGTCCCGCGTCCAGGCACGGTATCGGTAATCTTCAGAATTCCGTGGAGCAGCCCCCTCGGGACCGTCCTGGTCCGCTCGCGCGAAGCGAGCGCCACTTACAATGAGTAGCTGTGCGAACCCGACTGGCGCAGTACACCTGTTACCGGACGGCGGGACCCATCCAGGTAGACGGCAAGCTGGACGAGCCCTCCTGGCGCGCGGCGCCTCGATCGGAGCCGTTCGTCGATATCGTGACCGGCGAGCCGGCATGGTTCGACACGCGCGTGGCGCTGCTGTGGGACGACGAGTGTCTGTACTTCGGATTTGCCGCTGAGGAGCCGGAGGTGCGCGCGTACCTGACCGAGCGCGATTCGCGCATTTATGAAGACAACGACGTGGAGGTGTTCATCGCCGGCCAGGACGCCTACTACGAGTTCGAGATCAATGCGCTCAACACGATCTACGAAGTCTTCTGGATATGGAAGGATGCGCTCGTACCCGCCAGTCCTTACTTCGGGCGGGCCGAGTTCGATCCGGCGGTTCAGCGGACCATGGTTCTGGAGGGTGTCGGCGGGCACGTGCATCCGCGCGGCGAGCGGTGGGGCTTCCTGGATTGGGATTTTCCGGGACTGCGGCACGCGGTTCACGTGGCGCCGCCTGGCTGGACCGTCGAACTGGCGCTTCCCTGGGAAGGGTTGCGCTGGCTGGCGGACGGTCGCGCGGTGCCGCCGCGCCATGGAGACGTGTGGCGCATCGACTGCTCCCGCTTCCAGCAGTTCGATCGCGCCGGCGGCAAGCTCGATCCCAGCGCGGGCTGGACGTGGAATCGGCACGGACACTACGATTCGCACATTCCGGAGACGTTCACGTTCGTAGAGTTCAGCGAGGAGCGGGTAGACGCCCGCCGCTAAAATCCTTTCAAACGTTTCGGCCGTCTACCAATCGCAGGTCGGGCGATCCGGCCGACTTCGCGCCGACCAGGGCGCATCCCGAGCGTCGGGCCTCGGCGAAACTGGCCTGCTTGCCGTACGCTTCTTGGGGCTCGCCAACGCTTCCCAGCGCCTCAATACACCGAGCCGGTAAATTCCTTCTCGCCTTCACGGGCCGGCCCGAACCGGGCGCTGGGACGCGCGCGATCACCCAACGGGTATCCGAAAGCGCAACCCTATTGGCTGCGTTCGGCCGACTCCCGATGTAGCGCCCTTTCGAACTTTCCCGCGGCTGCGGGTGTTTTGAAATCGCCGGTCAGAATTTCACGATTCGTTGCGTCGCGGCCGTAGAGTTCCTTGTTGGCTTCTCCATCCGAACGAAGGGTCGCGCCTTCCAGCGAGATGCCTGCGAACAGTCCGCGCGAACGGGAATACGATAGCATTTCCGCGTTCATCAGGGCATCCGTCTGAGCGGCCGCGTCGCGGCCAACCGGCCCCGCCGCTGCTGTTGCCTCTCCGCCGATCGTAAACTTATCCTCTAAGATGTGCCGCATTCCGCCCTCGTTCATCACGAGCAATAGGACATCCGTGTCCGAGCCGCCGATCTGAAACCCAACACTTCCGCCTTCAACCCGCACTCCAGCCGGGGCGCTCCAGCCCGAGCCACCGTGCCGGCGGCATACCGCGAACCCACGGCCGTACTTTGCGCCGATGATGAATCCGGCCTTTTTCATTCCCGGCACGACAACGACGCAACGCGCTTTATCGAGCAGATCTTGGGGGATACCTTTATCGGCGGCCCTCATCATATCGATCAGCGTGTCGGCCGAAGCGTCCAGCCTATCGTCGACTTTGGCTTCTCTGTCCGCCGCGAAAGCGACGGTACCAATGGAGCCAGCAATTGCCAAAATGGTTACGCATGTTTTACGCATCTACAATTCTCCTCTTCGGGCTTCACTAGGCAGCACCGTGGCCTCCAATGTACTGGAAAACACGCCAACGTAGTGTGGTTCGAGGCTGTGACCTCGGCGTTGCCCGCGACGTTTGCTCGTCCTCGAAGTTTATCAGGGAGTAGCCCTGGGCGTCCAGGCGCTCCACGCCCATGTTGACAGTGTTATCGCTACGTGTATTTTCGAAGCGGCGCCAGCGGCCACTGCGTCTATCTCTGCGCGCCGCTTGCGCCGGTTATCGCCGTGGCGGCCAAGCCCCTTTCGGGAGGGGCATGCAGACGCGCAAGATAGGGCAGATGTTGCACTCCCCGGGGTGCGGAGATGACAAGCTGGTGAAGGGATGCCGACACGCCACCTCGGGAACCGGCGGCTGAAGCCGGACACCCGCGTCGCTCAGGCGTGCTGGTATTTGCCTTCGCCCTGGTTCACGTGGCTCCAACTAAGCTCCGCCAGGTAGAGCGCGTTGCCGTCGGGATCCTCGAACCCCACGAACTTGCCGGCCTTGGCCTCGTTGACCACGCCTTGGAATTCGACGCCTTTAGCCCCCAGAGTTTTCATCGCCTCCTCGATGGAGCCGGACAGCTCCAGCCCGATCGCCATTGAGCCCTTTCGTCCGGCCGGCATCTCGCCCGATGCCGGATGCAGACCTATGGTCAGCCCCTTGCCCACTTCCACGGAAGCCCAATGGTCGCCGAAGCGATAGGCCAGCTTCAAACCCAGCACCTCCGTGTAGAATCGCACCGCGCGATCCATGTTCGAAATGTAGACCGTTACGTTGCCACTGGCAAACATAATTCCCTCCCGATCTCTACCTCCCTAGCATCCGACAAACAGTGCGAGGATGGAAAGAGCCAATTTGCATTCGGAAGGTACCACTTTGCAGCTCGACCCAAACTCGCGCATGCCCCTGTACCGGCAGCTCCGCGATGTGCTTCGCCGCCGTATTCTGGATCGCAGTCTGCCGCCGGGCGCGAAACTGCCCTCCACGCGCGCGCTGGCGAAAAACCTGGCGCTTTCGCGCAACACGGTCGTGAACGCTTATGAAGCGCTGTCCGCCGAAGGACTCGTCACGGGCGCCATCGGCTCAGGCACGCGCGTGACCGCCACCGTTCGCCGGCGCAGACTGGATGTGCGCAGCATCCTGCGGGAGTCGCACTTCCCCACCGATCCAACGCCCGTGTGCGATCCCGACGGCAATCCTCTTTACATGCACCGATGACCGCATCGCCACTGAGGATCGTCGCGCGTGACCGCAAGGGCTCGAAGTGCCGGTCATTGGTGAGCGCCTCGCTCAGAAAATAGAAGCCCAACTAAGCCCAACCTAATTCCCCGGCGGCCAGCGCTGGGCTCCGTGGATGACATTGACAATTTCGACCGCGTCCGCTCTTTCCAGCACACGATAGATCACGATGAATGGCAACGGAGGCAAGGGTAATTCCCGTGTCCCCTCCATTTGCTGGCGGTCTTCAGCCGCAGCGGGTGACCAGCGAATCTGCATTCCTAGGGCTGAGACATCTTTCCCAGGCGCTCGCCGACTTCCTCATGGCTGAGAAATTCCCCGCGGTCGAGCTGGTCAAGACTGGTCCTCACCTTCTGCCGAAACCATACATCGTGGTCAAGATAGTGCTCGACGAGCTGCTGCACGTATTGGTCCGCGCCAGCCGGGATTTCGGCTGCAACACTGTCAAGCTTCGCTTGCAGTTCCGGGGTAAAGTGTACTTCCATGTACCCAGGGTAGGGAAAGCCGGGGCCGGCGTCAAGCATGCAAGTGCAAGGATAATACCGGTTCAGCCGAAATCTTCTTCCGCGTCGGAAGGGCGAACTGGCTCGGGCTGGGGTCTGGCGGCTCCACGCCTTTGGGTGAGAGGTACGCATAGCCGTTGGAATCCGCCTATGAGTGTCCGGTCAAGAAAAAGATGGATGACGCCGTGGCTGTCTTGCCGTCGGCGGCTTAACACCGCCGCAGCGGCCGAACAAAAGCGATAGCCGCGATGTGTGAGCGTGGCGCTGCTATCGATCAACTCTCCAATTTGTAGATGGTCAGTCCGGAGAGCAGTTTGGGATAAAAATCCGTCGATTTT
>JBEKUO010000583.1:0-5479 GCA_049514955.1 Bryobacteraceae bacterium | reverse complement strand
AAATAGCGCAGCTCATAAACGCCCTGCGGCGTGTGCACGTACTTGCTGGCGACGGCGCGGCTGACGGTGGAAGGGTGGACGCCGACTTCTTCGGCCACGTCCTTGATCATCATCGGCTTGAGGGAATCGAGGCCGTGGGATAGGAACTCGGTCTGGCGGCGCACGATGGCCTGGCAGACCTTGAGGATGGTCTGCTTGCGCTGCTCGATATTCTTCATCAACTGGATTGCCGAGGTGTACCGCTCGCGCACGTAATCGCGCACTTCCTTAGTAGCGCCGTTGTCGCGGTCCAGCATGCGGCGATACTGGGCATTCAGCCGAAGCTGGGGCACATCCTCATCGTTCATCTGGATGATATAGTCGTCCCCGTCTTTGATGAAATAAACGTCGGGCTCGACGGTGCGCGCGCCGGCTCCGGAGTAGCGTAGGCCGGGCCTTGGATTCAAGTGCCGGATGGCCTTTACGGCGATCTCCACATGTTCCATAGGGCGGCCCAGGAGCTTGGCCAGTTCGCGATACTGGTAGCCGCAGGTGGTTGGAGACGATCTGCCAGGCGACGCCGCCGCGCCCGTTCATACTCTCCAGTTCCAGCAGCAGGCACTCCCGCACGTTGCGCGCGCCAACGCCGGCTGGATCCAGAGACTGCACCACTTTGAGGGCCGCCTCGATTTCTTCCATACTGTGATCGCCCATGGCGGCGATCTCTTCCAGAGACGCGGAAAGGTACCCGTCTTCGTCCAGGTTGCCGATGATGGATTCGGCGGCATCCCGGATGCTGTCCGAGAGCACGCTGACGCTCAATTGGGAATGCAGGTAATCGGCGAGTGTGACGGGAGCTGAGAGAAATGTCTCAAAGGAGGGCTTCTCGACGGATTCGGCGGCTGGGCTCTTATAGCCGGGATCCAGGTAGTCGTCGAAGAAGGAACCGAAATCGATCTCGTCGAATGGGTCGGTTGCGGCAGGCGGCTCCGCCGGTTCGGCGGTGGCAGCGTCGGCACTCAACGCGGGCCCGATCTCCGGCGTTTCCGGGAACAACTCCACACCGGACACTTCCGCAGGAATGCCGTTGGTATGCGCGGCATCTCCCATGGCCGCCTCAAGGATCTGCTGGTCGGCTGGCTCAGTCACCGTTTGGGCCTCGAGCAGGGGGAGTAGTTCCTCCGGCGTGACCTCGTCGCCGTTCTCCTCCGAGGCTTCCTCCAGGACAGGGTTCTTGACGATCTCCTGGGTGATCATCTCCTTCAACTCCAGCCGGTTCAACTGGAGCACGGTGACCATTTGAACCAGGCCAGGGGTCAGGATTTGCTTCTGCGCGACCTTGAGCTGGAGAGAGGGCCGGAGCAAGCTCACAATCACTATGATATCACCGCGATATCACCGCAGCCAGGCAAGGCTCCGCTCGCGGGGGCGCTGTGCGAAGACTCACAAAAGGCGGCTCCGGCCCTACTCGTAACGGAGGCAGACGATAGGATCCAAATTGGCGGCGCGATTGGCCGGGTAAAATCCGAAGAACAGCCCCACGCCGACCGAGATCAGGACGCCGAGGGTGATCCACAGTACCGACAACGTGGCCGGTATGGAGGGTAGCAAGGCGCGAATGGTGAACGTGATGGCGGCTCCGGACAGCACGCCGAGCGCTCCGCCGATGCCCGAGAGGGTGATGGCTTCCAACAGGAACTGCGCGCGGATGTCCGAGCGGCGCGCGCCGATGGCCTTGCGGATGCCGATCTCCTGCGTGCGCTCGGTGACCGAGATCAGCATGATGTTCATCACGCCGATGCCGCCCACCAGCAGGCCGATGGAACTGATGACTCCGGTGAGCAACACCATGGCGCCGGTAAGCTGGTTCCAGAGGTCCAGGAAGAAGTTGGCGTCGGCCACATCGAAATCGTTCTCGGCGTTGTGGGGCACACGCCGGCGGCGCCGCATGGCTTCGACGACATCGTCGCGGGCGCGGCTTATGTCGGCGTCCGGGCGTACGGAGGCGATCAGAAAGACCTCGCGAATCTCAGGGTAGTTCTTGTGGAAGTTGGTGAGCGGGATAACGGCGAACTGATCTACGCCGAAGCCGCCGAACAGGCCTGGGTCCTTCTCGAAAACGCCGATAACTTCGTACAGGCGGCCGTTGAGCCGGACCATCTTGCCGATCGGATCGCTGTGCGGAAACAGCGCGTCGGCGATGGCTTGGCCGATAACGATCACGTCGCGAGAGTGCTCCAAATCGAACTCGGAGACAAAGCGGCCCTCAGCCACCGCGAACAGCGGCACAGCGTTGGCATAGTCCGGTTCCACGCCGCGCACGATCATGCGCTCCACATGCTGGGCGCCGTAGGTGATCTGGTCGACGACTTCGCCCAGGTTGATGCGTTGGGCGAATGCAGTGGCGTAGGCCAGCGAGGGGACTGTCGCCGCGAGGTATTGGCCATCGTCGAACCGCAGGTATTTGCGCGCGCGGATATTGGCCGGCAGACGCGAAAGGCCGGTGTAGCCGGGGGGAATGCGCGTGACGAAGAGAGCCTGCGAGCCGAGGTTGCGGATGCGTCCCTCGATGTAGCCGTTGAGACCGTCGATGATGGCAGCCACGGATATGACCGAGGTCACGCCTATCACGATTCCGAGAATGGTCAGCCCGGACCGCACCTTCCGCGACCGCAGGGTGTCCAGGGCTACCAGCAGATTTTCCCTTATTTCAGCACGAGTCATTGAATTAGCCGCAGATGCACGCCGATGCACGCAGATTCAAAAACTGTTCACTACTCTCTTGATCTGCACCTTGCGGGCGCCAAAGTTGATCAGCAAGCCCACTTTCAGGCCCGTCGCCTTAAGATAGTTCAGACAGTTCAGACATTGGGCCAAATGAATGTCGTCGAATGCTCGCACGGCCTTGAGCTCGACCACAATAAGATCTTCTACCAAGAGGTGGGCCGTGTAGTCCCCAACCACAATGTCTCGATAGTACACCTTCAGGGCCTTTTGCTGCTCGACGGCCAAGCCGTTGCTTCGCAGTTCATGTGCGAGGGCATTCTCGTACACCTTCTCCAGGAACCCCGGTTCCAAGGTGTTGGCTACCGTGTACGAGCATCCAATAACGGCTCGCGTCACCTCGTTCCATCTGTGTGCATCTGCGTGCATCTGCGGCAAATCACTCCGTTCTTAGTGCGGCGACGGGGTCCAGTTTGGCAGCTTTCATCGCCGGATAGATGCCGAAGAACAGGCCGATGATGGAACTTAGAATGACTCCCAGAATGGCTACCCACGTCTGCACGGCGGCGGGGAGAGATGTCAGGCTGCGGATGGCCAGGGCGCACAAGAAACCGATGAACACTCCGATCAGGCCACCTACAATGCATTGCATGACGCTCTCGGTCAGGAATTGACGCAGGATATCGTTCTGCGTGGCTCCCATTGCCCGCCGGACGCCGATCTCTTTCGTCCGCTCCGTGACACTTACCAACATGACATTCATGATGACAATGCCGCCTACTACGGCGGAAATCGAACTTACCATGACGAACACGGCGAAAAACGCCGAACTGATGCTTTGCCACAAGGATATGTAGCTCTGGGCCGTGCCAATATAGAAGTCCTCGTCGCGGCCTTGGGTAATGTGGCGGCGGGCGCGCAGAATCATCCGTACGTCGTCCTGTGCCTGTTGGAAGAGTTGCTGGCTGCCGGCCGCCTTGATTTCCAGCGTCAGACTGTTTCGCGAGCCGCGAATTCGCAGATAAGTATTGAGCGGGATGACCATAAAGGTATCCTGGTCCTGGCCCAGCACTGATCCGATGGACTCGAACGTTCCGATTACCGTGAACTCTTCGTTACCCGTCCTGACTACGTGGCCGATGGGGTCCGTCCCGCTAAACAGTTCCTGGACCAGTCGGTCGCCCAGCAGGCAAACGGGTGTGGAGTGGCGGTCTTCCGGCTCCGTAAAGTAACGGCCCAGCGCCAGCGTGCGCGTATCGATTTCGGCCATGTTAGGCGTGTGGCCGTAGAGCGAGACGTCCTCCAGGTCACGATCGCGGTAGCGTACACCGAACGTGGTGGCCACCGAGGCGCCCACATACTGGCAGTGCGCGCAGCCTTCCGCCACGGCCTGCATGTCTTCCAGCAGAATGTTCTTATTGCGCTGGGCCCGCGCCACCACCGAGAAGTCCGTCAACACAAAGGGCAGGCGCGAAATGCGGAACACGTTGGTGCCCAGATTTGCGATCTTCGTTTCCACGTAACGGTTGGCGCCCTGCACCATGGTCATGACGGCGATCAGCGTGGCCACGCCCATGGTGAGGCCCAGCATGGTCAGTGAGGCGCGCAGTTTGTGGGCGCGTAGGGCGTCGGCGGCCAGGTACAGGTTGTCGCGGACGGCAAGCACTTAGAGCACTACCTTGCGCCAGTTTTTTCCGACTCGGACGATAAACGGGCCCACGGGTTTTGGGATGAGCAGTTCGCGTATGATTTGGCCGTCGATCTCGACCGCTCCCGCCTTGATCTTGCGCACGGCATCGCCTACCGAGTCCGCGAGGCCGATTTTGGCAAGCAACTTGTCGACGCGCATCTTCCCGTCAGCCAAGTCGACGGCCGGCGGGAAGTCGACCGTCTGGAGATCCGCAGGTACTTCCTTCCGGCGCACTACCCGATTGAATTCCTCCTCTGCGCGCGCGGCCTCGGTGAACGAATGGAAATCGGTAACGATCAGCCGCGCCAGATCCGCTTTGGCCTGCATGGGGTGTAACTCGCCGCCGGAGATGCGCGAGCGCATGCGGCCGATCTCGGCCAAGCTGTGGTCCGTGAGCAGTTCGTAATACCGGAACATCAGGTCATCCCCGATCTGCATCACTTTGCGGTACATGATCTCCGGCGGTTCGGTAATGCCGATGTAGTTGCCCAGAGATTTGGACATCTTGTTGACGCCGTCCAGGCCTTCGAGCAGCGGCACGGTGGCCACAATCTGCTGCGGCTGTCCGTAATCCTTCTGAATCTCGCGGCCCACCAGGAGATTAAACTTCTGATCGGTGCCGCCCATTTCGACGTCGCACCGCAGGGCCACGGAATCGTAAGCCTGCGCGAGCGGATAGAGCAATTCGTGCACGGAAATCGGCACGCCGTCTTTGTAGCGTTTGGAAAACTCGGCGCGCTCCAGGATGCGCGCCACGGTGTAGCGCGAGCACAGCCGCACCAGTTCCTCGTAGCGCAAGGGCTGCAGCCATTCGCTGTTGAAGCGTACCTCGGTCTTGTCGGGATCGAGGATTTTGAAGACCTGCGCTTTGTAAGTGGCGGCGTTGCGGTCGATCTCTTCGCGAGTCATCGGCGGCCGGGTGATGTTGCGGCCGGTGGGATCGCCGATGAGCGAAGTCATATCGCCGATCAGGAAGATGACCGTGTGGCCCAGGTCCTGGAAATGTTTCATCTTGCGCAGCAGGACCGTGTGGCCCAAGTGCAGATCGGGCGCAGTGGGATCGAAGCCGGCTTTGACGCGCAGCGG
>JBEKUO010000582.1:0-4964 GCA_049514955.1 Bryobacteraceae bacterium | reverse complement strand
GTTGGTAAGACGGTGATGCCTGGCGGAGTATCACCGGCGGTTTTTCGCCAACACCTAAGCGCGTATAGAGAGAACGCCCTACAATTCGTTCGGGAACTCGACCCAGCCGTGTGGGAACTCACTCATAAGTCCTTGCGGCTCGAAGCTTCAGACCTCGATGGAAACACAGAGCTGTATTTACTCCTTCGCGTAGCGAATTGGGATAAGAGGGAGGCCTTGACGGGGGCCCTATCTGGAGCTCTTTGGATTCGCCAGATCGCTGAATTGATCCGCAGAGCATTTGAAGAGGCACATCATCAACGGTGGCCGGAAGAAGACCAGGACGTCCAGTGGTACCCAGATGCCAGAAAAAGGCTCCTCGGCGCCGAGCGGCCACTCGATAATATTCTGCTCAGCGGACCCCATTTGGCGTTCAACTTCGGCCTATTGACTGGCAGCGCAGTCCGCTGGTACGTGGAAGGTGAGACTGAGTATTTTGCGGTCCTCCAGATACTAGTCGAGCGCGCTTCTGTCGGCATCGAACTGGTAAAGACCGAGAGGGATAATGCGGCTCTGAAGCTGCAAGATTGGCTCGCAGAGGATCGAGCATTTCGGCGCTTCAGCATGATCTCGTTTGACCGCGACGTCCAGCAGAACGTTAAGGCCGTTCGACGCCAAATGGAACAAGGACATGTGGTCGGACTGATTACTGCCCACGACCCAGATTTCGAGTTCGCAAACTTCGCGGTGGAGGAACTTGTTGAGGTTGCAGCCAGAATTGACGAGGGAGATGGCTATTCGGGCGACGCTGTTCGCCGGGCCAATTGGACTAATGTATCAAACGGTCGGACGTTCGAGAAGCAATATACGGCCGTGTCAGCGCGAAGGGCCGGCAGGCTGAAGGGAGAGGATTGGGGCCGCGCCCTGGCAGAACTTGCTGTAGAGCGCCCGGCGAGGCCCGACATCAATGTTGAACGGCCCCTGTGGAGCCAGATTCGGGGGGCAGTCCTCGCTCGCACCTCGCATTACGATTTTCAAGCTGAGCATTTCACGTTCGATCCATCGACATTCGGGCTAGTTACAAGGCCCAAGCCGCAGCCTTGACAAATGTGCCGAGGCTAAGCACAAGAGGACGCAGTTCCCTCCCTCAAGCCCGCCATGCGACAATGACTGCATGCAGACCACAGTCGAACTTCCGGAAGCTGTCGTCCGGCAACTCGACGCGCTTGCCAAGCGAGAGGGTGCCACGCCAGCCGATGTGATCCGGGGGCTTGTCGAGGCTCATATCGCCCGCGGCAACCCGCCCGCTCAGCGCACTCTGGAAGTGCATCTGCCGCTTATCCCAGCATCCGCAACAGGACCGATCCAGCCCGTTACGGGTGAGGATGTGGACGAAGTACTCTCGCGTGACGATCTCACTGCCTGACGTCAACCTGTGGATTGCCCTCGCGGCCGAGGGCCATGTTCACCATGCAGTTGCGCGCGGCTGGTTCGCGACGCAACCCGAGGCTTCGGTTGCCTTCTGCCGGATAACACAGATGGGCCTGCTTCGTCTATTGACGAACCCCAGCGTCATGCGGCGCGGTCCCAGGACAATCGCACAAGCCTGGGAAATATTCGCGCGGTTGCGGGCTGATGGGCGGCTCGTGTTCGCGGTCGAGCCCGATGGTGTGGAACCCGCTTGGCGCCAGTTCATGACGCACCCTGGCGTCGGGCCGTCTTCCTGGACCGATGCCTACTTGGCGGCCTTTGCACAAACGCATTCGTACTCGCTGGTTACCTTTGACGCCGCGTTTGGTCGGTGGTCCGCGATAAGGCTGACGCTCCTCTCCGTACGCGCGAACTCCCCACGTAAATGAGTCGGCGGCGGGCGCCGGTGCGCGCTTGGGTTTGACGAATGAGCCCGCACCACCCTCCCAGTGGCATAATAGATCGGATCGAAGACTATGCAAGAACTCGTACAATACGCCATCCAGGACGATGTCGCGATCGTCACCATAAACAATCCGCCGGTGAACGCCCTCAGCCCCGGCGTCCCCGAGGGGATCGATGCCGGTGTGGCGCGGGCTGCCGCCGACCCGGCCGCCAAAGCCCTCGTCCTGATCGGCTCGGGCAACACGTTCATCGCCGGCGCCGACATCAAGGTATTCGGCACCATCCCCAACCGCGACGTTTCCATCGATCGCTCGCATCGCGTCCATGCATTGCTGCGGCGCATCGAAGGTTGTCCCAAGCCGGTGGTCTGCGCCATACATGGCACCGCGCTCGGCGGCGGGCTGGAATTTGCCATGGCCTGCCACTATCGCGTGGCCGTTCCCAGCGCGAAGGTGGGGCAGCCGGAAGTGCTGCTGGGTATCATTCCGGGCGCCGGCGGAACGCAGCGCCTGCCGCGCCTCTGCGGAGTCGCGACTGCCGTGGAAATGTGCACGTTGGGCCAGCACGTAAGCGCCAAGCGCGCCCTGGCGGAAGGCATCGTCGACCGGATCGTGGAAGGCGAACTCCTCGCAGGCGCCATCGCCTTCGCCCTGGAAAAAGCCGCGGCGCGGGAGACCCGCAAAGTCCGCGAGCAGAGCGCCAAGATCGCCGACAAGACCGCGGCAGCCGCAACCTTCGAAGCCGCCCGTGCAGGTCTGAAGAAGACGGCCCGCGGCGCACGCGCGCCTTATGCGGCGATAGAAGCGATTGAAGCCGGCGTGTTCGACGGCTTTGACGCCGGCTCCGAGCGCGAAATCCAACTGTTTGCGGATTGCGTGCTTTCGGCGGAATCCCGCAACCTGATCCGCCTGTTCTTTGCCGAGCGCGAGGCGGCAAAGGTCCCCGGTGTGCCGAAAGAGACCCCTACCGCCGAGATCCGCTCCGCCGCAGTTGTAGGCGCCGGAACGATGGGCGGCGGTATCGCCATGTCGTATGTCAACGCCGGTATTCCGGTACTGCTCAAGGAATCCGACCAGGCGGCGCTCGACCGCGGTCTCGCCACCATACGCAAGAATTACGAGATCTCGGCCTCCAAGGGCAAGATGACGCAAGAGCAAGTCGAGCGTGTCATGTCCCTGATCCGCCCCACCCTCACTTACGACGGTTTCGACAAGGTCGATATCGTGGTCGAAGCCGTCTTCGAAAACCTCGACCTGAAGAAGTCGGTATTCGCCGACCTGGGGCGCGTCACGCGGCCCGATTGCGTGCTGGCGTCCAACACCTCGACGCTCGATATCGACCAGTTCGCGCAATCCAGCGGTCGTCCGGCGAGCGTGATCGGCACCCACTTCTTCAGTCCCGCGAACGTGATGAAGCTGCTCGAAATCGTGCGCGGCAAAGCCACCAGCAACGAAATCATCGCCACTTCGCTGAAGCTCTCAAAAAAGCTGAATAAGGTGGGAGTGGTGGTGGGCAACTGTTTCGGATTTGTGGCAAACCGCATGCTCGGCTATTACATGCGGGAAGGTTATCTATTGCTCGAGGAAGGCGCCAGCGTTGCGCAGATCGACAAGGTGATGACCGATTTCGGCATGCCGGTGGGGCCCTATGGCATGCAGGATATCGCGGGCATCGATGTGGGCGCGCGCATACGCCAGTATTTGCGCTCAGTCGGCAAGATCCGCCTAGAAGGGCCCGAGTCGCCCGTGCCGGATTGGCTTTACGAGATGGGCCGCTATGGCCAGAAGACCGGCGCCGGTTGGTATCGCTATGAAGCCGGCAGCCGCACGCCGATCCCCGATCCGCTCATCGAAGAGCTTGCCGAGAAGGCGGCCAAGGAGCGCGGCATCGCGCGTCGCCAGATTGCCAACGAGGAGATCCTGTCGCGCATCATGGTCGCGCTCGCGAACGAAGGCGCCAATGTACTCGAGGAGCACATGGCTACGCGCCCCGGTGATATCGACGTGATCTACGCGTATGGCTTCGGCTTTCCGCGGCATCATGGCGGCCCCATGGCCTACGCCGATTCGCTGGGCCTCGATCAGGTGCTGGCCAAGGTGAACGAATATCGCGGGCGCTTGGGCGATCACTGGAAGCCTGCGCCGCTGCTGGAGCGTCTGGCGGGCGCCGGCAAAGGCTTCTACGACGCAGCAGCCATGGCGGCCGGTTAATGTTGCCGTGACGTTCGAGTTCTGGCGGCTGCGTTTCCGCTTCCACGCCGAACAATCGCTGTATTTTCCGCCCGGCAAAGCGGCCAACACGCTGCGCGGCGCGTTTGGCATGATGCTGCGCGAAACCGCCAGCCCTGCCGAGTACGCGCGCATCTTCGCACCCGTAGCATCCGGCGAGGGGCCCAGCGGGCTCGCCGACCGGCCCCGCCCCTTCGTATTCCGCGCCGCGCACCTGGATGGCAAGACCATTCCCGCCGGCGTCGGCTTCCATTTCGATATGCACCTGTTCGACGTTAAACACCCCGCCAGCCCGGCCTTGCAGGAGGCGTATGCGCGGCTGGCCAAAGCCGGACTCGGTCCCGGCCGTGGACGCGCCACCCTGGTCGCCGTTGACAAGGAACACTTCGCCATTCCCCTGGACGGTCCAAGGGAGCCTGCCGCCCGCGTGCGCGTGACCTTCCTCACGCCAACGGAGTTGAAGAGCCGTGACCGTCAGAAACTAGGGAAGAATCGGTTGGCAGGCGAAAGCGCCTGCCCCACTTGCCTGGAAAGTCTTCCGCAGCGGGGTGGGACAGGCGCTTTCGCCTGTCAACCTGAATTCCCCATCCTCTTCGCCCGCCTCCGTGACCGCATCAGCACCCTGCGCGCGTTGTACGGCCCCGGGCCGCTGGATCTCGATTTCCGCGCCATAGGCGAGCGCGCGCAAAGCGTCCGCCTCGAGCGTTGCGACGTACGCTGGATAGGGGTCGAGCGCCGCTCCAGCCGCACCGGCCAAACTCATCCCCTCGGCGGATTCACCGGCGAAGTCGAGTATGATGGCGATCTGGGCGAGTTCCTCCCCTACCTGCGCGCCGGCCAGTGGACCGGCGTGGGCCGCCAGACCGTCTGGGGCAAAGGAGA
>JBEKUO010000581.1:0-4968 GCA_049514955.1 Bryobacteraceae bacterium | reverse complement strand
GAAAGAGGCATCCCATGACACGATATCGCCGTTTGTCCGAAGGCGCGCCCGCTTTCATCCTGGTTTTACTGGTAGCATTCGCCGGACTCCCCTCAGCATCCGCGCAGAGCACCACGCTGCCCAGACGGCTGGTGGGCGATTACGGCTACTGGAGCAGGACCCAAACTCCGCCTTATAGCTCCGCCCAAATTCCATTTGGCAAGCTCACGCACATCAACCACGCGGGAGTCAATATGAATTCCGACGGCACCCTCGACGTCCCGAGTGGATTCCTCGAGCCCGCGCTGATTGAAAAAGCGCACGCGGCGGGAGTCAAGGTGATGCTGCTGCTGGGTGGCTCCTTTACGTCGATCGATGGGAACCCGACTGTTTTGCAGACTTTGCTGCAGAACGTGTACCCGTTCATCATCAGCAACGGCTATGACGGCTTGGATATCGATTGGGAATATCCGGCCTCAACAGAGGATGCGAACGCGTTCTATAGCTTGATGCAAGGGCTGCGCGATATTTTCCCGAGTCCTCGCTACATACTCTCCGCCGACGTGCCGCCCTGGGGACAGGCTGGATATGATTACCCAAAGGTGCAGCCGCTGGTGGATTACTACAACGTTATGATGTACGATTGCGCGGGGCCGTGGACCGACGACGGACAGCTCAACTCGCCGATCTTCGTGGATCCGCGAAATCCCCAAAAGTATGAGTGCAGTCCAGGGGGCAGCGTCGCTCAAGCGGCTGGCATATTTTTGAATGATATAAACATACCAGCCTCCAAAATAAACATGGGAACGCCATTCTACGGCTATTTCTATATCACCGTGTCCCAGCTCTTCGGTCTGCGTTGTACGAGCCAGCCATGCACGAGCTACGTTCCTTCCGTGAATTATGGCACGTTTATCAAGCAACGCATCAATCAGAACGGATGGCAAACGTATCGGGATTACTACGCACTGGTGCCCTACATGTTAAGGACCGATGGGCAGCCGGGCTTTATCACCTATGACGACCCGTTGTCGACCTACACCCGGGTGTCATATTCGCTGTGGAAACGGGGCCTGGGCGGCACCTTCCTGTGGTCGCTGGACGAGGACTACGACGGGCACTCGCAGGATCTGTTAGATGCCATGTATCAGGCTACTCTGAATCAGCCGTTGAGCGTGGGGCAGGCGCTTTCGCCTGCCAACTGATTCCTCCACGGCTTCCTGAGTAACCCGGTGACAGACGAAAGCGTCTGTCCCACGCGCTGCCCTACACCCGCCCTAAGTGCAGCGCCACGATTCCGCCGGTGAGCCGCTCAAACTCCACACCACCGAATCCAGCGGCGCGCATCAACTCAGCCAATTCCTCCGGCGCAGGGAACTTCCGCACCGATTCCGGCAGATACGCGTAGGCGTCCCGCGAGCCGGATAGCGCGCCGCCGATCGCGGGCAAGATCCGCCGCGAATAGAAGCTATACAACGCTCGAAAGAGCGGGTTGGGCGGCTGCGAGAATTCGAGGATGGCTGCCACTCCCCCGCCCCGCAGCACACGCCGCATCTCCCGCAGACCAACTTCGTAGTTCGCCAGGTTGCGGAACCCGAAGGCCACCGCGATCAGGTCGAGCGAAGCGTCCGGCAGTGGCAGCAGCAGGGCGTCGGCTTCAAACAAGTTCCCGCCGCCAACCTTGGCGCGCGCGGCCACCAGCATGGGATGGCAGAAGTCCGAGCCCATCACCGCAACTCCGCCGCGCCGCCGGCGGGCGAGGGCGCGCAACAGATCCCCGGTGCCGCAGCAAACATCCAACACGCGCGCTTCGGGACGCGCCAGCGCATCCCGCACGCGCCTGACCGTGTGCGCGCGCCAGTAGCGATCGACGTTGAACGAGAGCAGATGGTTGGCCAGATCGTAGCGGTGCGCCACGCGGCCGAACATGGCGCGCACCCACGCGGCCGATTCCTGCTCGCTGCGCGCGCCCTCCGGCGTAGTGCCCTTCACGCGAGCGCGGCCTCGATGGCGGTCAGCACCAGTTTTCCATCGATCCCGGAAACCACCTTCACTTCGCCGATCCGCTCCGGCAGCACGAAATGCACCTGTCCCTGGATGGTCTTCTTGTCGCTTGCCAGGCGCGCCAGCAACCGCTCGGATGAGATCCCGGTGAGCGGTGGAATCGGTCCATAAAGCCGGATCGCTTCCAGGATGTCGAGGCTGTCTTCCGCCGACAGATGTCCGGTCAACTCCGCCAGGTAAACCGCCGCGCACATGCCGAAAGCGACCGCTTCGCCGTGCAGGAAGCGGGTGTAGCCGGTCTCGGCTTCGAGTGCGTGCCCGAAAGTATGGCCGAAATTCAGAATGCGCCGCAGACCGCCTTCGCGCTCGTCCGCCGACACTACCTCTGCCTTGATCTCGACGGATTCCGCGATGATGCGGTCCACCGCTGCCGGCAGGCGCGCCAGCACGTCCGCGCTCTGTTCCGCCAGAAACCGGAAGAGCGGCTCGCTGCGGATCACCCCCGCTTTGAGGATCTCGTATAAACCCGCGCGATATTCGCGAGCGGGCAGCGTCTCGAGCACGCCGGGATCGATCAGCACCGCCAGCGGCTGGTGAAAGCTCCCGATGAGGTTCTTCCCGGTTTCCAGGTTGACGCCGGTCTTGCCGCCGATGGCTGCATCCACCTGCGCCAACAGCGTGGTAGGGACCTGCACAACCGGAATGCCGCGCATGAAAATGGCCGCCAGAAAGCCTGCCATATCCGTTACGATGCCGCCGCCAAGAGCCACTACCACGCTGGAGCGGTCGGCACGCCGCCGCACCATTTCTTCGGCCAGCTTTTCCACCGGCGCCAGGCGCTTTTGGTCCTCGCCGCCGGGCAGATAGAGCACGTCGTGCGGGATGCCGGCCAGTCCACTCTCGATCCGCGTGCCCTGGTGGCGCCACACGTCTTCCGTCGAGATCACGAAGACCTTGCCGGCTTTCGGCGGCAGGAAGTGTGCGGCGCGCTCCAGGATGCCCCGCTCGACTATGACTTCGTAGCAGCGCTGCTGGGTCTCCACTCGGAAGGTAGGCATGCTTATTTTGTTTGCGGCGGCAGGAGTGCCGCCGCGGCAGGCATGCGTGCCTGCGCCACGGTTCCATATGCGGCGCCCACCTGCTTCTTCACGAACGCCAGATCGCGGGCGATAGAGGAGAGTTCGTCCTTGGGCTCGTACTCCAAATGCAGAGAGAGCGGGCCGCTGAAGCGCGAGGACGCAAGCAAGCTGAACACCTGCGGCCAATTCACCATGCCTTCGCCGATGGGGCACATCTGCATCATCCACTTGCCGTTCACTTTCGCCCAATAGAAATCCTTCAGAGCCACCATCTTGATGCGCGGCAGGGCCATACGCATGGCGATGTTCCAGCCGGCTTCCCCGCCCTCCGCAGTGGCGTGACACGGATCGAAATAGTAGCCGATCCATTTCGGATCCATGTCGTCGATGATGGTGCGGGTGTCCCACACGGCTTCACCCACATAATTGCCGGAATGATTGTGGAACCCCGCGGCAATGCCGCAGGCGCGGCCCAACGCCACCAACCCTTCCACGTCGCGCCGCACTTCGGCGATGCGGGCAGCGATGTTATCGGTTGGGCGGTAGGGCCAGTAACCCAACTTGAAGTAGGGCACCTTCATGCGGCCGCAGAGGGCCAGCACATTCGGCGCGGTGGGATCTGCCGCACTCACGAAGGCGGTGGTGATCATGGGGACCTCGACGCCTTCCGCACGAATTGCCTCCACCGCGCGATACAGGTCTGCGGCTGAAAGCGCAGGCTCCACGTGCCCGCCCGGGCGCACGGTGAGATCGCATCCGGCAAAGCCCAGATCCTTGAGGACGCCGCCCAATTCCGAATAATGGATCTTCGGCAGGTGTTTGGAAAACAGGCAGATCGTCGGAGTTGCCCGAGGCGTCTGGGCGGAGACTTGTAGCGCTGCCGCGCCGCCGAGGGTGAACGCTCTTCTGGTCAGATCCATCCTTATCCCAGCTTATACGGCGCGCGATATTGATATGCCAGGAAACGGTTCGCCGCGTCGTTGTTGGTAAAGCGCTCGGCATGGCCGTCCCATTCCAGATAGCTGTGCGTGCGATGCGCGATATTGGCGATCAGCGTCGCGGCCGTGGAACGGTGGCCGGTCTCGACATCGCAGTTCGTTTGCGCGCGGCTCTTCACGCAATCCAAGAAATTCCGCGCGTGAAAGGCGGTATCCTGGCTGCCTTTGGCGCTGCGCGGCTCCATCGCCGGTTTGCGCGAGGCTGGGTAAGCGCGCTCGCTTTGCCGGTCGAGCGGCGTGCGCGCGAAGGTCGTCATCTCCGTGACCTGTTCCGGCACAACCTCCCAGCGATCGGGATGGATGTACATCGTTCCCTTCGTGCCGCGCAGTTCCATTTCCGAGTTCTGCGCGTTGCCCGGAGCGGCGTTGGCATTATACTGCGCGAACATCACTAGCGCCCGGTCGAATTCCCACACGGCCTCGAGCGTATCGGGAATCTCGCGGTTATCCTGCACCGCGTATTTGCCGCCTATGGCTGTTACCGCGCGTGGATACTCCTGGCCGAGGCACCAGCGCATCATGTCCATGTAGTGGACGCCAAAGTTGGTGAGCTGTCCGCCGGAGTAGTCATAGAACCAGCGGAAGTTGTAGTAAGTGCGATTGCGGTTGTAGGGCACTTTGGGCGCCGGACCAAGCCAGCGGTCCCACTCAGCTTCGTTCGGCGGCGCGCTGTCGGGCGGACTGCCTATGCCCGCCGGCCACTGGTTCAGGATGTGATAAGAGCGCGCCACCGTGACCTGCCCGATGCCGCCAGACTGCACGAATTCAGCGGCTTCCCGCAAGAACGGCGCGGAACGACGGTTGATGCCCACCTGCGACACGCGGTTGGTGCGCCGCGCGGTTTCGACCATACGGCGCCCTTCCACCACGGTGAGCGAAAGCGGCTTCTCCACGTATACGTCCTTACC
>JBEKUO010000580.1:0-4979 GCA_049514955.1 Bryobacteraceae bacterium | reverse complement strand
GGCGCGCGTGACTCACGCTTTGCCAGAACGTCGCCTGAAACGATTTGGTCCTAATCCAGATCGATATCGCGCTGCGGCGGCTTCACATCGGGATTCTCTTTGGCCTGTTTGAGCAACTCGTCGAATTTCTTCTCGAGCACCTTGCCGTGCGATTTCTCCGCCTCGAACTGTTTGCGGAAGACTTCGTCGCGTCGTCCCGCCTCGCCCTTCAGCTTGGCCACCGCCGCCGCCAGATCCTCAATAGGAGGCGGCTTCTCGGGAACTGTGTGAGCGATTACGGCGCGCGTCTCGGGATCGATTTTTAGAAGCGCTTTGCAACACGGGCACTCGACCTCAAACAAGCCTTTGGTCATGTGCTCATCGTAACACTCGCCGGCCGTCGGGACTTACAAGCCCAGCGAGAAGCGATTTTGGGGATGTTTGGGGAATCAGCGGGATTCTAATTGAGGTGACTGCTTAGGCGGGCAACCAACCGGGGATGCAATCGCTTCTCTCTGGGCCTGCTTGCTGTTTATCACGCCCTCTGTGATTGCAATCCCGCTACCAAACCGCAAACCGTTTGTTTTCAATCGAATAATTTTCTTGGCAGCCGCCCGGCGAGACAAAACTGGCTGTGATCAGCCGGTTTTGTCCAAATCTGGCACACGCCCAAATCCCAAAATGGTTCCGCCGGCCAATAAAACGGCTGGGCGCGTGCGATACCGCACCACCTACGGCTATAATACCGGCACAGGAGTGTGAAATGGGTCAAGTTGATCAAATCCTCGCCGTCATTCCCAACGTCCTCATCGCGATCGGTGTCTACGGCATCATATTCTGCGTCATTTGGAAGTTCTACCAGATCCTATCCAAGATCAATGACAATCTCGGCGGGATCAAACAGGCTATTGCCGGAATCCCAGTGAGAGGGCGTGAGGATCAGGGTCCTCCGAGGGCTGAGGTGCTTCCGACGGCTAATTGAACGGCTGGTCGGCGCCCGGCAACCGGCTGGGCGGGCGCGACACCACTCCTTGGTACACTTCGGCGAGCGAAATATGGTTGTTGTTCAGCGTCTGTCCCGTCACCCGGTCGAGTTCCACCTGCGATTTGGCGTAGGCCGCTT
Source organism: Bryobacteraceae bacterium (assembly GCA_049514955.1). GTDB lineage: Bacteria > Acidobacteriota > Terriglobia > Bryobacterales > Bryobacteraceae > Bog-159. The sequence goes on along the minus strand of JBEKUO010000580.1, from coordinate 3,877 downwards.
CCGCCGCTAGCTCATTCTGCCGCGAAGTCGCCAGGTCGCGCTGCGTCAGGATCACGTTGTAAATGATCGAGGCGCCCGCGGCGTATTTCTTCTGCTCGGCATCCAAGCTCTGTTCCTGTAAAATGCGCGCCTTCACGGCCGCCTGGTGTTGCGCGCGCGCGTTGCGCACCCCGATCACCGCGTTTTGTACGTCCACGCGCACCTGGTTTTCCAGGCGCTGCACGCCGAGCTGCAGTTGCCGCAGCGTCAGCTCGTCGTTGAGCACTTGGGCCTGCGCCGCGCGATTGCGCAATGGAATGGTCAGGTTGAATCCCGCCTGGTAGTTCGGATAATTGCGCGCGAAGAGTTGCTTCAGCACGGTGCCGTATCCTCCGATGAACGCCGGGCTGGGCGTGCCGAAATTGAATCCGAACGGCGATGTCGCCAGGTTCAACTGGCCGGCCAGCGCATTGTTGGTCAGCGCGGCGACCAAGTCAAAAGTCGGCAGCAGCCCGTTCTTCGAACCGTGCAAAGTGATCTCCTGGTTGGTTACCTGTATGCGGTTCTGCGCCAATTCCGGACGGGCCGACAGCGCGGTGGCCACCAGGTCCTGAATGGGCGTGACCGGCTCGATGGCCGGCACACGGATGCGATCCGTCGGTACGATGCGCGCTTCCGCCACCGCCGGGCTCGCTACGCCATTGCGGCTGAGCGCGTTCTTCAGGATGGTCTCCTGCTGGAGCAGTTGCGTTTCCGCCAGCGTCAGGTTCTGCTCATCTGTGGCCGCCTGCGCCTCCGCCCGCACCACTTCAATCGGGGCCATCATACCGACCTCCACCTGTTTCTTGTTGTCCTCGAAAAGCTTCGTGCTGGTGGCCACAGCTTGTTCCTGCACGCGCACGTTTTCATTGAATGTAACCAAGTCCCAGTAAAGATCCATCACCGCCGCGACGGTGGTGATCACCTGCAGCTTAAAGGTCAGATCGGAGAGTTCCCGGTTGTTTCGGGCGATCTGGATCTGCCGCTGGTTTACCGCCAGGCTGAATCCGGTGAGCAAATGCTGTGTCACCGTCAGCCCCAGTGAGGCGTTGGTGGCCGGATTGAAACTCGCGTTCGCATTATTGCCGACGACGGTCGTGTTATTCAGGCCCAGATTCACCAGGGTGCCGGTCTGGAACCCTTGCTGGTAGGAAATGCCGGACAAGTCTTGTCTTTGAACCAACGAACTCGTGCCTGTAAGGAACAGGCTGCTCTCCGGGACTGACTGGTGAGCCCAGCTCGCGTTGCCGACCAAGGCCGGGTCGAAGCTGGGAATAGCGGGTCCGGACTGCGCGATCACGGTGTTTCCAACCGCCGTGGAGCTGGCGGCGCTGGCCTGGGTCGAGGGATTGCCGCTGACGCCGCTCTGCGCCACGCCGCCTGGCTGCGCACTGGTAGGCCCCGCGGTGACCGAGGTGGAAACGCCCTGCGCGAATCCGCCGGCTTTGGCGCGCAGGACGTTGGCGTCGGCGATTTGCGGGCCATAGCGTTGGATCTCGATGTCGAGGTTGTTTTCCAGCGCCAGAGCGATGCAATCCTGCATCGAGAGATAAAGCCTGCCGGCGCGTAGCAATGAATCGAGCCGGCCGGAGTTTGCGACATCGATCGGCGGCACTTCCTTCGCGCGGTACGGGCGTATGAGGGACCCTCCGCCCGGCTCGACGATTTGATGGCTTATGGCATCCGCGGCGAACGCCTGCGAATGCGGCAACTGCACACAGAGAATAGCGACGAGAGAGCGTATGGAAGACATAGGATTCCTTGAAAGGCTGTTCGTTTTTCTCAATGGTATAGTAGGCGTTTGTGACGCCGCAAGCCGAGTCGATCCTGGAACTGTTCCGCTCCACTGGGGCGTATCTCAGCGGGCATTTCCGGCTCACCAGCGGGCTGCACAGTCCCGCGTATCTGCAATGCGCGCTCGTGCTGCAATACCCCCGGCACGCGGCCACGTTGGGCGGTCTGCTGGCGGACGAACTGCGGAGCCTGACGCCAGAACCGGTCGGGCTGGTGGTCTCGCCCGCGCTGGGCGGCCTGATCATCGGACACGAAGTGGCCCGCGCTCTGAATGCCCGGTTCATTTTCACCGAGAGGGATGCGAGTGGAAAGATGACGCTGCGGCGCGGTTTCGCGGTTACGCCGGGCGAGCCGGCGCTGGTGGTGGAGGACGTAATCACCACCGGAGGCAGCACGCACGACGTAGTGGATGTGCTCCGCTGGGCCGGAGCGCGCCCGCAGGCGGCCGGCTCCATTGTCGATCGCAGCGCCGGCCAAGCCGATGTAGGAGCGCCACGGGTAGCGCTACTGACGCTCGCAGTTCCGTCCTACGATCCGGCCGAGTGTCCGCTGTGCGCGCAGGGCATTCCGGTCGAAAAGCCCGGATCGCGGCCGGCGTAATGCGCCGCATCAGAATCAATCTCGCCTACGACGGGACCGCTTTCCACGGCTGGCAAGTGCAGCCGGGCCTGCCGACGATCCAGGGAACAATGGAATCCGTGGCCGCCGAGATCGAGGGCCGGCCGGTGCACGTAGCAGGCTCCGGCCGAACGGATGCGGGCGTGCACGCCCTCGCGCAGGTGGCCGCCTTCAATCTCGAAAACCCGATCCCGCTCGCCAATCTGCGCAAGGCGATGAACCGCCTCCTGCCGCCCTCCATCCGCGTGCTCTCGGCCGAGGAAGCCGCCCCGGATTTTCATCCACGCTTTCAAGCGTTGGCGAAGACCTACGAATATCGCATCGTGCGTGCGGAGGTCTGCCCACCGTGGGAGTGGCGCTATGTCCACCACCATCCGTATCCGTTGTCGCTCGACCGCATGATGGCGTGCGCTCCCCTGCTCGAGGGTGAGCACGATTTCACCGCCTTCGCAGCCTCCGACGAGCGCGACCAGGAGAACCCCTCCAAAGTGCGTACGATTTTCCGTTCGCAACTGGAAGCCTTGCCGGACCGCCTGATCTACCGCGTGCGCGGCAGCGGTTTTCTGAAACACATGGTGCGCAATATCGTGGGATCGCTGCTCGAAGCTGGTCGCGGCAACTTGGATGAAGCCGGAATGCGGGAACTGCTCTCGGCGAGCGCGTCCAATGTGCCGCGGGCCGGGCCTACCGCGCCTGCCAAAGGGCTCTTCCTGGTGAGCGTGGAATATCCGCCACTGTAAGCGGAAACCTAGCCCGCATTTCTCACGTGTGGCCAAATGACGTGGCGCCTGCGCCCCTGCGTGCCGTGAGGAGACTCTTCCCGGCACCCCCGCAAGCGTGTGGACAGGCCGTCGAGGGCGGGCACCGGCAGGAGTGCCGACGCGGCACGCAAGAGTGCGTGCGCCACGCCATGACCACGGAAGTCTGTGAGAAATGCGGGCTAGTCCTCGATGGCGTGCCCCATGTAGACGGCCCACTCGATCGGATCGGCCGTGTTTCCGGGCAAGGCGTTGAAATATTCCCAGGCGGCGACGCCGCCGAAAGTCGGATATTGTCCGGACAGTGCGTGGATCGTTGTGGCGACGGTCTTAATGGGCACGAAGCCGCTTCCATCGGCGGGATTCGAGATCATGCCGGCAACCACCTTGTTGGGCGGAAACCCGGCATTGACGACTTTCTGGTAATCGGCGGTCGACGCGAGAGTGGCAAAGCCGCTATAAAACTGGCCGTTGAACCAAGCGATCTTGGACCCCTCCGGACTGGCATAAAGCTGCTGGTAACTGAAGCCCGAGAGATTTGCGCCACCCCACAGCGCCGAGGCCACGGGCGACATCGTGATCAGGAACTGCGAGCCGAAATCGGCGTTGAGCTGGTGGATCAGCGTCTCGGCATGGACGAGGCTCACATCCTCCTCGATATCCAGATCGATGCCGTTCAAGTTGTATTG
>JBEKUO010000579.1:0-8861 GCA_049514955.1 Bryobacteraceae bacterium | reverse complement strand
CGGGGTGGCGCCATCGGGCCCGCGCGCGTGTATGGCATCCGGGGACTGCGCGGCGATGGCCTGCATGCTGGCAAGATCGCCAAGTCCGGCTGCGGCGTGGATGTCCATGCGCGAACCGCGCGCCAGCAGGTACTCCGCGAGCGGCCCGTTCTTCAGCGCCAGATGGAGGGGCGCCCAGTTGGTGAGTTCGGCCTTGTCATTGACGTCCGCGCCGCGATCCAGGAGCAGTTCGACCATCTCGCGGTTTCCGTGTTCGACGGCAAGCTGTAGCGCTGTGCAGGACCCCCTCCAATAGGAAACGCCACCGTACGCGCTCACGAGTTTGCGGTCCGCGTCTAGCAAAGAGCGCACAGTATCCAGGTCGCCGGTTTCGACGGAGCGAAAGAGGCTGGAAGGGCCTACGTCAGACATGGCGACCTCCATTGTAAGTCGCGGCTGATCGGGCGATATTGGAAGACAGATGATTCCTCTGATACTGGTCCGGTGGCAAAGCGTCGTGGACTTCCTGGTGCTGACGGCGGCGCTCTACATGTTGTTGCGATGGGCGCAGCAGGCGCGGGCGCTGCGCGTGGCGCTGGTAGTGGTGGGGCTGCACGCCGGGGCGCTGGTGGCGCGGCATCTCGACTTGGCGCTCACGAGCTGGGTGCTGGAGGGCGCGGCAGTCCTGGCGATTGTCATGCTGGTGCTCGTCTTCCAAGCGGAGCTGCGGCGGTTCTTCATGCGGCTGGACAGCTTGCTCAATGGGCGTTGGCGGATGGCATCCACGCTGGCCGAAACTTATCAATCGATCGGCCGCGCGGCTTTCCGCCTGGCGGGCGCATCGGTGGGCGCTTTGATCGTCGTGGTGCGGCGCAACGCGGTAGCGGAGCTGATCAGCGACGGCATCGTGCTGGATGCCGCGGTTTCGCCCGAGATCCTGGAGGCTATATTCCAGAAGACCTCGCCGGTTCACGATGGCGCGGTGATCGTGCGCGGCGACCACGTGGTGAGGGCCGCCGCGGTGCTGCCGCTCACCGAGCGCGAGCGCGTGCCCAGCTACTACGGCACACGGCATCGCGCGGCCATGGGCTTGTCCGAACGCAGCGATGCGCTGGTAGTGGTGGTCTCTGAAGAGCGCGGCGAGGTGACCTTGATGGAGGGCCGCCGCATCACCGGCGTGGAGGACGATCAGAAGCTGGCGCAGATGCTCGAGAAGCTTTGCGCGCGGCCGCCGGTGGGTCTGGGGAGCAGGCTGCGGCAATGGCTGTTCGCGAACGCGGCGGTCAAGTTTGCCGCTCTCGGTTTGGCGGCGCTGTTCTGGAGCACCTCGTTTGTATTCACCGGGACGACGGTGCGCACAGTGAGCGTGCCGGTGGAGTTCGTGGGGGTGCCGAAGGGCATGGATGTCTCCGGGCAATCGGCGGAACGTCTCGAGGTGCAGGTGCGCGGCGGTTCCTGGCTGATGGATTCCGTGAGCCTGACGCGGATCGTGGCGCACTTCAATCTGCGGGGCGCGCAGGCGGGTGCGCTCGATCTGGCAGTAGAGGAGGGCAATCTGGATCTGCCGCCGGGAATTGTCATGGAGCGCGTGTCGCCCGCGCGGATTACGGTGCGGCTGGCGCAGACGAAGCGGTGATGAGGTGTGTTGGCGGGCGAAAGCGCCTGCCCCACTGCTACTGGCCGGACTTGCGGATCAACTCACAGAGAGCCTCCGGCGGCACGGGCGGCGAGAAATAGAAGCCCTGGCCATAGTCGCAATGCAAGGATTGCAGCCGGGTCAGTTGGTCCTTTCTCTCGATGCCTTCCGCCACCACTTCCATGCCCAGGTTCTCGGCGAGCAACATGATCGTCCGGATAGTTTCGCCCATTCCGTCATCTTCAGACATCTGGACGACGAACGACCGGTCGATTTTCAAAACATCGAACGGCAGGCGGTTGAGGCACTTTAGCGAGGCGTATCCCGTTCCGAAATCGTCGATCTTCAAGCCGAGACCCAAGGACTTGAGGCGGCCCAACAAGGTCGCCACGCTGTCCAGATCGTCCATCAGCACGCTCTCGGTGATCTCCAGTTGCAGCGTGGAGGGGTCCAATTCTGTCTCGGCCAGGATTTGGGCGATCTGCTGCACCAACTCCGGCTCCCGAAACTGCCTCACTGACACATTCACGCTGACTTCGAGAGGCGGATTCATGGGAAACTCGGCCTGCCAGCGATGCATGGTAGTGCACGCCTCGCGCAGCGCCCAAAGGCCGATCGGCACGATCAAGCCAGTCTCCTCTGCCAGGGGGATGAAATGGTCCGGCGGGATCAGGCCGCGCACGGGATGCTGCCAGCGGATCAGCGCCTCCACACCCACGATCCGGTCCGTGGTGAGCCGCACCTTGGGTTGGTAATAGAGCACGAACTCGTGGTTATCGACGGCGCGTCGCAAATCGCTCTCGAGTTCCAGGCGCGCGACAGCCTGCGCGCGCATCTCGGAATCGAAGACTTCGAAACGTGCCCTGCCGAACGACTTGGCTTTGTACATGGCCGTGTCGGCATCGCGCAGGATCTCGGTGGGCGTGTGATAGCCCGCGTTGCCGAGCGCAATGCCGATGCTCACTGTGGTGAAGACCTCTCTACCGTCGACCTTGAAAGCGGCGTGGATGGCCTCCCGGATACGGTTGGCGATGCGGATGGCGCCGGCCTCGTCGACGTTCTCCAGCAGGACGGCGAACTCGTCACCGCCCAACCGGGCAATCAGGTCTGCCGACGGGATCTCGCGGCAGCCGGGCGCTGCCTGGCGTACGGCAGCACGCACGCGTTGCGCCACGTGGATCAACAACTGGTCGCCGGCGATGTGACCCATGCTGTCGTTGATCACTTTGAAGCGGTCCAAGTCGAGGAACAGCACGGCAAAAGAGTGTTGCGCGTCTTCCGCCACGCTCTCCAGACAGGCGGTCAGCTTTTCATTGAACAGCGTGCGGTTCGGCAACCCGGTCAGCGGATCGAAAGCCTTGCTGCCGGTAATATCGGTCTGCGATCCAGCCATGCGAGTGGCTTTTCCCTTGGCGTCGCGCAGGACCACGCCACGGCTGAGCATCCAACGGTAACTGCCGTCCTTGTGCTGCATGCGGTGTTCGCTGGCGTATTCGGCGCTGCCGTCCGTTTCGCGGCGCGCAGTCAACTCCGATTCGAGCAGGGGCCGGTCCTCACGGTGCACTCGGGAAAGCCACTCTTCGGGACTGTCGCCGATTTCCGATTCTTGATAGCCCAGCATTTCCTTCCAACGGCTCGAGAAATAGACTTGGTTGTTTTCGAGGTCCCAGTCCCAGAGGCCGTCGTTGGCGCCGCGGGCCGCCAGGGCGTAGCGCTCTTCGCTTTCGCGCAACGCTTCCTCGGCGCGCTTGCGCTCGAGCTGCGCCTTGATGCGGGCCAGCGCCACGGGAAAATCGATCGGCTTGGTGATGTAGTCGTTGGCTCCCAGATTCAACGCCTCGACGATGCGTTCGCTCTCGCCGAGGGCCGTGACCATGATAATCGGAAGGTGCGCGGGTGAGAAGCGCGTGCGGAGCTGTTGCAGGAGTTCGATCCCGCTCAGGCCGGGCATCATGCTGTCGAGCAGGATCAGTTCCACCTCGTGGCGGTCGAGCACATCCAATGCCTCATAACCGCTGGCCGCCAGTTCCGTGGCATAGCCGGCCTTTTTCAATCGCCGGGATAGTAAGTCCTGGTTGGTCTGGTCGTCATCGACCAGCAGCAGAGATCTGCCATTCGTCAGCATTGCGAATCTCCTATCGCGGGGGAGCTATGGTCCGCGGCCGGCGCGGCTGGAAAACGGCTCAATGCGGCGCGGCTCCGCATCAGCAGAAATGCCTCGATGCTCCGCAGCAGGCTATCGAAATCCACCGGCTTGGTGTGGTAATCGTCACAGCCCGCACTCATAGCCTTCTGCCGGTCGCTGGCCATGGCATGCGCGGTGAGGGCCACAATCGGGATCTCACGAGTCGACGGATCTGCTTTAAGGCGGCGCGTGGCCTCCCAGCCGTCGATCTCGGGCAGGCTCAAATCCATGATGACCAGATCCGGTGAGAGGTACTTCGCTTTGGAGATCCCTTCCCGGCCGTCGACCGCCAGCAACACGTGGTAGCCACGGCGCAGCAGCCATCGCGCGAGCAGGTCGCGGCTCCACTCGTTGTCTTCGACCACCAGGATGGTAGGGCTCACTTGCATTAGTGCGCGTACTCCCGCCGTGGCGCACGCTTCAGCGTGCCGCGGCGAACTTCAGTTCGCCGTGCTTGAACGTCATGAACCGTTCGTTTCATTCCGCCAGTACTCCGACCGTCGTCAACTCGTCTTCACCTGTCCGCGCCGCGGCATCGGCGGGCAGCCGGATGCTGAATGTCGATCCCTTGCCCAACTCGCTCTCCACACTGAGCGAGCCCCCCATCATCTGGCAGAACTGTTGGCTGATCGTCAGTCCCAAGCCTGTTCCGCCGTATTTCCGCGTGGTGGAGGCATCGGCCTGCACGAACGGCCGGTACAGCCTCGTCACCTGCGCCGGGCTCATACCGATGCCTGAATCCGCCACCCGAAACACGATCCACTCCGCGCCGTCGTTCCTCTCTCTTTTGACCTCCAGACGGATCAGCCCATGCTCGGTGAATTTGCAGGCGTTGCTGAGCAGATTGAACAGCACCTGCCGCACGCGGGTCTGATCGGCCCGCATTTCGCCCAAGGCCGGGTCACAAGCCACCTCCAGCTTGTTGCCGTTCTTCTCCACCAGCGCGCGAATGGTGCCGATCACGTCGTGAACGATCGGCAGCACGGCGACCGTTTCGATGCACAACTGCACTTTGCCCGCTTCGATCTTGGCCAGATCGAGGACGTCGTTGATCATGCCCAGCAGGTGCTTGCCCGCCAAACGGATTCAGGTCCTGCTCGCCGCGCTCTTCGGCGACCTCCTGGAGGATCTCGCTGTAACCGATGACCGCGTTCAGCGGGGTGCGCAGCTCGTGGCTCATATTGGCGACGAACTCGCTCTTGGCGCGGTTGGCGGCTTCCGCCGCTTCCTTAGCGCGCAACATTTCCTCTTCCGCGCGTTTGCGATCGGAGATGTCGCGGGCGATGCCCAACAAGCCCACGCGCCGGCCTCCCTTGCGAATGGCTTGCAGGCTGACCTCCACCGGCGTGCGGCGCCCTTCCATCGAGACGATCTCCCATTCCCGAACAGGGTTAGATTGCCCGAGGGAGACGCTATGAAGGGCCTCTTCGGCCTTCTTCTTCCACTCCAGTGGGACCAACTGCGCGAGAGGCAGCCCTTCGGCTTCCTTGCGGGCGTATCCCAAGATGCGTTCGCCGGCCTTATTCAGCGAGGTAAGGCGGTCGCTCCGGTCTACTGTGAAGATGATGTCGTTGGCATTCTCCACCAGGTTCTGATAGCGTTGTTCCAACAGGGCCTGTCTTTGCAGGACCACCACCCAGGCGAGCACGGCCAGGATGGCGACGGCCAGCGCTCCCAGGGCTGCCAGGGCCCGCGGGACCGTCCACCAGGGAGGCTCCTGCACAACGGCGATGTCGCCGGCAGAGTTGAGCAGGACCTTAAAGGACCGGTTGCGCTCCGTCTCATCCTTATCCACCACACAAATGCCTGTCACCCGCAAGATGCTATTCGCTGCCAGCGATGCCAGCCGCGCCTTGCCTTCGGCCTGGTGTATCTCGGCGTCGAAAGGGGTGTTCGTGTTGGTCAAAACCAGCGACTGGCGGTCGGTGAGAACCGCCTTCTCCAGCAGACGGCCTTCGATGGTGACCGGCAGGGAATCGAAATCCCCGCCGAGGATCTGCGCGGCCGTAACCGGCATTGGGCTGAGCGGCTTCTGGCTGCCGATGCGACGGCAAAGGGCGTCCTCCAAGGCCAGTGCGTAGTCGGATATACGCGGAAAGCCGATCGCGTCCACGCGATCTCCGGGGCGGAAGGCGCCCGCTTCCGCTAGATCGATTCGAATACCCGTGCGGCCGTCGGAGAGGTAAAGTGTTTTTCCGGAATCTTGAAGCGTCACGATCCCCTGCACGCGGACGCGGTGCCCCATAGCTTGTTGTGGCGCGAAGCGGGCGACTGTCTCAATAGGCTGCACCTTCGCCAGAAATGGATCCGCCGCCGCAGGCTTCAGAACATCGACCTGTTTCACATCCGGCACGTAGAGTAGGATGCCGACGAGCTGGAGCTTCTTGTTGAAGATGGCGCCGCACGCCCCGCGAATTTGTACTTCGGCATCCACCAGCGAGATGGGAGCCGGTTGATGGAAATCCGGAACAGTAGCTTTCAGTTGCCCGCCGGCCACGGCTACATCCAGTGTGAGCCGCCCGTCTTTGAGCTTGGCCTGCCGCACCACGCCCTGGGTTTCGACCCATTGGCTATCTTCCGCGGTGGACAGCATCCTCTCCAGAGAGGCGCGACTTGGGTTCGGGAGCGCGGCACTGCCGATGACCTGGTAGCGAGGCTGTCCTATCTGGGGTGCGAAGTCCGGCGCCTCAGTAACTCCTTCGAGGTCGATGAGCTGTCCGGCCTTGAGCGGCGGAGCTGTTTTTGGCGTATTGACATAGATCCCGGCGGTGGCATCCTGCACAAACAGGTCGGGAGTCGCGGTACCCATGTACGTATCCCGGCCCTGGAAGTCCGGGCCGTCGGTGCTGTAGTACGTCACGACCGCGCGAATGCGTACCGGATAGCCGCGGGCGGCCTGCTCCGGTGTAAGTTGCCGGATCTGAGCGAGATGGGTCAGAACGGGCAGGGGAGTGGCTGCGGTTGGCTGCTGGCCAGACGCACCGGTGGGGTAGGAGATCCACGCCAGCAACGCCGCGGCGGCGGAGATCGCTCGTGTGGACCGGGCGCGAGATGTACGCGGGAACATGAGTATGCCCTTAGCCCTGGAACCATATTGGGCTGCGTCTGCGTGCTGGGGCAATACTATCCAAAGTTCCTATGGCATACGCTGTGGATTTCTTGGGATACGGGCCGTGGCGCAGGGTCTCAGCCGTGTCGAGCCGTTGGGGCCGATAAAACCGTATACGGAGCCTCCCGGAACCGCCAGCGACAGGTCGTCGACGGCTGTGACGGCAGCGGAGGTTTTGGTGACGTGCGAAATCTGGACTGCGTCCACGGAAGCGCAATGGTAGATTCCGAATGGCGTACCTTGTCAGGAAGATGGCGCCCTCACTACAAGGGACTGGCGGCTGGAGCCGGCAGCATCGCTGAAGCATGTTCACGTCGCAACAACTACTTTACACGGAAGAGTACTCTGATGTATGATGCATTCATGCGATATGTGCGATTGCTCTTGTGGGTTCCATTGGTTCTTTTCTGGGGATGCGCGGATAGGCGCGAAATGCCGCTGTTTCAGGCCGCCGCGGCAGGCGACACGCCCGCTATTGAGGCAGCGCTGTCCCATGGCGCCGATGTGAACCAAAAGAACGCATCCGGGTTGACCGCGCTCATCGTGGCCGCCCGCGCCGGAGCGGCGCCGGCTGTCGAGACCTTGATCCGGCATCACGCGAATCCCAACCTGCGCGGCGGCGTAAACGACTGGACTCCACTAATGCACGCTGTCCACAAGAACCAGTTAGGAGCCGTGCGGGCTCTGCTCGATGGCGGCGCGCAGGTGGATAGCCGCGGCCGATCCGGCGAAACCGCGCTGATGATGGCAGCCGGATACGGATACACGCCGGTCGTCGAATTGCTGCTGGAGCGCGGCGCAAATCCACAGGCTGAAACTCCGGACGGTTACAACGTGCTGGCCGCCGCCCTGGGAGGAGTGCCCGACATCGATCATTTCACGATGGGGTCGTGCCAGGTCGCGACCGTCCATGCCCTGAAGCGCAAGGATCCGGCGTTGCACCTGCCGGACAACCTCTGGGCGCGCGTTGCGCAGTTTTCGGGGGGAGTGGCCAAATTGCGCGGTTGCTCTTATTAGCGCGGGAAGAGGAGGGAGTAAAGCTCGCCTGCGCCGTCAGGAGTGCCTGCGCCAGTAACTACTTCGAGCTGCGCATCAACTGTTCGATGTTGACTAACTCGGTGGGATAGTCGCCGGTGTAGCAGGCGTAACAGTATTCGTGCTTTTCACTGTCGCCCACGGCGGCGCGCAGCGAGGCCAGCGAAAGATAGCCGAGCGTGTCGGCTTCAACGAAGCGGCGTATGGCTTCGACGCTGTTATTGGAGGCGATCAGCTCGCGCTTGGTGGGCGTATCGACGCCATAGAAGCACGGCGAGATAGTCGGCGGGCAGGAAATGCGCAAATGCACTTCGCGCGCCCCGGCCTGGCGCACCATGCGGACGATCTTGCGGCTGGTGGTGCCGCGGACGATGGAGTCGTCCACCAGCACTACGCTCTTACCCTCGAGCAGGTAGCGGACGGGGTTGAGCTTGAGCTTGACGCCGAAATCGCGGATGGCCTGGGAAGGCTCGATAAAGGTGCGTCCGACGTAGTGATTGCGGATGAGCGCGTGCCGGAAGGGCAGCCCGGATTCGGAGGAATATCCCAAGGCGGCGGCTACGCCGGAGTCGGGCACGGGCACGACCACATCAGCATCGGCGGGGCACTCGCGGGCCAGCAGGCGGCCCAGCATTTCGCGCGATTCCTGGACGGGACGTCCGAAGACGATGGAATCCGGGCGCGAGAAGTAGACGTGCTCGAAGGCGCAGTGGGCATGCGGGCGCTCCGGCGAGTAACGCTCGCGGGCAACTCCATCGGGGCCGACGACGATCATCTCGCCCGGCTCGACGTCGTTCAGGTAAGCGGCGCCGATCAGGTCGAAGGCGCAGGTCTCGGATGCGAAGACATAGCAGGCGTGCCCGTTCAATTCCATCTGTCCCATCGCCAGGGGGCGGAAGCCGTGGGGATCGCGCGCC
>JBEKUO010000578.1:0-5006 GCA_049514955.1 Bryobacteraceae bacterium | reverse complement strand
CCTTCGTCGGACGGTGGGATTTTAATATCACCACTCCCGGCGGCACGCGCGCCAGTTGGCTGGGCGTGACCGAGAAGGACGGCAATCTGGAAGTGTGGTATCAACCGACCGGCGGCAACGTTTACGAAGTCAAGGATTTCAAGGTGGAGGGCTCGCACCTGATCCTCACTCTGACCGCGGCGGCCGGCAACCGTCCGGCGCTGACCTGGGAACTCAACGCCAACGGCGACAAACTTACCGGCGTGCAGAAGCGGGGCGACTACTCGATCGAGCTGACGGGGGTGCGCACACCGGAGCTCAAGCGCAGCGCTCCAGAAGCGTGGACCGACCCGGAGCCGCTCTTCAACGGCAAGAACCTGGACGGTTGGGAGCCGATCGGCAATCCGGCGAATAGCCACTGGACGGTGAAAGACGGGCTGCTGGTGAACGAAGCTCACGGCGCGAACTTAAAATCGACGCGCACGTTCGACGATTTCAAGGTGCACTACGAAGTGAACTGTCCCGACGGCGGCAACAGCGGCTTCTACCTGCGGGGCCGGTATGAGGTTCAGATTGAATATGAGCCATTGAGCGAAAATCCGCCGGAGCGCCGGATCGGATCCGTCTACGGGAGGATCGCGCCCAAGCCAGAGCTGCCGCGCACGCCGGGCCAGTGGGAGACGTTCGACGTCACGCTGGTAGGCCGCATGGTGACGGTGGTACGCAACGGCGTCACGACGATCGACCACCAGGAGATCGAGGGAATCACGGGCGGCGCGCTGGATGCCAATGAGGGGCAGCCGGGCCCCTTCTACATTCAGGGCGACCACACCGGTGGATTGAAATTCCGGAACATCACGGTCTCGGTGCCGAAGAGCTAGCTGCCCGGTTGGCACGCGAAAGCGCCTGCCCCGCGGCGGCCTTGCGCGCGATCAGGCCGTAGCCTTTCGCCTTAGCATCCTTCTCAAGCGCCGCCAAATGCGCGCGGCTGGCGCTCGCTTGGCCCGCCGCCAACTCCGCTTTAGCGAGTACCAACCTCGCTTCAAATTGATATCCCACGTATCCGAGTTTCGTCGCTTCCAACAGCGCCTCGGCGGCTTCGCTTTCGGCCGGCTGGCCCAGGGCGGCGTGTGCCTCGGCGCCGCTAATCCGCAGCGCCAGCCGCATCCCGGGATCTTGGATGGCGGGCAGCAGTTTTGCGGCTTGCTCCGCCGTCTGGCCAGCCTCGGACCGTTTCCCCTGTACGAGCAACGCGCGCGTGACAAGGGCAAGGGCCAGGCCCTGTTCGGCAATCTGTTTGCGGGCCTGCAAGTCCACCAAAGCTTGTCTTGCGGTAGCTTCGCCCTCGGCGGCGTGACCCATCTCCAGCAGGATCTCGGAGAGGACGATGTGCGCTTCGGAAAGCTGCGGCCCGGCGCCGATTCGAGTACAAATCGACGCGGCCTGCTCGACGAACTGCCTGGCCTGCGTCAGATTCCCCTGGTCGAGCAGTACATCTGCAAGGTTCGTCAGGTGCAATGCGGCCCCAAATTGATCCCCGGCCGCGCGGCACAACTCCAACGCCTGTTGGAAGAGCCGCCGGGCGCCCGGCAGATCGCCCGTTAACTGACGCGCAACCGCCAGGTTGTTCAGCGTCTCCGCTTCCATGCTCTTATCGCCGAGCTCGCGGTATATCTGCAGGGCTTCCTCCAAATGCTTGCTGGCCACGGGATCGCCGAGATTTATTTCAGCCCCGCCCAGGCCCACCAGGGCGCCGGCCGTGCCTGCCCGGTTTCCGATGTCCCGCATGATAGCCAGCCTGGCGAGGGCATCATTGCGGGCTTCCTCCAAGTCCCCTCGCTCCCTGGCGATTTCACCGAGACTGCCCAAGGCCGAGGCCAGGTTCCCGCGGTCCCCGGTCACTTCAAATACACGCCTGGCCGCCTCAAGGGCTGCTTCGGACTCCGACAGCCGGCCCAGCTTGCGGAGTGCAAACCCGCGAAATGTCTGGGCGCGAGCCGCCTGAGATTGCGCGCTGGCCGCGGTAGCCTTGGCCAACGCGCGCGAGGCCAAGTCCAGGCCGTGCTGGAGATCTCCCGAGTACATGGATGCCATGGACTCCGCGAGGTCGACACGAGGGTCCCCGTTTGCGGGCGGCGGCAGCTTTCGCAGCCCTCCAATGGTTGCCAGTGCATCCGGATACTTCTGGTCCATGATCTGCATGACCGCTACTTTGAACCCGTAGTCCACGTTGTCCGGATAGGCGTCAAACAAAGCGCGATAAGCCTTCAAGGCTTTCTCCCAAGCGGCCGACTGCTCATCATAGTTGCCTTCGACTCGTAGCCGTTGCTCCCACGGAAGACCGGCGCTCAGATCCAGGGCGAGTTTTGCCTCGGCCCGGGCCTTGTCGGTGTGACCCAGGGAGTTCCACGCATTTGCCAGCGCGACGTGCATGAGGGCATTTTGCGGGTCCGCGGCGACGGCCTTCTCCAGCAGCTCACGGGCGGCAACTGAATCGTACTTCCGCAGCCGGTTCAGCCCTTCTGCATAAAAGCGCATGGCTTCTTCGTTGGATGTCGCGAAGAGCTTGCGCGGCGTAGCTTGCGGCTTCGGTGGGTGAGTATCGGCTGCGCTTCCACTGGGCATGGCGCCCTCGGACAGCTTTTCCCGCAAGCGAGCGCCGGTGCGCGCAACCAAATCCAGCAGATCCGCCTGTGATCCCGTCTCGCTGACGGAGGTAATAATCTCGCCATCCCGGGCATCCTGCAGGTGCAGGTCGAGGCGGATCTTACCGGCCTCGCCGCCCACTGCCATGTATGATCCGGATACCACCAGGTCCGTGCCAAGGTTTCGGCGGATCTTGCGCAGAGTGTCCTGGCTGTAAGTGACTGCGTGTACCAACGCCAGGTCGCTGCTCGCGCGTGCGACATTCTCGCCAGGAATGATGCGCAAGCCGCCGCCGGCCTCCATTTCCGTGGCAAACATTTCGGCGAGTGCGGTGGAAAGCCAGGCGGCATCGGGCCGGCCCGAGAGATTCTGGAATCCCAGAACGGCGAGCGAGCGGCGCGCACGAACCGAGGATCGTGCCCCGGAATTTGCGGACTCCGGCCGCCGGACTGTCAGGTAGGTTGCGGCCCCTGCCAGCGCCGCGAGCGAGAGCGCCAGCACCGCCCATCTCTTGCTCCGGCGCCGCACATCCGGTCTGGCTCCGAAAGCCGCCGCCACCTCGGTAGCACTCGCAAACCGTTTCTCCGGTTGTATCTCGAGGCAGCGGAGAATGGCAGCCTCCCATTGGGAATCCAGGCCGGGCACGTACTGGCGCGGCGGCACGGGGGGGTCTTTGAGCCGTTTCACGACCGAGCTGCCGCGAATCGGAGGGGAACGGATTTGCGCCGGTCACGATTTCGTAGATCGACAGGCCGAGGGCGTAGATATCGCTCGCGGGGTTGGCCTCGCCGCCCTGCAACTGCTCCGGCGACATGTATTCGGGCGTGCCGGCCAGGATGCCCTCGAGCGACTTCGTCCGATCTCCGCTACTCGCCAGCCTGGTTTGCGCCAGGCCGAAATCCGTGATCACGGCGCGCGGTTCGCCGCCTTCAGGCGACGGCACGAGCATCACATTCGCGGTTTTGAAATCCCGGTGCGTAATGCCGGCCCGGTGGGCCGCGGACAGCCCCGCCGCTATTTGCTCGATGATCGGCAGTGCTTCGGCGGTGCTCATTCGCCCCTCGCGCCGCAAGCGGGAACGCAACGTTTCGCCGCTCAGCAACTCCATCGTGAGAAACGTTACGGGGCCCCGCACCCCATGGTGTACGAAAAGATCGAACACGCGGCAGACGTTCGGGTGGGTGACCTTGCGTCCCAGTTGGATTTCTTTCTTGAAGCGCGCGACCGCCCGGCCGTCGGAGGCAATTTCGGCGCGGACGGTCTTCAGCGCGATGTTCTCGTTGAGTTCCTGGTCCTCTGCCTCCCAGACTTCTCCCATGCCGCCCCAGCCGAGCAGCCGTACGATCCGGAATCGGCCGGCGACCACTTCGCCGGGGGTGAAGGTAGCGGGGTAGAAATCGGGGGAACTAGACGGGGCAGTCGGATCCGCCGAACCCGCCGGGGATGGTGCGCGCTCTCCTTCTGGTGCCATGGCCTATCCGTCCGACCGACTAATGTTGCGAGTATACACCGGCTCGCGCCCGGTATTGGTAATCCGGAGTTAGACGGCGTACATTACTTTGCAGCCAGGGCCCCGCTGGCATATCTGTCACCGGCACATACGAGTGGCGCTTGGCATACAGCGCAGGTTAGCAGCACCTGAGACGCGGCGGCGCGACGGTGGAGCCGCGCGGCGAGCTGCTCGACTGCGCCTGGGCGGTCGGAAAACTTCAGGATCCTCGCTCTGTCGGAAAATGCCGGGAGGGACCTCGGTCGGCAGGCAAAAGCGCCTGCCCCACCCACTATCGCGACAGCTTTTCCGCCTTCGCCAGCAACTGGTCGGCCTGCAGAATAGGCGACGAGCAACTGCGCTCGGTGCAGACAAAGGCGGCGGCGCGCTTCAGTTGCGGATATTGCACGTCGGGATTGGGTAAGCGGCCTTCGCGCGCGTCCCACCACTCGATGCGCTTGTAGCCGGACGGATACTGCAGCGCGGTGTGAAAGAGCGCCCCCGCATCGGGATCGTCCTTGCGTCCGACGATCGTCAGATGCACCGGCGGAGAAGTCAGCTCCGTATCGGCCAGCAGAGTTGGCGCCGCGGAATAGACGCGCGCGATATCCGGGGTGACCACGAAGCGCATGGCCTCCTCCGCCATCTTCCGGAATTGCGCGTCGCCGGAGTAGTAGGAGAGCAGGTTCGCCGTGCGGGCCAGCGCCACGTTTTCGTCCCGCTCGGGATGCGGGCGGTAGGCGGCGTCCGTGGCCGTGCGGGAAGCCACGTAGCCGGCGCCGGACGTGTTTCTGAAATTCGCAGCGATAAAGCGCAGGCCGCTCTCGGCGCGCTGCAACCAGTCGCGGTCTCCAGTGGAAGCGTAGAGATTCAGGAAGGCGCGGGTCATCGC
>JBEKUO010000577.1:0-5007 GCA_049514955.1 Bryobacteraceae bacterium | reverse complement strand
TCGATGACTCCGAGATGCTGGTCCTGTTGTACGAATTCAAGAACGATCTGGACGCGTACCTCGGCGCGCTGGGGCCCAAGGCTCCCGTGCACTCCCTGGCCGACGTAATCGCTTTCAACGAAAGCCATCGCGAACAGGAGATGCCCTGGTTCGGCCAGGACATCATGCTTAAGGCGCAGGCCAAGGGGCCGCTCAGCAGTAAGGAGTATCTGGAAGCGCTGGAGAACAATCACAAGTTCGCGCGCACGGAGGGCGTCGACGCCGTCATGGGCAAGCATCGCCTGGATGCGCTGGTGGCGCCCACCGCCGGCCCGGCATGGACGACCGACCTGATCAACGGGGATCACGCCGCAGGCGGCAGTTCCACGCCCGCGGCCGTCGCCGGATATCCGAATATTAACGTGCCCGCCGGCTATGCCTGGGGCCTGCCGGTGGGCATCTCGTTTTTTGGCGCGGCAAATTCCGAGGCGCTGCTGATCAAGCTGGCGTACGCTTTCGAGCAGGCCACGCAGCATCGGCGCGCGCCGCAGTTCCGGGCGAGCGCCAGTCTGGGATAGTGATGCACTTTGATGCACGAATTGATGCTATAATGCATCAATGAAAAACGGGACGAAGAACGGGACGCGCCGCACAACCCTCACGCTCCCCGTTAAGGCGCTCACTGCGGCCGAACGCATCGCCGAAAAACGGAAGGTCAGTCTGAGTGTGGTCGTTTCCGAGGCGCTCGAGAAAACCCTGCACGCCGAGGCCGAAGCTAAACGCGAGGGCGAGCGCCGAGTGAAAGCGTGGGAGGCCTATCGGCAATCCCTCTCGCGCCTTACCGACGAAGAGATGCTATTGCTCGATGGCATCATTATGGAGCCGGTGGACGAGTAAACTTGCTTGATCCCGCCCTTAGCCCGTACTTGTTCGACACCAGCGCCGACAGTTGGCTGGGCCGCTCGGCCGACCCCACGGTCCGGCGATGGGTCGCCAGTTACAGGCAAAGGCATCCCATGCATGTTTCCGCCATCACGGTGATGGAGAGAATGAGGGGCTTCGCCCTGCTCCTGGAACGCGCCGCACCTCAACGACGCGCGGACGTCGAGTCGGCGCGGCAGGGTTACCTCGACTCTCTCGGCCTTGTCCGGCCCGTTGATGCGACGGTTGCAATGTTCGCAGCCGAATTGGCCGCGTTGTTGCCCCAACCGCCCTCCCCATCAAAGCGCGCTCATCGAATCGCCGAATCGCGCCAGGAGAGACTGTTCCGTTGGCGTTGCGACATTCTGATTGCTGCAACCGCGCTCGTCGCCAACCTGCCCCTAGTCCATCACAATCCGCGGGACTTTGAAACTATCCGCATGGCGATTGAAACCTCGCCGGAAAGGTTTCCATCGCTCGGCCCCTTGAACCTCGTGAGCGTGCTGCGTCTCGCCGGGTGAGTGAACGTGCCCGAAGGCGGTCGTGGCGCAAGCTTCAGCTTGCTGCGGCGAACTTCAGTTCGCCGGTCGGCGTTTTCGCCTGCCAAACTGCGGACTTCGGTTCGCCGTCTTAGCTAGGCGCGCTGAAGTGTACGCCACAGCGGCGTCTTACACCGGGTCGATCCGATACACCCAGCCCGGCTCATGCGCGCCGGCGGAGTTGATCTGCTCGATCACCGCATCCACCAGCTTGCGGTCGGGCGCTAGCGAACAGACCGGATCGGTGACGCTGGCATTCCCTGCCAACAGGAACGCCTGGCAGCGGCAACCGCCGAAATCCTCATGCCGGCGGTCGCAGCCGCGGCAAGGTTCCGGCATCCAGTCTTCGCCGCGAAAGCGCTGGAATGCGGGGGACTCTTCCCAGATCCAGCGCAGCGGGCGCGTCTGCACGTTCTCGAAGGTGAGCTCCGGAATCACGCCCGCGGCATGACACGGCAGCACGCGCCCCGCCGGGTCGATCACCATCAGCGCACGCCCCCAACCGCCCATGCAGGCTTTCGGATAGCGTGCGTAATAGTCGGGCGGCACAAAATCGATCCGCATCTTGCCTTTGAGCCGCTGCCGATGCGCTTCGACGAGGGCCACCGAATCCGCCATCTGCCGGCGCGTAGGCATCAGCCTCTCGCGGTTTTCGAGCGCCCATCCGTAATACTGCACGTTGGCGATTTCCAGGCGGTCCACGGCGAGCCGCTCGGCCATCGCGATGATGGATTCCAGCCGCGCGATGTTTTGCCGGTGTACCACGGCGTTCAACGTGAACGCGACGCGACGGCTGCGAACCACCTCGGCCAACGCCAGCTTTCGGGCGTGTGCCCGCGTGCCCGCGAATTCGTTGGCGGGCTCTTCTTCCGCGTCCTGAAAGCTGAGCTGCAAATGATCGAGCCCGGCGTCGATCAGCGCATCCAGCCGCTGCTCGCTCAGTCCGATCCCGGAAGTAATCAGGTTGGTGTAAAGGTTCGCTGCCCGGCCCGCCGCCACCAGCTCACCCAGATCCTGCCGCGCGCACGGCTCTCCTCCGGTCAGATGCACATGCAGTACCCCGAGTTCGGCTGCTTCGCGGAAGATGCGGGCCCAAGCTTCCCCCGGAATTTCGTCGCCGCGTGGGCGCATCGCCAGAGGATTCGAGCAGTAGACACAATGCAGCGGGCAGCGGTGCGTGACTTCGGCGATGAGAGCCTGCGGCCGGTGAGTCATTCCAAAACGATGATACGCCGTTCGCATAGCCGCTCCAGAAACGCGGCCGTGTCGGCTTCCACGCGCGCGGGATCGCCCGCGGCAAACTCCTGGCCCAATTCCCGCACGATCTCGCCGAGCGTGCGCGATCCATCGCAGCGTTGCAGAATCCGCGGGCCGGGTCCGCTGAGCCGCAGAATACCTTCCGGGATCAGCAACACCCAGCCTTGGCTCGGGTCTTCGCTAAGCCGGCACCCTCGCGCCAGGCGCGGCACGCTATCGGTGGTCAAGCGGCGCCTGCCTCTTCCGCCCGGAACGCTCCCGGCGGAGGCCAGCCCGGCTCGACATACGCGTAGTAAATCGCGTCGAGTTGGGCCCACAGGATATCGCACTTCCGGCGCAGCGCATCCATCACCAGTTCCTGTTCCGCCCGCGTGGTGGCGTGCTGCGTCACCCAATCGAGCGTGAACGAAACGTCCTCGGGCGCTTGCGTGAGCCGCGCCTGAAAGTAGGCCAATCCCGATTCCAGCCACGGATAATGCTTACGCAGCGCATCCATTCGCAGAGCGATCAGGCGGGCGGAGAACAGCTCCGTCAACGAGGAAGCCACGGCTTCGAGCAGCGTGCCGTGCGCAACCAGATCCAGGTACGCATCCACTGCATAGCGTACGCCGGGCAGGATCTCGCGGTTGTGCACCACGCGTTCGCGCGAGAGGCCGGTCGCCTCCGCCAGCCGCAGCCAGCGTTCTATGCCGCCATCTCCGGCCCGGTTGCCGTCGTGGTCCACGAGGCGCTTGCGCCAAGCGCGGCGAAACTCCGGATCGACGGAGCGGGACAAAATGATGGAATCCTTGATGGGAATGCGGCTCTGGTAGTAAAAGCGGTTCAGCGCCCAGGCCTGCAACTGTCCGGGGGTGAGCTTCCCTTCATGCATCAACAGGTGAAACGGGTGGCGGTGATGATAGAACTGGTCGCCGATCGCTTGCAGCCGCGCGTGCAACTCCTCGGCCGGCAGAAGGTTCGTATCGGGGCTCATAGCTCCATTGTCATCCCGTCGCAGGCTACTTCCCAACCGGCTTCGCGGACCGCGCGGTACTCGGGACTGTCTTCATCCAGCGTCGGATTCGTGTTGTTGATGTGGATGTAGACTTTCCGCGGCCGGCGCAGCGTGGCGAGCCTTTGCAGGCTGCCGTCCGGGCCGGAAATCGGCAGGTGCCCCATCTGCCTTGCCGTGCGCGCGCCCTGCCTCACGCGAATCAACTCGTCGTCGGACCAGAATGTTCCATCGAGCAGGACGAGGTCGCTCTGCTCCATCCGTTCCAACAGCGCATCGCCGATAGCGCCCACTCCCGGCAGATACATCATGCTGTGACTGCCGCATGTCAGCGCAAGCGCCAAGACAGCTTCGTCGGGGCGGAGCCGGGCAACGCGTCCGGCGCTGACAAACCCCGGATACGCGCCGTTCAACGAAATCGGTTCAACCCGCAGTCCGGCCGCGATTTCGCATCCATTGCCGGGAACCAAGCCGCGCCAGCAAACCTGCTCCGGAACGCGGTGGAGCACCTGGAAAATGCTATTGTCGCTCAGCAGAATGTCGCGGACGGAATCGGTGGCGTAAGCCGTGAACGGCTGCATCTCGCGCAAAAGAAGCAGGCCGAGCACCTGGTCCACTTCCGCGCAAGTCAGAATCACAGAGGCAATAGGAGAATCCCTCACGCCTTCCCGAGGATGAAGGCAAGGAGCCGCTTCGATCTGTTGGCGCAGATCCGGGGACGCGTTCAGCAGGTGCCAGACGTGGTTGTCGGCGCTGACCGCCACCTGCGCCTGCGTGCGAGCTTGGCCGTGCAGAGTTCCGAGGCGCAGCCGCCGGCAATTCGTACAGTTGCAGTTCCACTGAGGGAACCCGCCGCCGGCCGCCGCGCCGAGCACTCTCACCCACACTAGATTTCAGCGGGTGCGTAGCTATTGATTTCGCAACTGACGGAGATCTCTTCGAAATCAGGGGTTGTCCAGTTCACGCTGTCCCTCCTATGGTATTCATTGTACCAGTTGTGGGGAGGTTTTTGGCATACAGGTCGTACCATTATTCCAGCGGCTCCGCGGCGGCGCGCCGCCGGTATGGCGGCCTTGGCTTCGTTGGCGCGCCGACCATCGCATATGGATCGTCCGGCGGTTCCGGCTGCCGTTTGAAGAGGCGCTTGATCCGCCGCAGAGCCCTTTGAATTCGGGAATCTGAGGAGCGTTCCATCGCTTGCCCTCCCTCTAGCAATGATACCGCGGGAACGCGCTATCCTGACGGTTGTTGCAACTCGCCGCCCTGCGTGCACTGCGCTATACCGAGTTCCGCCTGCTGTGGACGGGCCTCTTTATTTCG
>JBEKUO010000576.1:0-5008 GCA_049514955.1 Bryobacteraceae bacterium | reverse complement strand
GCCTGGATCATCTCGATCACCGCATCCAGGGCATAGAGCAGACCGAAGGGCAGCATGCCGCCTTCGTACTTTTCGGCTTCGGCGGCGAATTGCGGCGCGCCGTGATGCAGGTTTTCGTGGTTGCGCCAGTTGCGATCGCTGCGCCAGCCGATCACCGCGGGGGCCAGGCGCGCGCGCAGAGCGGGGCTGACATACATGAAGCTGGCGCCGTTGGGCGTGAGCAGCCACTTGTAGGCATCCACCGAAAAGAGGTCCGGCTGAATTTGCGATACATCGAATTCGAGAGCACCCAGACTCTGCGTGCCGTCCAGATAGAGCAGAATGCCACGGCGGCGCAGCTCAGGTGCGATTTCTTCGAGCGGCGGGCGGAATCCGGTCGAATAGTTCACGGTGCTGATGGCCACCAGGCGCGTGCGCGGCGTGAGTGCGTCGTAGAAACGCTCCCAGGGCGTCTCGACGAACTCGACGCCGCAGCCGCCAAGGTGCGACGGGTAGTAATAGTGATTCGGAAACTCGTCTTCGAGCGTGACAATCTGGTCGCCCGCTTTCCATGCGAGGCCGCCGAGCAGCAGGGACAGGCCGGCGGAAGCGTTTTGAATGAAGGCGACGTCCTCGGGACGGCAGTGGATGAATTGCGCGATGCGCCCGCGGATGCGGTCGGCATCGTCGAACCACCGGATGAAATCGGAGCACGCCAAGGCGTCGCGCCGTGCGAAAT
Source organism: Bryobacteraceae bacterium (assembly GCA_049514955.1). Classification (GTDB taxonomy): domain Bacteria; phylum Acidobacteriota; class Terriglobia; order Bryobacterales; family Bryobacteraceae; genus Bog-159. The sequence goes on along the minus strand of JBEKUO010000576.1, from coordinate 4,290 downwards.
GGCGCGCCACGGCTTCGGCGGCACGCCGCGGCATCTGGCCGAAGGTCGCGGTGTTCAGGTAAGTCCACTCGCTGAGCGAGGGGAACTCGGCGCGGATCTGCTGCCAGTCAGGGGCGGTCATGAACTTGCCTTGTGACGCGTGCGGCGGCCTCCGCCACCGGAACGTCTTCGGACGCTCGGGTGCGGCGATTCACAAATTCCACCAGGCCGCTGGCGGCTTTCCGGCCCACGGTGATGCGAAACGGCACACCGATCAAATCCGCATCTTTAAACTTCACGCCGGGGCGCTCGTCGCGATCGTCGAGCAAAGCGTCCAGGCCGAGGGACAGGCAGGTACGGTAGATCTCTTCGGCCGCTTTCTTCTGCACTGTGTCGGCGATGTTGACCGGCGTGACGACGACCGTAAACGGCGCGATGGAGGGCGGCAGGCTCATGCCGTCGTTATCGTGATATAGCTCGATCGCCGCGCAAAGGATGCGCTCGATGCCGATGCCGTAAGATCCCATGATGGGCGTGATTTCGGCGCCGGCCGCGTCGGTCACGTGGAGCCCCATGGACTCGGAATACTTATAGCCGAGCTTGAAGATATGGCCGATCTCGACGGTCTTGCGGATGTCGAGCGGCGCGCCGCACGAGTTGCATGCATCGCCCACTTCCACCTGCCGCAGATCCTGAAACTCGGCCTGGAAGTCCTCGCCGGGTGTGACGTGACGCAGGTGGTGATCGTCCTTGTTGGCGCCGGCGATCATGTTGCGGCGGCCCTGTAGAGCGTTGTCGGCCAGAATGCGAAGCCGCGTGACGCCTACCGGGCCGAGTGAGCCTGGGTCTGCGCCGAACGCTTCGCGGATCTCCCCGGGATGGGCGGGGCGAAACGCGGGATCGTCCACGGCCGCGCCGAACTTGGTTTCACTGAGCTGATGATCGCCGCGCAGCAACACGAGAATGGGCTGGCCATTGGCGATCAGGACCAGGCTCTTCATCTGTGAGCTCTCCGGCAAGCGTGTGAAGTCGCTGACTTCGGCGATGGTCTTGCGGCCGGGCGTGTGGAACTCCTCCGGCGCGAGGTCGCCCTCGGGATCGGGCGCGGCGGGCGCGGCAGGCTGCGAGACGGCTTTCTCGCGATTCGCCGCGTAACTGCATTTGCGGCACATCACGATGAAGTCTTCGCCCGCTTCGGACTCCACCATGAACTCGTGCGACTGGCTGCCGCCCATGGCTCCGGAATGCGCCTCGACGATACGGTACGCTAGGCCGCAGCGGTCGAAGATGCGGCAGTATGCGTCGTAGTGCTTCCGATAAGCGGCGTCGAGTCCGGCGGCATCCATATCGAACGAATAAGAGTCCTTCATGATGAACTGCCGCACGCGCAGCAGGCCGGATTTCGGGCGCGGCTCGTCGCGAAACTTGGTTTGGATCTGATACCAGATCTGGGGCAACTGCTTGTAGCTGCGCAACTCGCCGCGCGCCAGGGCGGTGACGACTTCTTCGTGCGTCATGCCCAGGCACAGGTCGCGCTGGAAGCGATCCTTGAGGCGGAACATGTTATCGCCCATGGCGTCCCAGCGGCCGGATTCCTGCCACAATTCGGCGGGATTCAGCGCGGGCAGCAGCAGTTCCTGGGCCCCGATGGCGTCCATCTCTTCGCGCACGATGCCGGCGATTTTCAGAAGCGAGCGCTGCGCCAGAAAAAGGTAGCTGTAGATGCCCGCGGCCACTTGGCGAATGTATCCGGCGCGCAGCAGCAGTTGGTGGCTGGCGACCTCGGCTTCGGCGGGGTTTTCGCGTAGCGTGGGGATGAAGAGCTTGCTCCAGAGCATGGGGTGCGACCAGTTTAGCAAAGGCGGAGCGGGGGCGAGGTTTTGGCGAGGGGGGAGATTGCACCCGAGCGGGCAGGCGACGCGCCCGCCGCGATCTGCTACCGAAGTCGCAGGATCATGTGCTCCTCATCAATGTACGTTGAGCCCACTTTCAAAGCACGCGGCTCCGTACCGTAGATCTCAAATCCGAAAGAGCGATAGAGTTGAGTGGCGGCGTTCTGGGATGTCGCCACCGCCAGCAAGACCTGTTCCAGCGACGGATCCTGCTTGGCGCCTTCCAGAAGGTTAGCGATCAGTGCCCGTCCGATGCCCTTGCCCCTATGCGAGGCGGACACATAGACTGCGTAGATGCGGCCCTTATGCTTCTCCTTCTGTCCCGTCTCCCGCATGAATGTTGCAGTTCCGACAAGGTTGCCGTTTTCGAAAGCGCCGAGGTTCAAGTTGCCTTTGGGTGCATCGCGGAAGCGGAGCGCTATTGTTTCAAGGGCGATGGCCCAGTGCTCTTCGACCGCTTTACCGAATGCGAAGGGTTCGGCTTCCAGGGCTTCCAGCCGAATCTGCCACCAGGCGGCTGCATCGCTTTCGCGAAGGCTGTGTATTTCCATTCGGTCCATTATAAAGTGATCGCCATTGGGCGCTGTTTAACATTGCTACGCCGGATGATACGGGGCGGCAAGATGCCAACGCTGTTGCGGGTGATGAAGGCTACTTCGACGGTATCGACAGACCTTCGCTTCGACGCGGTTCCCCCAGGAGCGCTTGCGAATCGCGGATTGGGGGAGCAGCCTGCTTCCACCTGCCCGGCCCGTTGTGTGCCCTCGATCCACCGCCGGTTTGGCCGGGGGAAGCGCTTGCCCCACCAAGTCCGCACTCCAGGGTGTGGAAACTGCCTGCGTGTCAAAATCGGCTTACCCGCTATGAAAACCACGCCTGGACCGGAACGAATGTCGCGGGCCGCGGGCCGAGGTGGATCCCGATGTTTATCAGGCGATCCTAAACGAAGCCGAGCGGCAGCATTCGCAACTGGAATTGATCGCCAGCGAGAACTCCGTCTCCGAAGCCGTGCTGCAGGCGGCCGGGAGCGTGTTCACGAACAACTGTTCGGGGCCGAGCACGCGCGTCGTGCGCTTAGCCGCCACGCCGATCGGCACTTCATCACGAGGCCGGCCGGGCGACCGCGGACGGCGGGATTCGCGCCCCGGGGCGTCCCCCCTCAGGCTATCGACCTAAACCTCATCTTGGCCAGCCCCCTGATGTACAATGATTGCGTTAACCTGAATACGGCTGCCAATCATGACGGTCACGCTCAATCTACCGCCGGAAAAAGAAGCTGCGTTCAAGGCTCAGGCGCGGGCGCGCGGATTGAGCCTTGAGCAATGGATGCTCGAAGTTGCCGACCAGTCTGTGCAGCCCGTCTCCATTGCCCACCTGCAGAGAAGCAATCCGCAGGAGTGGGCGCGGCAGTTTCGCGCCTGGGCTGACGGCCATGACCCTAAAATCCCGGTTCTCTCCGACGAGGCCATGAGCCGGGAGAGCATCTATCCGGACTTAACGTAAGGCCTGATTGCTCATCGACACCAGCACGCTTCTCCGAACACTACAGGTTCAACATCCGCATTACGAAACGGTTACGCGCGCGCTTGAAACTCTACCGAGCCGGGGCTGCGACCTTCACATTGTTCCTCAGAACCTTTTCGAGTTGTGAGTGGTCGCCACGCGGTCGGTTGCCCAAAACGGCCTGGGTTTGTCAATCACGGAGGCGGCGTCGGAACTAATGCGCCTGAAGAGCATGTTTGTGCTGTTACCCGACACCCCGGCGATTTATCCGATTTGGGAGCGCCTGGTCATTCAGTATCAGGTTTCCGGGAAGCCAGCCCACGACGCCCGGTTGGTGGCCGCCATGCAGGTGCATGGCCTTACCGCCATTCTCACCTTCGATAAAAGCGGATTCTCCCGCTTCGCCGGCATTGAAGTTGTGCATCCAGTGGACGTCGCCGCTTGAGTCAAGCGCCCGGTCTCTTTTCAGGCTAGCGGAGCCGTGATGGCCGAGCACGTCGTCAGCCTGCGCGATATTCTCGCTACTCTCGACGCGGGCGCCGCGCCGTGCCATAGAGACAAAACATCAGGTTCGAATGACACCTCATCCATCTTCGAGACGCCTCTCGTTCCTTATTTTGGTGCTACATGATCTTTCATATGCCGGCTACTTGCCCCCAACACCCGCTGTGCCACAACCGCCCTTCCAAAATGTAGAAACTTCACCATGTTAAAATCGGCTTACCCGCTATGAAAACCACGCCCGAATCGGAACGCATGTCGCGGCCGCTGGCCGAGGTGGATCCCGATGTTTATCGGGCGATCCTCGATGAAGCCGAGCGGCAGCATTCGCAACTGGAATTGATCGCCAGCGAGAACTTCGTCTCCGAAGCGGTGCTGGAGGCCGCCGGGAGCGTGTTCACGAACAAGTACGCCG
>JBEKUO010000575.1:0-5011 GCA_049514955.1 Bryobacteraceae bacterium | reverse complement strand
CGATTGTCTCGCATGATCCCCGCAGGGAGCGTGCGCGCGATGATGTTCGCCAGCGCCGCTCTGCCGGCTCTGTAGGCTTTCTTAACGGCAAGGATCACGCTAGTGGGGAAGCCTCCGAGCCGAAGTTTACCATGGCCGCTGTTTCCCCTGAGGACTGGCAACAATGCCCTCGCTGACCTACAGAAATCGCGAACACCTCGAGCAGCGGTTCGCGCGGGATACGAAGGGCGGCTACGCCGCGCACCAACCGATATGGGGATACGGGCAAGGCACCAGCGAGTCTGGGCACCTGGCCAGGTTTGCACGGACACTGAATTTGCTGCGGACCATCTCCGGTCTTGAAATCGAGAGCTTTCTTGATGTGGGCGGTGCGGAAGGCTACATGGGAACGTTGGTTCGCCATTTCTTTGGAGCGCGCGCGATCACATCCGACCTATCTCTGGAGGCGGCCAATCGGGCCTCCGAGCTTTTCGGCCTTCGGTCCTGCAGTGCGAACGCCGCCCGGCTCCCCTTTCGCGCCGACTCCTTCGACCTGGTTCTTTTCAGCGAGGTGTTGGAACATCTCGAACGCCCATTCGTTTCTTTATTGGAAACCTTACGTGTCGCTAAGAAATACCTCATAATCTCAACCGAGGCTTCGACCAGTAGTAGCTTGAAGCGAAAGTTCATGCTGAAGACGCGCCCGAACAAGACGCCCCACTTCGATCGGAACATATGGACGGCCGGGGATTTCCGGGCCATGTTCGGAGATTCCTGCGCGATCAGGCCGCAGTTTCGTACGGCCGAGCGTCAGGATGTACCGGGCGCCGACAGGGCGCGGGAAAAGCTATTTGAGGTCGCAGACGTCCACGAAGTCGGCCGCCACACTGCGGGGTTGTTAGTGGTTGTCGCCAAACACGGCCAGCGCATCCCCGAACCGGTGAGATCGCACGACCAGGGGTTTTGTGACCTTTTGTTCAGAGGCCCCCTCAGCGAGCCTCTGGAGAGCGAAGTGTGGGAGCGGCAGGATATGGACAAGTTGTCTATCCCGAGAGGTGCAGCGGGCGTTTCAACACTCGATCTGTTTCTCGATGCCGATCGCGACGACGCCGAGTGCTTTCAGAACAACAAAGCCATCAGGTCCTTGATGGAGCAGTTTTCAGAAGACAACATCGCGTCGGGACTGTCGTACGCGTTCTATCGCGTACTTCGGCGTGCTCTGCGCAGCCGGGGTTGACTCCACTGACCAAATGACACCCCAGCCAGCCATATCCGTGATCCTGCCAGTCTACGACGTGTGCCCTGGCAAGGTTTCACAGGAGGTAATTGTCGTATGAGGCTCCCGCGCCAGTTCGCCCACTCAAGACTGTACCAGTATCAGAAGGAAATTCGGATCTGCATGCGCCTCGGCGCGAGATGGCCCGATCGCGTCCGGCTGGCGGCCGCCACACTTGAATTCCACGCCGCGAATCTTGCCGGTTTGGCCGGCCCTGGAGCTGTGCTGGCGCCCGGCCGGTACAGCGTCGACATCGGCAGAGGAGCGACCGACCTTTGGTTGCGGCGTCGCAGCGGCGACTTCTTCATACTGCATGAGATCTTCACGTGTGCCGCTTACACAATCCCAGCCAAATGGTTGGGACGAGTCGCCACCGTCGTGGATCTGGGGGCCAATGTTGGTTTGACCACGCTCTTCCTCGCTCAGTCCTTCCCGGAGGCTAGATACGTCTGCGTGGAGCCAAACCCGGCGAATGCAGCGGTGCTGCGGCGGAATGTCGCTTGGCTGGGGGCGCGGGCGGAAGTGATCGAGGCTGCGGTGACGGACTATTCCGGGCAGGTTGCATTCACCGACTCCGAGCCGAGTTATAACGGACACATCGCGGGCCCGGGCCAAACGGGCCATATGGTCCGCTGCTGCACACTGGATGAGATCGTCGCCTCGCGCGGCCTCGGCCGGATCGATATTCTGAAAATCGACATCGAGGGCGCTGAGCGCGATGTTCTCCGCAGCAATCCTGCCTGCCTGAGCAATGTCGGGCTCATCATTATTGAGCTGCACGATGATTATTCACTTTCCGATTTCGGGAAGGACCTTGCTCCATTGGGATTTACAGTGATCCCGCCAGGTCCCCAGCATGACAACGCAATGGTGATCGCCGTCTCACGAGAGGCCGGTTTGCCGCCGCGCGGGACGGCTGTTACGGCGGAGGAAATGGCAGTGCCGAGCAGCCCGCTGTCCAAGGTACCGGCGTGAGTCACCCCAACCAAAGCAACCTGCTCCCGCCGGCCGTATCCGTAATTCTCCCGGTCTTCAACGGCGAGCGCTACCTGGAGGAGTGCATCCGATCGGTCCTGACCCAAACCTTGACCAACTTCGAACTGCTGATAGGCGACGACTGCTCGCAGGATCGTTCCGGCGAGATCGCGCGGCGATTCTCCGATCCGCGAGTGCACCTGTTCCGCCGCGAAACCAACTACGGGCTGTTCAAGAACCTGAACGACCTCGCCGGGCGCGCCTCCGCTCCTGTCATTCGGTTCCTTTGCCAGGACGATGCCATCGAGCCTGATTGCCTGGAACGGGAGTCCGCCATCTTCGCGCGGGAGCCTGCGGTCGCCATGTCCTTCTGCAAATGCAGGATTGTCGATGCCGAAGGCGGCATCGTCAGCCAGTGCGCACTCAGAGACCTGCCCGACCTGATCGAACCCGGCTTGGCGCTGCAAATGTTTCTCTATCACGGATGCATGCCCGGAAATCTGTCCACGGTTTCAGTCAGGAAGGACGCCTTTTGTAGAGTTGGCGGGTTTGACGAGACCTTAAGCGTTTCCGGCGATTACGACCTGTGGGTCAGATTGTGCGCTCAGGGCCAATTGGCCGTCGTTCATGAGTTGCTCGTGCGATTGCGGTGGCATCCGGGTCAGTTGAGTAGAGCGAAACCTTCCAGGCTGGCTTTCTTGCGCGAGGGTCGCCGCGTCCGCGCCAGGCTGATGAGCCTGCTGCCGGAGACCGTGCAGCGCAATGCCAGATGGTACGTTCGCCGCAGGCAAGACGTGCTGGACACGCACTGCTGCATCCGGTCCGGCTTGGAAGGCCGGCTTCGCGATTGTTCGCGGATGATCGGCGAGATGGGGCCGCGCGACCTGTTGCCGGGCTTGGTCTTTTGGTGCCTCACCGCTAATAACCACTTGTGGAAGCCGCGGCCGAAATTCTGTCAATGAGAAGGTCTCGCGTGCCTCGCGTACTGTACATTCAATACACCAATCCCGCCGGTTATCCGCCGCTGGAACATAGCTCGCGGATTCTGGCCGACGCCGGCTGGCAGGTTTTGTTTCTAGGCACGCGGGCACGCGGCACCGCCGCTTTGCGTTTTCCAGCGCACCCCAATATTCGTTTGCGATACCTGAACTTCTGCCCCGCCGGATGGCGGCAGAAGCTGCATTATCTCTTCTTCTGCCTGTGGGTTTTCGGCTGGGTAATGATCTGGCGGCCGCGCTGGATATATGCCTCCGACCCGCTCGCATGCCCCGCCGCTTTGACGTTGTGGGTTGCGCCTTGGCTGCGGGTGTTGTACCACGAGCATGACTCCCCAGACGGGTCTCCCCAAGGCCGCTTTCAAAGACTGGTGAGCTGGACGCGCACGCAACTCGCCTGCCGAGCCGAGTGTTGTGTCCTCCCAAACGAGGCACGCGTGGAGCGCTTCAAGGCCGACACCGGGACGCGCCAAAAAGCCTTGTGCGTGTGGAACTGCCCATCCAGGCATGAGGCGGCTGCCCAGCGGGCGTCCTCCAACGGGAGTTTCTGGATTCTGTATCATGGCTCGATCGGCCCCGACAGGCTGCCCCCCTCGGTTGTAAATGCCCTCGCTCAGCTACCGGATCGCGTGAAGCTGCGCGTGATCGGATATGAAACTTTAGGTAGCATCGGCTATCTAGGGCAGATCCAGGAGCAGGCGCGACAGCTCGGTATCGGCCACCGCCTGGAAGTCGTTGCGGCGCTGCCGCGTTACAAGCTGATGGAGTGGTGCCTGCGCTGCGATGCCGGGTTGTCTCTCATGCCCCTTTGCGGGAACGACATCAATCAACGCGGCATGACGGGAGCGTCCAACAAGGCGTTCGACTATCTGGCCTCCGGCTTGCCGCTTGTAGTTTCAGACATTCCCGCTTGGCGCGCAGCGTACGTGGAACCCGGCTACGGCGTCGCCTGCGATCCGGACGATGCGGCAAGCATCGCGCATGCCATTCGCCGCTTTCTGGACGACCCGGAACTGGCGCGCTCTATGGGAGAGAAGGGGCGCCAGCGCATCCTGGCCGACTGGAACTACGAGTCGCGCTTCCTACCCGTCTACAGACGCCTACAGGCCTAATTCATGGCGCTCACTTACCATCGGGACTTTAGCGACGGGCTGGAAGGGAAATACCTCAAGGTCGTCCAGCGGCTTGCAGGTACGAGTAAGTCGGTCCTCGAGCTCGGCTGCCATACCGGATACTTAACGCGCGAACTCTTGTCGGCGGGACATCGGGTAGTTGGGATAGAGAAGGACCCGGAAGCCGCTGGACTAGCCGCCGCCGCCGGCCTCCCCGTCATCTGCGCCGATGTCACCTGCCCAAGCACTTTCGCCCGCATATCCGGCCCTTTTGACGCAATCCTCCTCATGGATATTCTCGAGCATCTGGCCCAGCCTGGAGAGCTGCTTCAACAACTCAGGCCCCTCCTCGCCGAGAACGGCCGGCTGCTCGTTACCGGGCCGAATGTCGCCTACTGGGCTGTACGAGCCAAGCTGGCGCTCGGGCAGTGGGATTACCAGGAGGCGGGCATCCTCGATCGGACCCACCTCCGCTTTTTCACGGCCGCCACGTGGGAGTCTCTGCTTACCTCGGCAGGCTACCGGGTAGTCGTCTCTGAGCCGGCTGACGCCATGTTCCCCTTTGAGCATCTACTTTTGCGCGCCGGCATCACGCAAGGCCAGGTCCAATCGCTCCGCAACTTGGCCACTCATTTCGCGCCGAACCTCTTCACGATCGTCTATTTCCTAGAGGC
>JBEKUO010000574.1:0-5033 GCA_049514955.1 Bryobacteraceae bacterium | reverse complement strand
GACGGTCAGCCTCTCGCCGGTACAGGCCTCGATGGCTTTGAAGAAATCCCCTCCCGAGGCAAACGGCTGCTCGACGATTGGCGGCTTAGCGTGCTTGATCTTCTGGATGTACTCTCCCGGGAACTTGTTTCTTGCCAGGCTCTCCAGCACCGCTTCCGTGATCTCGTAGCTAATAATCGGAGCGGGATAAACGGGAGCGGCAAGCGCGCCCTCGACCCACCATTCCTGATCGAAGAACATTCCTACCTTGTAAGAAGGTTGTATGATGGCCGCTTCCAGGTAAAGTTGCACTTTGGTATGGTTGAGCACATCCAGGCCTTTGTGCGGTTGATAGCGCGTGGCTTGCGACACCAGATCCAACGCATATCTCGGCATCGCCAGCCAGGCCGCATCGGTGGTGCGCTCAGCGATGGCTTTGTCGGGATACTCGCGCGTGGCGGTCCAGTAATGCACCGCCCCCTCGATCTCGAGAATGGAGTGCAGCCGCGTATCGGGGTGATAATCGAATTTGACGCCCTTCTTTTTTGCCAGGCTCACAATGGCGTCGAATAGCGCCGTGAACATACTGGAATAACCGGTTTTCAGGGTCTTGTACTCGGCGCCGGGCGTAAATTCATTGTTGGACTGAATGGCATCGGCGGCGTTCCAGTTGATGACGTTCGAGGTGTAGCCGTTGCCGTCGGCCGTATATTGGTAGCCTTCGGAACCCAACTGGTCGAACATCAGGTCCCAGTACCCGATGTCTTTGAGCAGGTCGCCCTTTTTGTAGATCGAGGAATCGCCAAGCTCTACCTGGATGGTCCCTTCTTTGTAAAACCTGCACCAATCCGCCCGGGTCATTTTCGCGGCTTTGTCCGGCGAAACTGCGATGTCCTGAATGAACGTAAAACCCGTGTCCGGCGAATCCGTCGCTCCATAATTATTCACGTTATAAGGCGCGGGATTGCTGGACGTGATATCGTTCAGGTACATGTTCTTAGCGCGCAGGTAATACAACGGGTTTGCGGATGTATTGAACGGCACCGAATCCTTGTCGAGGTCCAGCTTTTTGATGACCGTGGTCACCAAGCGATGCCCACCGCCCCCGGGGCTGCCGTCCCATTCGGAGTAACGCATGCCGCCCACTTCCAGGTAGGAGGCGTTCGAGTCGTCTTGATAGTGCCAGGTGCAGACGCGCGCGCCTGCCGCGCGGGTTCCCGGGTTTTCCTTGTTGAACGTGTATTTTCCCCAATCGTAGAGCTCCAGCGTATCGCCGCTATGCAAAGCTTTCGTGTTCTGTTTTTGGTCTTTGGTATCTCCGCCGCCGAGCAACCGCCACGCGGTGTAGAGCCCTGCCGCGCCGGCTCCGAATATGGAATACGTTTTACTTTTCATGTTTTCGCCTCATTCTTCGCCAAGCCGCTTCATCTGACCGGCAAGATCTTTTTCGGGAATGACTATCTCAACCAGCGCAGGCCGGTTTTTCAGGCCCTTAAGCGCATCGAGCACGGCCTTCAGATCGTCGATAGTCCGGGCGCGGAAGCCCTCCGCGCCATAGGCCTTGGCTAATGCCATGTAATCCCATTTGGGAAGGATGTCGAATGCATCGAAGGTGTGCTCGGGTCCCGGTTCAAAGGACTTAAGATTGACATACACTTGCTCGATGGCATAGACTCCGTTGCTCACGACAAAGATGACGGCGTTTAGATTGTTTCTTGCCAGCGTGGAAAGCGACTGACCGATCATCATGAATCCGCCGTCTCCCGCGATTGCCCATGCACGCTTCCTGCTTCCGAGTTGCGCGCCCGAAGCCGCTCCTGTCTCGAAGCCAATGCATTGCCACGCCGCTGACGATATGAAGCTGTTCTGCGCCAGTCCATATGCGTTGGTGGCGACATAGAGTGAACTGCTGACGCCCAGCGTGAAGACCACTTTGTCGAACATTCGGTTGTCGCCCAGGAACTTCATGGTGTGCTGGAAAAACCGGTTGTAGGTCAGCACATCGGGTTTGGCGTTCCAGTGGGGGTCTGAATTCGCGGCCCACGGATCGGGATAGGCCGGCTGGGCGGGCGCAACGGCGTTCAGGGGATAACTCTTGTTCGCACGGAAACGCCGCAGGAGCGCCTCCATGAAGTCCCGCATCGTGACATTCTGATAAATGAAATATCCCGCGCGGATCTCTTCGGTTGAGGCACGCACCATTGCAGCGTATTTGGACTCAACCAGCTTCAGATAATCGTCGGTGATAATTGTGCCCAACGCGAGAATGCAGTCCGACTTCGTTACGGCGTCGATCACGTTGGGAATCGAGGCGGCATCGGAATAAGTGCCTATGAATTTATCGCCCTTCTCATCGAGCACCGTCTTCCCCAGACTCGTGGTCGTATAGAGAAATCCGCTGGCATCGATAATCTCCTGCAGCAGCCCGGCGAGCCCGAATCGCAACAGTTCCACGCCCGCCAGAATCAAAGGAGATTTGGCCGCTGAGATCTGCGTCCACGCGTGGTTCACGGCATTGTCCAGCGCTAACGGCTCGCTGGCCGGGACGATCGGTTCCAACGGCTTTGCGGATGGCCTGGGACACGGCTCGCCCCAGACCTCCTCGTAACAGGCGATATACACGGGCCGGCGGTGCGAGATTGCGGCGACCAGCAGCTTGTCGATGCGTTCGGCAGCTCCCGCGGAGGTGCCGATTATTTCGGCGGCCACGGTCACATGCGCATACACCTCCTGGTCGGCGCTCAGATTGCCGGTCGAGTGGTGATAGAGCACGTTGTACATTTTGGTGATCTGCCGGGCATCCGCGCCGGGCGTGGCGCTGATGACGACGATGGGACTTCGCTCCACGTACGCGCCCGCGACGGCATTCAGCGCGCTGAAAGTACTCACGCCATACTGCAGGGAAATGGCTGCGAGTCCGCGCGTACGCCCGTAGGCGTCCGCGGCATAGCCGGCATCCAGTTCATTGATTGCGCCGATGGCATTTACGCCGGCAAAATGTTCCAGCGCCTGAGTGAAGTGCTTGCAATAATCCCCGGGGATTTGAAAAATGTCAGTGACGTTGAGCTGTTTCAGGCGCGTTAGCAGATAATCCGCGACCGTAAAGGGTGTATGTTTCATCCGGATTGAGCCAGTTTATCACCCAACCGCCTCTGTTGGTGCGTCTGGTTTCTTCGCCAGCGAAGCCGACATTGCAGATTGTGGTCACGGGGATCACCAGTAGCGATAGTCGACGCACCGGTCCCGACGACCAGCGGTAGCACCAGCAACTCGCTATGGGGAAGTTATGGGCCGGAAGTCGGGGAACAAGGACACCAGCCCTTCAACGAATCCACTGTTCCGTCCCGCTAGACCGCGGTCAAAACCGGACCCGGGCAGTAGATTCCGCGCGCAGCTCGCGGCCCACGCTATCGCCCGCGCCAGCTCCCACGACCGCCCGCCCGCACAGGAAGCAGAACTCCGCCCCCTTCACGTCCAGCCGCTCCACCGCGTGGCTCGACGTCATCACGCACTGCCAGTTGTCGCAATGCCGCAACCCGAAGGTATGACCCAACTCGTGCACCGCTTCCCTCACCAGGCGCGCCTGCATCAACTCTTCGTTGGGCGGGAGACCGTAGAATTCCTCGCGCAGCCGGTGCATCGATACGACCGCGCAGTTGCCGCCCAACTGCGCCTCGCCGAACACGAATGTCAGCACCGGAACGTACAGGTCGTGTGAAGTGACCGCCAGCAGGCGGGCGCCGGCTTCGGCCAGCGGCTGCATCGCTTGCAGAATGGCGGTCGAGTAATACTGGTTGCGAAAGCGGTCTCGCGCGAACGTGACGTCCAGACGCTCCGGCCGTACGCGGCACTCCATGCGGAGCAGGGCCGCCAACTCCACAGCCAGGGCGCCCAGCGCATCCACCGCGACCTGTACGCCGACCAGTTGGATCACGTTATTTCAAGCCGTACCGCCGCAGTTTGTTGTACAGCGTGGTGCGATCGATGTCCAGAATACGCGCGGCCCGCGAAAGGTTATGGGAGGCCTCCCGCAGGATGCGCTCGATATGCACGGGTTCCACGTCTTCCAGCGTGCGGCCCGTGGGTGCGCCGTTGGTTTGAAATTGGAAAGAGAAGTCCGAAGGCCTGACCTCTGGTCCGCGGCACACCACCAGCGCGCGCTCCACGCATTTGTGCCGCGGTGGTTTCTGCTTCGCCGACGGCGTATAGTAGAAGCAGCGGCTATGCCACTTACGATTCCTGACGAAATCCTCGACGCAGCTCACATTACTGAGCTGGAGTTGAAACGGGAACTCGCCCTGACGTTGTTCCAGCAGGAGCGCCTGACCCTTGGACGAGCGAGCAGCTTGGCCGGAATGCGCCAGCGAGAGTTCCAGCGTTTGCTGGCGGATCGCCACATCCCCATTCACTACGGAGTAGAGGATTTCAAGCAGGATTTGGAAACTCTTCGCCAAATGGGCCGCTTTTGATTGTCATCTCAGACACTTCACCAGTCCTAAACCTGTCGCTGATTGGCCGGCTCGACCTGCTGGTCAGCCTCTATGAGCAGGTGCTCGTCCCGCCGCCGTATACCAGGAGCTAACGCGTTCGGATGCTGGACCGCCCCTCATTGACCGTGCGTCGTGCGCGTGGCTCGTGGTGGAGCCCGTGCGAGATACGTCGCGTGTAGCGCAACTTCGCGCAGAGCTCGATCTGGGCGAAGCGGAAGCCATCGCGTTAGCCTTGGAAAAGCGGGCAGATCTGGTTCTGGTCGATGAGCGACTTGGCCGGCGGGCCGCAAGGGCGCTCGGGCTCAGGGTCACCGGCCTACTCGGCGTTTTGGCCGAGGCCAAGCGGGCCGGGCTGATCGAGCGAGTCAAGCCAGTCATCGAAGATCTGCAGGAACGTGCAGGGTTTTGGATCAGCCCTGAGCTTGTTTCACAGGTTCTCAGGGATCTCGACGAGGCGTGATCCTCGTCTGCGTCAGCACTGACGCGCGAACTCCTGCGGCCCGCCCGAACAGGAAGCAAAACTCAGCGCCCGCCACGTCCAGGCCTCTACTCCGTTGCTGGACG
>JBEKUO010000573.1:0-9174 GCA_049514955.1 Bryobacteraceae bacterium | reverse complement strand
GGAGCGTCAACCCGGAAGGGTCATCGGGGGTCGCTTTCTTTCTGTGGGGAACGACTCCGAATCTGACGCTGGGCAGCGCCAAGACCAGCTACGTGCCTGTCGTTGTGAACTTCACCGCACAGAACTTCGCCGCCACGCTAAGCGGCTTGGCGAGCGGGACGATCTACTACTACCAGATGGCCTTCAGGGACGGGAACAATGTCACCTACCAGTATGGGCCCGTGCTTAGCTTCACGACCTTTGAGTAGAATACGTTGCGGCGAACCTGCTGCTCTTCCGAGAGCAAGTGAAATAGGAGGCTCCGTAATCGGTGTGTCGCCCCGATTGTTTAGTAGCGTCGAGTGCTTGCGCAGCCATCCGCGGTGGATGGCGCGCGCCACGGATTTGCAATGGAACCTGTCGTTGGAACAATTCTAGACTGAATTAATTGCCCGGTCGACATCTCAGGAAGAGTGGCAGGGAAGGATCGAATACCTGCCAATCCAATAAGGGATGATAATGGCTTCAAGAGAGGGCGCGCATTGACCACACTCATTCGCAACGGCACGGTAGTGACTTCCGAGAGCACCTTCCCGGCCGACGTACTGATTGACGGCGAGAAGATTCGCGAGATCGCCGCGGGAATTCCCGTGGAGGCCGGCGGCCGGGTGATCGACGCATCCGGCATGCTGCTGCTGCCGGGCGGCATCGACGTCCACACGCATCTCGACATGCCGTTCGGCGGAACTACTTCCAGCGACGATTTCGAAACCGGCACGCGCGCGGCGGCCTTCGGCGGCACCACCACCCTGATCGATTTCGCCATTCAGGCCCGCGGCATGAAGATGCGGGAGGCGCTCGACACCTGGTGGAAGAAGGCGGAAAATCGCGCTTCCATCGATTACGGCCTGCACATGATCGTCACGGATCTATACGAAGCGGGCCTCGAAGACATGGACGCCATGGTGGACGAAGGAGTCGCCAGCTTCAAGCTGTTCATGGCCTATCCGGGTGTGCTGATGGTGGATGACGCCACCATCTTTAAGGCGCTCTCGCAGACCGCGAAGAATGGCGCGCTCATTTGCATGCACGCCGAAAACGGCGGGGTAATCGACGTGATCGTGCGCCGCGCGTTGGCCGACGGCAAGACCGCGCCGATCTATCACGCGCTCACGCGGCCAGCCACGGCCGAAGCGGAGGCTGTGCACCGCGCTATCGCTCTGGCGGAGATCGCCGGCGCGCCGGTCTATATCGTGCACCTCTCCAGCGAAGACGCGTTGAACCAGGTGCGCGAGGCGCGCGACCGCGGCGTTCCGGCCTTCGCGGAAACCTGCCCGCAGTACCTGCTGCTTTCGGTCGACGACCTGGCTCGCCCGGGTTTCGAGGGCGCCAAATATGTGTTCACTCCGCCGCTGCGCGAGAAGCAGCATCAGCCGAAGCTCTGGGACGGTTTGAAGAACGACCACCTGCAGGTGGTCTCGACCGATCATTGCCCCTTCTGTTTCGCGGATCAGAAGTCGCTGGGCAAAGACGATTTCACGAAGATTCCCAACGGCGGCCCCGGCATCGAAAATCGTCTGCAGCTCCTCTATCATTTCGGCGTGAACGAGGGCCGCCTGAGCCTGAACCGCTTCGTCGAACTGGTAGCCACCACTCCCGCCAAGCTGTTCGGGTTGTATCCGCGCAAGGGCGAGCTGGCGCCCGGGAGCGACGCCGACATCGTGATCTGGGACCCCCTCAAGGAGCACGTCATCGGCGCCGCGACGCATCACATGCGCGTGGATTACTCGATGTTCGAAGGCTTCAGGGTGAAGGGCAACGCGCGTATGGTGCTCTCCCGCGGCGAAGTGATTGTGGACGGCGAGCGGTATCTCGGCAGCGCAGGCCGCGGCCAATTTCTGAAGCGCGCGGCACGCGGCGGTGCCTGGAAGTGAACGACGCGGCCGTGCTGGATATCCGCCAAAGCCCGCTCTACAACGAGGATCTGGCGCCGGTTCCGCAGTCGCGCCGCGACTGGGGAGTCTACAACTACGCTTCGTTATGGGTCGGCATGAGCGTGTGTATTCCTACCTATATGCTGGCTTCGGGATTGATCGCCGGGGGGATGAACTGGTGGCAGGCCATCAGCACCATCCTGCTGGGCAACCTCATCGTGCTCGTCCCCATGCTGCTGAACGCGCATGCGGGGACAAAATACGGCATCCCGTTTCCGGTGCTGGTGCGGGCGTCGTTCGGAGTACTGGGCGCGAATGTGCCCGCGGTTTTGCGCGCGCTGGTGGCCTGCGGCTGGTTTGGCATACAGACCTGGATCGGCGGACAAGCCATACACGCCATGTTGAAGATCCTATGGTCGGCATGGGGCCGCTTTGACGGCGGCGCGGCGGTCTGTTTCGTGTTCTTCTGGGCGTTGAATATCGTGGTGATCTGGCGCGGGATCGAAACCATCAAGTTTCTGGAAGGCATCGGCGCGCCGTTCATGTTGGCTATCGGCGTACTCTTGCTGCTGTGGGTCACGCGCAAGGCGGGCGGTTTCGGCCCGGTGCTGAGCGCTCCCAGCAAGTTTCACGACGGCGCCTCGTTCTTCCGCTTCTTCGTTCCGGCGCTTACCGGCATGGTGGGTTTCTGGGCCACGGTGGCGCTGAACATTCCCGATTTTTCCCGCTATGCGCGCTCACAGAAGGCGCAGATGTTGGGACAGGCGCTCGGACTACCAGCGGCCATGACCCTGTATTCTTTCATCGGCGTGGCGGTGACTTCCGCTTCCGCGGTGATTTTTGGCGAGGCCATCTGGGATCCGGTGGTCCTGTTGGGCCGCTTCAATCAACCCGGCGTGGCATTCGTGGCCCTGATCGCGCTGCTGCTGGCTACGCTGAATACGAACGTGGCGGCCAATGTGGTGTCGCCCTCGAACGATTTTTCGAATCTGAATCCGCGGCGTATCTCATTTCGCACGGGCGGCCTGATCACGGGCTGCTTGGGACTGGTGATGATGCCGTGGAAGCTGCTGGGCGATTACAGCGCGTACATTTTCGGCTGGCTGGTGGGCTATTCGGCGTTGTTGGGGCCGATCGCCGGGATCATGATCGTGGACTATTTCGTAGTACGCCGTCGTGCCCTGGCGGTCGAGGATCTTTACCTGCGGCATCGCCGCTACGAATTCTCGGGTGGATTCAACTATCGCGCGCTGGCCGCGCTGGCCTGTGGCGCTGCCGCGGCTCTGCTGGGCCTGGTGGTGCCTGCCCTTCGTTGGTTGTACGATTATGCTTGGTTCGTCGGATTTGTGGTAGCGGGGGTGGGGCACTTTATGTTGTCGCGAGACCGTGGGCTGAAGCCCACGGCGGCAAGCTGAAGCTTGCGCCACGGACGTTGTACGATGAAACTCATGATCGATACGGAAGCTGCGGTTCGGACGGTGAAGTTCTACGTGAACGGAAACTGGGAGGACGCACACGGCTGTTCCCTGTATCCGATTACCAACCCGGCTACCGGGCAAGTGATTGCGCAAGTCCCCTATGCGACGTCCGCGGACGTAGACCGCGCGGCCCGCGCTGCGCACTCGGCTTTCCTGAAGTGGAGAGAAGTGCCGGTGGTGGAGCGTGTGCAGGTCTTCTATCGCTATAAGGATCTGCTGGAAAAACACGCCGAAGAAGTCGCGCGCATTCTTTCAGCCGAGAACGGCAAGACCCTGGAGGACGCGCGCGGGTCCGTGCGCCGCGCCATACAGATGGTCGAGGTAGCCTGCGGCATGCCCAGCCTCATGATGGGCTACGCGCTGGAAAACGTTTCGAAGGGGATCGATTGCCAGGCCATACGCCAGCCGCTCGGCGTCTGCGCCGGCATTAGCCCGTTCAACTTTCCGGCGATGGTGCCTATGTGGATGTTTCCCTTCGCCATCGCCTGCGGCAATACGTTCATCCTGAAGCCGTCGGAGAAAGTGCCGCTGACGCCTACGCGTACCGCGGAGTTGCTGCACGAAGCCGGCCTTCCCGCGGGCGTTTACAACTTGCTGCACGGCGCGCGCGAAGCGGTGGACGCTTTGCTGGCGCATCCGCTGGTGCGCGCGATTTCGTTTGTAGGGTCGAGTCCGGTGGCCAAGCATGTGTACCAGACCGCTGCGGCGCATGGAAAGCGCGTGCAAGCGCTGGGCGGCGCAAAGAATCATCTGGTGGTGATGGCGGATGCCAACATCGAGAAGAGCGTCGAAGCCATCATGGGGTCTGCATTCGGCGCTGCCGGCGAGCGCTGTCTGGCAGGAAGCGTGTTAGTGGCCGTGGGCGAGGTGCGCCCGCTGCTGGATGCACTGCTGCAAAGGGTCCGCGGGCTAAGGCTGGGCGACGGCGCCGAGGCCGCCACGGAGATGGGACCGCTGGTCACCGCGGAACACCGCCAGCGCGTGCTCGGCTATATCGAGAAGGGCGTGGCGGAAGGCGCGAAGCTCCTGGTGGACGGGCGCGAGCGCATGAACGGCAATCCAGAAGGCTATTTTTTGGGTCCCACCGTTTTCGACGGGGTGGCTCCCGAGATGACCATCGCACGCGAAGAGATCTTCGGGCCCGTGTTGTCGGTGATCCGCGTCAAGGATCTGGATGAAGCCATCGGCCTGGTGAACCGCTCGGCGTTCGGCAATACCACGTCGATCTTCACGTCGGACGGCAAGAGCGCGCGCGAGTATGCGTCGCGCATAGAGGTGGGGATGGTAGGCGTGAATGTAGGAGTCGCCGCGCCCATGGCATTCTTTCCGTTCACGGGCTGGAAGAATTCGTTCTTTGGCGACTTACACGCGCACGGGCGGGATGCGATCGCTTTCTATACGGAACAGAAGGTGATTATGAGCCGCTGGTTTTAGCCGTGTTTTAGCCCACGATACAGCTTCGCCCCTGCCAACCGACTTCGACCACACGCCCTTCTTCGACCAGAACGGGAACCGCCCGCTCTCAAGTAATGAAGAGTTGCCTGGGTTGGCAGGCGAAAGCGCCTGCCCCACCAACGCTTCGCGAATGATGTGATAGACCGAAGCCTGCACTTCCTGAATCCGCGGAATGTAATCCGAATGCACCACAATCGGGAAATCCGCCAAGCCGCGGCGCAAAACTTCTCCGCCGTCATAACCCAGCAGCGCCGCGGTGACGAGCTTCCGCTTGCGCGCCTCCTCCAGCGCCATCACGATGTTGTGCGAACCCCCGCTCGTCGAAATCGCCACCGCCATATCTCCGGGTTGAGCTTGCGCGATGAGTTGCCGCAGGAAAATCACATCCGTGCCGATATCGTTGGCCACTGCCGTGATGTTGGCAGGCTCCAGCGCCAGCGACACGGCCGGAATCGGACGGTAGCCCTCGGGCGGGCACACGCAGTCGAGCGCCCAATCGTTGGCGTCGGTCGCCGAGCCGCCGTTGCCAAACAGAATCAGCTTGCCCCCATTCCGGACACATTGCCCCATAGCCTGCGCCGTCTGGCTGATGGCTTCCGACTGCGTAGCGGCCACCTGCACGCGAAGACCGGCATCATCCTGCACTTTGAGGCGAATCGATTCGGCGACTTCGGCCACCACATCGTCCGTATCCTGCTTTTGCTGGCCCAGAAACGGATAGAGGAAAGCCGCATCGCCGGTATCGAGTCCTAACTCGCGATGTTCGAAGAACACGTGCACCGTCTCCCACAATACGTGATAGAGCATCTCGATCATCTCCTGATGAATGAAGGGATGCTGCGTGTGGGCCGTGACCGCGTAATCGCCTTCTAGCCCCGGGAGGGCGAATGTCATGGCCCGCCGCGCGCGCGCCAGATCGAGCGCGGACCACACATCGGGATCGCCCTCCGGAGGACCAAAGCCCATAACCATATCGTCGGCGCGGAGGATAGCTTCGAGCCACGGCCGGTACAGCATCGATAGGTCGAGCGCCGGCAAAGCCCGCTTGCCGACGATTACAGGGTGAACGAATTCGACCGAGACATGCTGCGCATCCGTCGCATAGGAACCGCGTCCAAAGGCCAGCAGGCGGCCGCCCCGCAGGAAGCGATCCGACATTTCGCGGCAAGCGTACGCCAGACGGCCGGCTTCCCGCGCGAAGAATTCTTCGCAAAGCTGGTTGCGTTCCAGGAGCCGATCCTCTACGCTCTTCGCCAGATCGCAGTTACTTGTCACGGACCTCACCCTAACAGATGCGCGGCAACGGATCGCCAACCAGCATGTCGATCACCCGTGTGCCACCATACAAAGTCGAAACCAGTACCGTGCAGGCCGGTTGCTCGCGCACTTCGCCGATCATGGCCGCCGCCTGGCCTCCCGGCGCGGCTTGCAACGCGGCGAGCGCGGCATACGCGGCGTCCGCTGCTACCACCGCCAGAAACTGTCCTTCGTTGGCGATGTGCAAAGGTTCCAGCCCGAGCAACTCGCAGGCGCCTCTGACGGTGTCGTGTATGGGGATCTGGTCCTCCGAAAGGCAGATTCCCAACCCGCAGTCGCGCGCCAACTCGTTCAGTGAAGTGGCCACGCCGCCGCGCGTGGGGTCGCGCATCCAGCGTATGCCGCCGGGCGCCGCTGCTGCCAAAGTCTCCACCAGCGGAAGCACCGAGCGCGTATCGGAACAGATCTCCGCCTCGAGGTCGAGCTCGCCACGGGCCAGCAGAATCGTGATGCCGTGATCGCCGATGGGACCCGACAGCAGAATCCGATCTCCGGGCCGCACGGACTGTGCCGATATCTGAACTCCCTCGATCAACCGGCCGATTCCGCAACTGCTGATGTACATGCGGTCGGCCTTTCCGTGCTCGACGACCTTAGTATCCCCGCCGGCGATGACCACGCCAGCCCTGCGCGCCGCGGCGGCCATGGCGCGGACCTCGTATTCGAGAATATCGGTCGGCAGTCCGGCTTCCAGAACATAAGTTACGACGAGCGTTTCCGCGCGCGCGCCCGATACCGCTAGGTCGTTCACGGTTCCGTTGACAGCCAGCTCGCCGATGGAGCCGCCCGGAAAGCGCAAAGGCTTCACTACGAAGCTGTCCGTGGTGATGGCGATGCGCGTGCCATTCACCTGTACGTGCGCGGCGTCGCCCAAGGGTCCGGCTGACGGTTCGAATAGCAGGGGCGCGAACAACCCCTCGATCAGCCTGCGGCTGGCTTTGCCGCCCGCGCCGTGCGCCATCTCGATCTGCGCGTCGCGGAAACGGATCTTGGGAGAGGCCTGCATGCGCATCCCGCCTTCACAATGCGGCGGCCACCTCGGTCACCAGGGCCGCCTTACGATGCTCGTAATTGTAATACGCGGCGCACGAGCCCTCCGAGGAAACCATCAGCGCGCCCACCGGACGCTCCGGCGTGCATTCGTTTCCGAAAAGTTTGCACTGGGCTGGTTTCAGCACGCCTTTGAGCACTTCGCCGCATTGGGCGGCCTTCGGATCCGTCACGCGAATGCCGGGAACGCTGAAACGCTGTTCGGCATCGAATTCCGCGTAACTGTCGCGGATGCGCAACGCCGATTGCGAGATGAAACCCATGCCGCGCCATTCGAAGTAGGGACGCAACTGAAAAACTTCGGCCATGGCCTTCAAGGCCGCGCGATTCCCTTCCCACGGAACCACGCGCTTGTACTGATTCTCGACCTCCGCGCGCCCCTCCTTCAATTGACGCAGCAACATCAACACGGATTCCAGCATGTCGAGCGGCTCGAAGCCGGAGACCACGATGGGCTTTCGCTCATGGCGCGCGATCCATTCATAGGGCCGGCAGCCGATGACAGTTGAGACGTGGCCGGGCCCGATGAACGCGTCCAGGCGCATGTCGGGCGAATCCAGGATCGCGCGGATCGCGGGGATGATCGTCACGTGATTGCAGAAGACGGAAAAGTTCCGTATGCCCTGGCTTCGCGCGCGCATCAGTGTCAGCGCGGTGGAAGGGGCCGTGGTTTCGAAGCCGATGGCAAAGAACATCACGTGCTTGTCGGGATTCGTCTGCGCCAGCTTGAGCGCATCGGCGGGCGAGTACACGATGCGCACGTCCGCGCCGCGGGCCTTATATTCGAGCGGGCTGCCGCGCGTGCCCGGCACACGCATCATGTCGCCGAATGCCGTGAAGATTACATCCGGCTGCGCGGTCATGGACAGCCCGTCATCGATCCGGCCCATAGGCAACACGCACACCGGACAACCGGGCCCGTGTATGAGCTCGATGTTGGGAGGAAGCAGGTCCTTCAGGCCGAAGCGATAGATGGCATGCGTGTGGCCGCCGCAGACTTCCATCATCCGGTAATGCCGTTGGGGATCGGCCAGGCGGCGGATCTCATGGGCCGTCTTGGCGATCAGCTCGGGTTCGCGGAACTCGTCGACAAATTTCATGGCTCTCGTGGCGCACGCTTTAGCGTGCCGCGGCGAGTTTCAACTCGCCGGCCGCGCGGCTGTTTCTCCCATCCCGTAGCCTTCGATCTCCTGCATAGCCGCCTCATCTTCGCCGAGCATGCGCAGGATTCGCATCTGGTCCGTGGCGTCCGCCTCGCTAATCTTGCTCATGGCGAAGCCCACGTGGATGAGGACCCAATCGCCCGCCCGGGCCGGGTCTTCCTCGAGCAGCCCCACATCGATCTTGCGCCGCACGCCGGCGACTTCGACTAGCGCCAGGTTCTCCCGCTCCGCCAGCAACTCCACAATTCTTCCTGGGATGGCTAAGCACATATGTTCTACTCCGGCTTGCGGCGGGCTACGATATCGAACGTAAACTTCAGCTCGTCCTTGAGCTTGAGCGCGCCGCCCGCGACAGACGCCAGCTTGATCCTGTAATCGGTTTGCCGCACGGAAAACTCGCCGAACGCGCGCAGTATATCGCCCGTGACCGCCAACTGCGCCGGCACTCGCTGCGATCGCGTCACCCCGTGCAGGGTCAGATTGCCGTCGATCTGCACGCGGCCGTTCCCGTTCATCGAGGCGGCGCTGCTCTCGAAGACGATCTCCGGATAGCTGGCCGTTTCGAGCACCTCCTGCTGCATGGCTCGTTCCATTTCGCGGCGGTCCTTGTCGCTCGTGTCGTTTTCGACAGTCAGGGATTCGGCGCGGATTCTCAGGCGCAGCGACGCCTGCTGCGGCGCTGCCGGATCCCAGCGCGCCTCTCCGCTAAAGTCGCGGATTCCTATCACCGGGTTGTGGCCCAGTCCCGACAACAATCCGCCCGCGAAGGCGCGGACGGTGAACCGGCTTATTCCCGGA
>JBEKUO010000572.1:0-5087 GCA_049514955.1 Bryobacteraceae bacterium | reverse complement strand
ATGGCGGCCCACGGCGTCGATTTCGTCGATAAAGACGATGCAGGGGGCGTTCTTCTTGCCCTGCTCGAACAAGTCGCGCACGCGGCTGGCGCCCACGCCCACAAACATCTCCACGAAGTCCGAGCCGGAGATGGAAAAGAACGGCACGCTGGCCTCGCCGGCGATAGCGCGCGCCAGCAAGGTCTTGCCGGTGCCGGGGGGGCCGATCAGCAGTACGCCCTTGGGAATGCGGCCGCCGAGCTTCTGGAATTTCTGGGGTTCGCGCAGGAATTCGATAATCTCCTGCAACTCCTCCTTGGCTTCCTCGACGCCCGCCACATCCTTAAATGTCACCTTTTTCTGCTGGGTGGAATGCAGGCGCGCGCGGCTCTTGCCGAAACTCAGCGCCTTGTTGCCGCCGCTCTGCATCTGCCGCATCATGAAGATCCAGAAGGCCAGCAGCAGGATGAATGGGGAAGCCTGCACCAACAGGGAGAACCACGGATTGGAGTTGGAATCCTTGATCTCCACCTTGACGCCGTTCTGCTGCAGCAAATCGTAAATCGCCGGATAGTTGGAGGGAATGAGCGTCCGCAATCCGCGGTCGCCGCCCTGATACAAGCCGTGCACCTCATTCCCGGCGACGGTCACCTCTTTGATCTTCTTGTCTTTAACCTGATCGACGAAGTCGGTGAAGGCGATCTGCTCTTCGGAGGGGCGTTTGCCGGTGCGCACGACGGTCCACAAGAGCACGGCCACACAGATAAGGACTACCCAAAAAATTGCGGTCTTGATATTGGAATTCACGAAACCTCCGCGATCGACGCCCCGGCGTCAGCCGCTACCACTATAGACGTTACAGGCATGCTACACGATCCAATTAACGTCAGCCTCCGGTTTCCCGGATACTGAGGACCAGGCTGGTACCGGGGCTGGCGGCGAAACCGGCTGCCGGACCGAAACGGCGCGCCCAGACAATCGCGTCGCCGGTGGTGACGACCGGCCAATGCCGGCGCTCCCACAGTGGAATACGGGCTTGGTGAAACAGGACTTTGATTTTCTCCACCCCGGTGTGACCGGACGGCTGATACTGATCGCCGGGCCTCCAGTTCCGAACTTCCAGGGAACCGGAGATCCGATTCCAGTCCAAACGCCCCACGCTTTCATTATATAAGAGATCTGACGTTTTCGTTACTTCTGTATTTTCAAACAGTTCCGAATGGATAACAAAATTCTGGCCGGGCAGCCTCACGGCGCCGGGGACGGGCAGGGGGAGGCGATAGTTGCGGTTCTCCAGATTGTCCACCGCCGGCGGGGCGATGCGCAGCCAGTTGAAGGAACGGAAGATGTCCAGTCCGGGGATCTGTAGGCGGCCGTGGCCCTCCGCCGAAGCCGCCAGTTCCAGCACCCCCGCCAGGTGCTCGAAGCCGATGCCGCGCAGATCTCCCTTGGCGATTTCCAGGGCGCGGCGGACGAGGCGGCGCGCGACGGCCAACGGCAGAGCCTCCAGCGACTCGACGCGCAGCAGGACGGCGGGCGGTTCGATGGTCAGGTGGGCGGGCGCTAGGCGGGCGAGCTCGGACTCCCAGTAAGCCTCCTCGGCCTGCGCCCAGTCCGCGGTATGGGCAAGGGTTTCGGTCATGGCCGGGTTCCAGTCGCGGGTCAATTGGGGCAGCAAGGTGTGCCTTATGCGGTTGCGAGCGAAGGCGGCGCTGGCGTTGCTGGAGTCCTGGCGCCACTCGATGGCGTGGTCGCGTAGATACTGCTCGATCTCCGGACGCTCGATATCCAGCAGCGGCCGCACGATGCCATCGGCGGTGACCGGCCGTATGCCAGCCAGACCGGCCGTCCCGGCGCCGCGCAAGAAGCGGAAGAGCACAGTCTCGGCCTGATCGGAGCGTGTATGACCGACGGCCACGCGGTCGAGCGCTCCGGCCCGCAGGAATCGCCGGAAGAATTCCATACGCGCGGTACGGGCGGCCTGTTCGAGATTGTCTCCGGTCTCGCGGCAGAGCGCGGACACGTCGGCTTCCCCAAACTCGAACGGCAGGTCGAGAGCCGCCGCCAGAGCGCGGACAAAAGCGGCATCCTGGCAGGATTCCTCCCCGCGCAGTTTGTGATCCAGGTGCAGGACGGTCAGGCGCAGGTCCCAGCGCGGCCGAAGCGCGCACAGAACATGCAGGAGACACACGGAATCGGCCCCGCCTGAGACCGCCACGCCGACGCGTTGGCCCGGCTGAAACATGCTATAACGTGTGATAGTTTTCTCGACTTGATCGAGCATCCCTTGACCGTTATCCATATTTTAAGGTGGGGCAGGCGCTTTCGCCTGCCAACCAACTTTTGCAGCCTTCTGCGAGAGGAGCATAAACAGCTTGACAGACGACCTGACGCAAAAAGCTTCGAAGATCCGCCTGCTCCTGATGGATGTGGATGGCGTGCTGACCGACGGCAAGTTGCTCAACGTGCCGGATGCGGCAGGCAACATGGTGGAGACGAAAGGCTTCGATTCGCAAGATGGGATCGCGCTCCAGTGGATGAGCTGGAAAGGAATTGCCACGGGGCTGATCAGCGGGCGCGTGTCGCCGGCCACCGTCGAGCGCGCGAAGCAGTGCAAGTTCCGCTACGTGTACCAGGGGCACATCGAGAAGATCCCCGTTCTGGAAGAGATCATGGCGGATGCCGGGCTCGTGAAGGAGCAGGTGGCGTACATCGGCGACGATTTGACCGACGTGGTGGTGATGCGCCGCGTGGGCTTGGCCGTCGCAACAGCCAACGCGCGGGTGGAGGTGAAAGCGCTGGCCCATCACGTGACCGCGGCGGCGGGAGGCAGCGGGGCGGTGCGCGAAGTGATCGAGATGATCTTGAAGGCGCAGGGGCTTTGGGACGAGATCCTGAAGAAGTACGAAGTGTAACGTGGCGCAGCCACTCGTGGCTGCCGCGGCACTCTTGCCTGCGCAGCCGAGCTTTGCTCGGCTACAGTGTAATCATGAGCATCAAATTGAACCGCCGCGGCTTTCTCGCCGGAGCCGGCCTGGCGGGCCTTGGCACGGCGATGCCCACGCCCGCGGCCGAGGAATCCGCAAGTACGATCAAACTGGGGGTCGCCAGCTACTCCTTCCGCGAGTACAGCCGCGCGCTGGCTATACGCTCGATTCTGGAACTGCACACGCCCTACGTCAGCGTCAAAGAGTTCCACCTGCCGTATCGCAGCAGCCCGGAGGAACTCGCCAGCGGGCGCAAAGAATTCGAAAAAGCCGGCTTGATCATCGTGAGCGGCGGCAACATCGCGCTGCAGAAGGACGATCCGGACGACATTCGCCGCTACTTCCAATACGCCAAGATGTGCGGCATGCCCATGATGGTGTGCGCTCCCACGCACAGCAATCTGGGCGCCATCGAGAAGTTCGTCAGAGAGTACGACATACGCATCGCCATCCACAATCACGGCCCGGAAGACAAGCAGTATCCCACACCGCAATCCGTGCTGGAAGTGGTCCGCAACATGGACCCGCGCTGCGGCCTTTGCATGGACGTGGGACACGCGGCGCGCGCCGGCGCGAACGTGGTCGAATCCATCGCCGAAGCCGGCAGCCGCTTGTTCGACATGCACATCAAAGACCTGCGCTCCTTCGAGCCGCACGCCATACAGTGCGACGTGGGCGAAGGCATCATGCCCGTCGTGGGTATTTTCAAGCAGCTCTACAAGACGGGTTACAAGGGCTGCGTCAATCTGGAATATGAGATCAACGGGGACAATCCTCTGCCCGGCATGAAGAACTCGTTCAGTTACATGCGCGGCGTGCTGGCGGGGCTGAAAGGTTGACGGTACTTACAATTCATGGCGGAAATTCCTATCGGAACGAAACTCGAACACAAGCTCCTGGTGGACAACGAAGTGGCCATCAATTTCCTGGGCATGGAGGGCGCGCGGGTGCTGGCCACTCCGTGGATGATCGGCTGGATGGAGCGCACCTGCCGCGACGCGGTCCTGCCGCTGCTGGAACCCGGACACGACACGGTCGGCACGCATGTGAATGTTTCCCATCTGGCGGCCACGCCGATGGGCATGACCGTGACGTTCACCGCCGAGGTGATCGGCGTTGAGGAGCGGAGGATCCGGTTCAAAGTCGAGGCCTGGGACGAAAAGGAGAAGGCCGGAGAAGGCACGCACGAGCGGGCCATCGTCAACATCGCGCGGTTCGCGGCGCGGATGCAATCCAAGTTCGGGGTGAGATAGAGGCGGGCGGGGTCCGCGATAATCTACCTGACAACATTCGTGGTTTCCAAATCGACGACTGTCGATCCTTATGCAAATCCAGGATTGTTGATAGCCGCAACCTCGGCATATCCGGGCGGCACGGTAGTAGGCCGATAAAACAGTGGTGGGTAACTCTGTAAAGAACGGCTGGTTTCTATATTGCAGTAGATCCGTTCTTCGGCTTCAGTGGAGATCCGCGTCGCGCTTCCGGTTTGTGGGTGCGCCCTGGAGAACCTGACACGATCGGTCCTGACTCCGAAGGAAGAGTCTCTACGGACAATTTCAGGGATAGAGCCTTTAGAATCCCTCTTAGATTACTGTGCGTCGGATTTCCGGTCTTGGACAGCATCCGATAGATGGATTCACGAGAGACACCGGCCTCATTCGCAACCGCGGACATCTGATGAGCTTCGGCAACATCGCGAAGGGCAATTAGGAACATTTCGTCCGAATCCTCCAATGCCGCATTGACATAACCCGCTGCCTCTCTTGGGTCCGCAAGATCCTTCAGGAGTTGCGCTCTGAAGTTTCGTGTTCGCTTAGGCATTGTAGTCGTTCCAATAAGCTTTAGCTGCTTTAATATCCGCTTTCTACGTGCTCTTGTCGCCGCCCACCAGCAAAACGATTGAATCCCGGTCTATGCCGAAGTAGACCCGATGTCCGGGTCCCTTGCCGATGAACCTCAACTCGAATACGCCCGCACCAATCGGTTCACAATCTCCATAATTGCCAGTCGCTTCAATCCTTCTGATCCTCGCCCTTATCCGGTCGCGTGCGCTACCATCGACATCTTTGCGGAGCCATTCGTGAAATGGACTCGTGCCGTCCTCTGTTACCTATTCCTCAG